>CAIKMZ010000135.1 GCA_903828665.1 uncultured beta proteobacterium
ACGCTCGAGCGCCTGTTCTTTCACGAGTAATTCCACCTGCCGCCGGCGCGTGTCGATGATGGACGCATCGATGTGGTCGGCCGCCGCCGTGTTGCTGCGCGTCTGGCGCAACAGTTCTTGCGCCGCCTTGAAACGCTCCAGCGCTGCCGGGTAATCGAGCCGCGCCATCTGGGCCTCGGCGTCGGCGCGAATGGCGCGCAGCGTCTGGCCCTGCGCCGCGCAGGCGCTTGAGAGCAACTGCCACGCCTGCGCATCCTGCGGATGCGCAAGAACCCAGACCTGCAGGCGCTGCGCCACATCGCTGAGCTGGGACGGCTGTGCGCCCTGCATGACGAACTGCGCGCTCAGGAACAACTCGGGCCGCCGCTGCGGCCCGGAACTGCCGGCATCACCCGCCAACCCGGCGCCACCGGCCTTCATCAAGGCTGCCGCGCGCACCGCATCATCTGACGCCAGCGCCACTTCCAGCGCCAGCAGACGCACCAGGCGCGCTGCCGCTGCATCGGCCTGCGCGAGCGGCGTCAAGCGCGCCAGCAAGTCCCTGGCCATGCCGAAGTCACGCAGGCGGCTGGCAGCCAGCGCTGCGCCATACAGAATGCCGGCCTGGCGCGCTGGCGCCAGCGTGGCCAACTGGACCCCCTGCGCCTCGACCGCAATGGAATGCAGCGCGTCGACGCCCGGATTGGACAGCACGCGCGCGCGCGCGCTGATCATGGCGTGCTCGGCGCTCAGCCGCGCGCTGGCGGGTGTTGCCGCGATCAATGGCTGGCGTGACTGCATGTCGGCGATGCGCTCGGTGGTCAGGGGGTGGCTGCGCAGGTAAGGATAGGCGCCGTTGTCATTGAGACGCGAGGCCTGTTGCAACTTGTCGAACATCGACACAAAACCGTGCGGGTCAAAGCCGGCCTCGGTCATGACGCCAAAGCCGACACGGTCGGCCTCGCGCTCCATGTCGCGCGAGAAATTGAGCTGGGTCTGCGCGGCAAGCGCCTGCCCGCCAACGATCATGGCGCTGCCCGCATCGGGGCTGCGGCTGGCGGCCAGAATCCCGAGAATCATCGCGCCGATCATCCACGGTGTCTGCTGGCCCTGTTTGGCGATCAGACGCGAAATGTGCCGCTGCGTGACATGGCTCAGTTCGTGCCCCAGGACCGAGGCCAATTCATCGCGGCTGGCCACGACGGCAACCAGTCCCAGATGGACGCCAAGATAGCCCCCCGGCAGGGCGAACGCGTTGACCGTGCGGTCCCGCACGAGCATGACCTCCCAGGCAAACCGTTCCTCAAGTTCGCGCGACAGGTCGCCACGGGCGCGCGCGGACGCCAGCAGTGGCTGCCAGATGCCCTGCACGTATTCGGCCAGCACCGGGTCATCGATGTAGTCCGGATCCCGGTAGATTTCGCGCGCAATGCGGTCGCCGATCCGACGCTCGGCACTGCTGGTCATCTCGCTGCCGTCACCCAAGGTGGGCAGTTGCAGCCCGGCGGGCCGAGCCGCCACACCCGCATCCTGCGCCGGCGCCTGGGCCTGCGAGGGCGACAGGCCCATCACACTCAGCGCAGACAGGATCGCGACGAGTCGGGCTGTTCGCCTCGGGAACAAGGTCCTGCTTGATTGAATGTGCGGATTCAAGGCCACTTCCGACGGTCGGCGTTCAGGCGCCATGATTGAGGATAGGAAAGCATCGCATGGTCGTATGATGCCGGCTCACTGTAACCGTTCTGTAAATCTTGCATTTGCACACAAATTCCAACCCCGGCGAATCTGCTTATGAACACACTCACCCATTTTGACGCGCAGGGCCAGGCCCACATGGTGGACGTGGCGGCCAAACCCAGCACGCATCGTGTCGGCATTGCCCGCGGCCGCATCGAGATGCAAAGCGCCACGCTGGCCATCGTCGAGTCCGGCAGTGCGAAGAAGGGTGATGTACTGGGTATCGCGCGCATCGCGGGCATCATGGCGGCCAAGAAGACCAGCGAACTGATACCTTTGTGCCACCCATTGGCCTTGACCCGGGTTGCGGTCGAGTTCGAGATTGCGAAGGCAGGCGCGACCAGCGCTGCCAACATCACCTGCACCGCGACGGTGGAAACCGTGGGACCGACCGGCGTCGAGATGGAGGCGCTGACAGCGGTACAAGTGGCCCTGCTCACGATCTACGACATGTGCAAGGCAGTGGACCGCGGCATGACCATCACCGATGTGAAACTGATGGAAAAGCACGGTGGCAAATCGGGCAGTTTCGTCAATCGCTGACCAGCGCCACCACTTTGACCGGCCGCGATTGTTTGCGCGGCATTGCGCAATCGCAAATCGCGTCGTGTGGCGTGTGGCTTGTTCTAGAGTTGGCGCACGGCTGTGACAGAGCCATGCATCGAACCTCATTTTCGGGAGCTAAGTGACTGTCAAACCAGCATCGAAGGCCGGTTGCTGCACCTGAGCGGCGCAAAGCGCACGCTGCGCGACAGCAGCGCCGATACCAGCCCCGACCTGGCCGGCGCCGACGGCGCGTTTGAACGGATGACCGCACTGCCCTGCGATGTCGAGATCGACAAGATCGAAGCCAGCCTCAGCAACCGCGTGCTCACGGTTCGCCTACCCATGGCGGGCATGAACAAGCCGAACTCGCTTCAGCTTTCCTGACGCCGGTGCCCAAGGTCAGGCGCCGCGTGCCGCCATCTGGTTGACCTGGGCCTCGGCCTGCAGCCAATCATCGAGCTCATGCCCATCGACACAGCTGCGCGCCACATATAGGGAATAGGCCGTCTCCCGGATCAAGTTCATCCGCCCCTCGTCATCGTCCATGGCGCGGACTTTCGGCGCGTCATCGGTCTTGGTCCTGGAGGCCGGACGTGGCACCTCCCTCGTTTTTTCTGCAGCGGCAGTTGCGCTGCGAACCGTGCTTGGCTGATGCTTCATTTCACACCTCACAAAAACGACCCGCCAGCCTTTTCAGGGGCTGGCGGCGATGGCGAGGAACCCAGGTCAGCTTGTCGGGCTGGCGCGTCTGGGGACGTCCTCATCCGTCTTGGTGTGGAGCACCAAGACTCGGCTCAATTGCTTGAACCCCCCAGCACTGTGCATCACTGGAAAACCTTGCGGAAACCCTAACGAAGCACGACCTGAATATAGCGCTCGCCAAGAGCGCGGTTTTGCGAATTCTCAATCGCCCGCCAATGGGCCGATCCCGATCAGAGTGACATGCCGCCTGAGACCTCGATCACCGCGCCGTTGATATAACTGGCCTCGTCGCTGGCGAGGAAGGCGTAGACATTGGCGATCTCCTGGGGCGTGCCCAGACGCCCGAGCGGCACCTTGGCCTGCAGGCCCAGCAGCACCTTCTCCGGCATGGCTGCCACCATCGGCGTTGTGATGAAACCTGGCGCCACGGCGTTGACGCGAACGCCCTTGGGCCCGAGTTCGCGGCTCCAGGTCTTGGTGAAACCGATCACACCGAACTTGGTGGCGGCGTAATTGGTCTGGCCGAAATTGCCGTAGAGGCCGACCACGGAACTGGCGTTGAGGATGACGCCGCTGCCTTGTGCCACCATGATGTCGGCCACCGCCTGCGAGCAGTGAAAGACACCGCGCAGGTTCACGTCGATCACGCGGTCGAACTGCTCGAGCGTCATCTTCTGCAACCGCGCGTCCTGTGTGATGCCCGCATTGTTCACCAGCACGTCGATGCGTCCGAACTGCGCGATGACCTGCGCCACCGCCGCATCGACCGTGGCACGCTGCGTCACGTCCACCAGCAGGCCGGCGGCACTCGCGCCAAGGGCCCGGCACTGCGCGACTGCCTCGTCGACACCGGCTTGCTTGATGTCGCAGATGATGACCGTGGCGCCCTCCGCAGCAAACTTGAGCGCCGTGGCCAGCCCGATACCCTGGGCGGCCCCCGTGATGAGACAAACTTTCTTGAGCAGGCGTGGATTGGTCATGATCAGAATGGGTTGAGTTGGTTGGCAGATCAGGCGAGACCCTGACGCACGGCCCGCAATCGGACGCTTGGGTCAGTAGCCGTTATCTTACGTCTCGCGCCGCGCGCAAACCGGTCGATTGGCGTTTTCTGGCCGCCCTGAATGTCACCTTGGTGCCACCGGACAATTGGATTGTTGCGCTCACTGCCCGCTCACTGCCCGCTCACTGTCGATACCCGTCGGGGTTGCCCGCCTGCCAGCGCCAGGCGTCCGCGCACATCGCCTCAAGCCCACGCTCGGCGCGCCAGCCCAGCAGCGCCAGGGCCTGTGCGGGGTCAGCGTAGCAGGACGCAATATCACCTGCGCGGCGCGGACCCACCCGATAGGGCACCGGTTTGCCACACGCTTTCTCAAACGCGCGCACCATCTCCAGCACGCTGTAGCCGACACCGGTGCCCAGATTGACCGCCATGCACTCGGCGTGGCGCTGCAAGCGCTCGAGCGCCTTGAGGTGGCCTAACGCGAGGTCCACCACATGGATGTAGTCGCGCACCCCGGTGCCATCGGGCGTGGCGTAATCATTGCCCCACACGTTCAGGAATTCCCGGCGCCCGACGGCAACCTGAGCCACAAAGGGCAACAGATTGTTCGGTGTGCCCTGCGGGTCTTCACCGATCAGCCCACTGGCATGGGCACCCACCGGGTTGAAGTAACGCAGGATGCTGATTCGCCAGGCCGGGTCGCTGCGGTACAGATCGCGCAGCATGTTTTCGATCACCAGCTTGGTCTGGCCATAGGGGTTGGTTGCCGACAGCGGGTGGTCTTCGGTCAGCGGCAGAAATTGCGGGTCGCCATAGACCGTCGCCGACGAACTGAACACCAGGGTCTTGACGCTGCACGCCGCCATCGCCTCCAGCAGTCGAACCGTGCCAACGACGTTGTTGTCGTAATAGGCGAGCGGGTTTTGCACCGATTCGCCTACCGCCTTGAGCCCCGCAAAATGAATCACGGCCGTCGCACCGCTGGCGCGCAGGGCCGCGGTCAAGGCGGCAGAGTCGCGGATGTCGCCGCGCACCAGCGTGGGCTTGCGGCCGGTGATGCGCTCCACCCGCGCCAGGGCTTCGGGCTGGCTGTTGCAGAAGTTGTCAAAAACGGTGACGTCGTGACCCGCACTCAGCAATTCGACACATGTGTGGGAGCCGATATAACCGGCCCCGCCGGTGACAAAAATCATGAGTGGGCAGCGCGCTTTGGAAATGGCATTAGGACGATTCGATCCTACACCAGCGTCTTCAGGTATGCGAACAGCGTCTCGCGCTGGCCCTGGAGTTCGGCGAGTCCGAGCTGCGCCTCCTCGGCCCTGCCCTGCGCCTTGAGCGCACACAGGTGCGCCGCCAGATCATGCGAGCGCTGGTGCAGGGCTTCGATCTCGGCAAATACCGGCGCGTTACCGTGACGCGAGAGCCCTTCGCCCTGCAGCCACTGGCCGAAGTGGCATTGCCCGGATTCAAGACCGGGGGGCGCCTGGCGCTCACCGCGCAGGTACTCGCCGATGGCCAGAACCCAGGCGCGGTGCTCGACGCCGGCATAGAGGATGGCGTCATCAATTCGGCGCGCATCGGGCCGCGTGGTCGCAGTCGGGTTGTCCAGCCAGGCCGCCACCCAGGCGGGCATCTCGGCTGCCGGCATCGGGCGCGCGATGCCATAGCCCTGGGCCAGATCGCACCCGAGTTGCAGCAGCTTGGCGATCTGCTGCGGGGTCTCCACCCCTTCGGCAATGATCTGACAGCGAAACGCCGTGCCAAGCCCGATCAGGCTTTCCAGAACGGCCAGGTTGTCAGGGCCGTTGAGCATCTCGCGCACGAACATCTGGTCGATCTTGAGCAGCTTGACCGGCAAGCGCAGCAGGTGGCTCAGCGAATACGACTCGACGCCGAAGCGGGCCAGGGCAAAGCCCACCCCCAGGCCGGCGCAGGCATCGATCACGCGCGCCATGTCGGCCATGTCCTCGAGCGTGCTGCTCTCCTGCATCTCGAGCTGCAGGCACGACGGCTTGACCTGCGGGTGTGCGCCCAGCAGCATGCCCAGTCGAGCGGCAAAACCCTCCTGCTTGAGATGATGCGCGCTGACATTGACGCTGACCGGCAGCTCCAGCCCATCGGCCTGCCAATGCGCCATCTGCTGCAGGGCGGCGCCGAGCACCCACTCTCCGAGCTCAATGGCGAGGCGGTGGTTCTCGATCACGGGCAGGAACTCCATGGGCGCGAGCAAACCCTTTTGCGGATGCTGCCAGCGAACCAGCGTCTCGGCGCCCACGATGGTGCCGCTGCGCAGGTTCACCTTGGGCTGGTAATGCAGGACAAACTCCTGCGCGGCCAGCGCGCTGCGGATGCGCTGCACCTTCTCATGGTGCTCACGCACGCTGCGGTCAAGTTCCAAATCGAAGACGCGGTAACGGTTCTGGCCCGCCAGCTTGGCCTGGTACATGGCCTGGTCGGCCTGGCGCAGCAACTGATCAGCCGCCACCTCCTGCGCCTGCGGGAAGAAAGTCACGCCCAAAGAGCCCGTGACCTGGAGCTGCTGGTCATTGAAGGGCACCGGGCGCGCCACGGCTGCGAGCAGGCGGTTGAGCATCGGCTCGCTCGCTGCCACATCGGCCAGATCGGGCAGCACCACCACAAACTCGTCGCCACCCAGGCGCGCCAGCGAGTCGCCGTCGCGCAGCGTCTGCTTGATGTTGGCGGCCAGCGCCGTGAGCAACTGGTCCCCGGCGTCGTGGCCGTGGCGGTCGTTGATGGCCTTGAAGCCGTCGAGGTCCAGAAACACGACCGCCAGGCGCTGGCCGCGGCGCTGCGCCTGCGTCATCGCCTGCTGCAGCCGGTCCGAGAGCAGCGCGCGGTTGGGCAGCCTGGTGAGCGGGTCGAAATGGGCCAGCTCCTCAAGCTGGTGCTGGCGCTGCTTTTGCAGCGTGATGTCGCGCATGGCGACCTGAATTGCCGGCTGCGCGCCATAGGTGATCCAGGTGCTCTGGGCCTCGACGTCAAACTCGGTGCCGTCGAGCCTGATGAACCGCTCCTCCATCAGGGGCGTGGTCGGGGTCTGCGCCGACAGGCCGGCCAGGCGCGTGCGCACCACCCCTTGAAAATCGGGGTGCACCCGCTCCAGGACCGGCTGGCCCAGCAGGTCCTGTGCCGAGCCGGCGCCCAGCATGCGGATGGCGGCGCGGTTCACGTAGATCAGCTTGCCGTCGCGATGGACCGCGATGGCCTCCCGCGCGGCGTCAATCATCGTGCGGTAGGAGTCATCGTCTGCGGCGTGAACCGACGTGGATGGCATGGATTCCTGATCAAAAGGATATTGAACCTGGACTGATTTCATACCGACTGCATTGTGCGCCGCGCCGGCGCGCTTGTATATGCCCCGGTCGGGGCATATGCGACACCGAGCCCCGGTCGGGGCATATGTGACACCGAGCCCCGGTCGGGGCATATGCGACACCGAGCCCCGGTCGGGGCATATGCGACTTCTGCTCGAAACGAACTGTTGACTGGGATGCGAAGGTTCTTCGCGCCGCGCACGATTGCCGCGTTGTTCTGGGCGCTGCGGGATTGCACGGTCGCAGCCGCAAGGCGATGCGCTGGCGAGTACTGTCCGTCGCAACCGCTGCGCCCTGTCTGGCCGGGCGTGGGGGCCTGAGCGGTAGGAGGATTTAGCGTTCACCGACCTGAAGTCCAGGCCTTGTCTAATAGGCAAACAAATAGCCCAAAACGGGTGCTGGGCTGTTGAGGTGGCCCTTGTCCCACCGGGAGTTCGTTTTGCAAAATAGCTATTTTTTGGTTCAATGCGAATCATTTGCCAATTGGAAGCGACTTGAAGTTTGCAACCACCCCTGGAAAAAATTTGACAGAATTAGCCCATGACCACAGCCAAGAAATCGCTCCCCCAGAAGGTGGTAGCCGGCAAGGGCGCCAAGTCGGCGCCGACCGGGCCCAGGAGCGCTCAGGGCAAGGCCGTCTCCTCCCAGAATGCCCTGACCCACGGCGCGACCAGCAAGCGCTGGCTGACAGCCGAGGAGAGCGAGAGCTTTGAGGGCATGCTGAAGGATCTGAGGGCGCACTACCCCTCCCCTAACCCGCTTGTGAAGATGCAGATCGAGAGGATTGCCAGGCTCAGGGTCCAGCTCGAGCGGATCCAGGGCGTGATCGATGCGGCCTTTGTCGCCGCTCGCAGCAGGACCATTGTTGGCAAGCAGGTGGCTCTGGACCTGGATCTGTCGGACGGCGAGAGGGCCGTCCTCGCCAGGCGCATGCTGGGGCGCGACATGCGCGGCAGCCTTGGTGAGTTCTTCAACGAGAAGATCATTGATGTTGCAATCGAGCTCGATGACGTCGACCGGATCGAGATGCTGACGACGCATCAGGATTTTGCCGATCGATTGCCAATCTTTTGCGGCCACATCATCGACCAGGCACAGGAGCGACGGGAGACGCTCGAGGAATACCTGTCGAGCAGGCAAGTGGAACCACCCGAGGCGCAGGGCAAGCCAAAATTCAGTCACAACATCCGCGTGATTATTAAAGGACTCGACTGTGCCGCGCAAGAAAAGCCGTACGAGAGGCCCGAACTGACGAGCGTCAGCGTGCAGACCCTGCAGCGCTCGGCCTCCTGGTTTGGACTGCAGCTCTGGCACTACAGAATGACCATCGAGAAGCTCAAGAAAGTCGTGCCGCTGATTAGCTCTGCGGAGGACGAGATCACGCCGGACCTGGACAAGCTCGACAGTCTGATGCGTTACCAGACGACCATCAACCGGCAGCTCTCGACCGCCATGGGTGAACTGCTGGCGCTCACAAAGGCCTGATCGTCTTTATCTCGGCCGGATGATCGCTCCGTCGTGAGGCGGCAATGCAGCTATTTCCTGCGCAGCCTGAGGCCCGGTCCGTCGTCGGGAGTGCCGATGAATTCGATGCCGGCCGCCTCAAGCGAGTGCTGAATCTGCATAAGGGTGCGGGCATTGCTCGAAGGTACTCCATCGACAAGCTCTAACCTCCTAATTGTTGCGACACCTATGCCTGATCTTTGAGCAAGATCCAAAGCACTCCATCGCAATAGGGCACGAGCAGCCCTCACTTGGCAACTTGATATCATTTATTACATCATGTATGATGTGTTTTATATCGTTTAGATGTGAAATTCTTATATGAATGATAGCGCCACAACAAAGCTTCTACAAACCCTTGCACACGTCGATGGTGCCTACGCCCCTAACACCATCCGCGCCTACCGTGCTGACATGCAGGCATGCGGCAGGTAGCGTTGCATATCGCCCTGCAGCCACACCAGCGCATCGAGATGGCTGCGCACCGTTACCGCGTGCGCGACCGTGCGGTGATAGAGCTGAAACTCTCCTGGTGAGAGAAAGGGCAAAAATAGCGCCATGACTGATCAGTGACAAAACCTAACTTGAGCGCATGGCGCAGTGGGCTTCGATGCGTTGATTCCCTTATAAAAAAGAAGAGGACATCCGTCCCTCTTGAGGCAATGGTAAACGTTATTGAGTTGCGAACTTTCTTTATTTTGCCAATTTTTCATCTGATTAAGATGACTGCGCCGCTAGCAGGAAAACGACCTCAACGCAATCGCCAATTACACCAATCAGCCCACCGCTTGGCACCGGCTTGAACGCACACGCGTCTACCGGCGCCCACCATGAGCGCCACAGCCCCAACTGAACACACGACGACCCCGTCAATCTGGCGCGCTCTCCTCGAGCCACCACTCAATACGCATTGTTTTTTTTCCTGAACCCATGATGCGGATTCGAATTCAATGCTATGGGTCAGAGAGGGTGCGGTCGATAGTCCGATTGGACTAATGAAACTGTCTTTTCCCCGCGACAAACTCTCGTCTGTGAATGCGCGAAGGCGAATCGAGGTCGTCGCCAAAGGCGACCGACCGTCTCAGTCGCACGAAGATCGACCAACGGTCAAAGCGGTGCTTCGGTTGGGTGTTGTAATCAAGGCACTGCGTTCGATCAAATCGCCAGCACGTGCACGTGCCCGTGCGCGTGCCCTTTGCGATTTTGGTCGCTGGTCAAGGCCAGCATCGGCACAAAGAAATCTTGAGTTCTCTGCCCGGCCCACTACCCTGCGTTCGGCGACCACCAATTTCTGGCATCAGTTTTGCATGAGGCTATCCAAAACTCACGGAGGTCCTGAAATGAAAGCATTCTTTGGAGTCTTCGGCCTGCTCGCAGTGTCTGCCATGGTTGGAATCCTTGCTGTGACCGAACTGCATGCAATGACCGATGCGGCGGGCGGCCCGGGTGCTGTGATTTCAGGGACCGCAACAGGTGCCTCTGCGCAACCAGAAACTCAGCAACAAGTCCGGAATTCAGTTGAAGTCGTCGTGAATCAGTCGCACCCGGTACAGGATTTACTCGACGACGACTAGCCTGCTGCGGCAAGGATTGATGCACCAATAGCAGGACTAACCGCACCAGCTAGGACATCAGCGTCGTCACTTGTTGCACCACAAATTCCAGCCACCGGCTCACCTGAACGGGACAGCGTATGGGCTCCGTCAGCAAGAATTCCAGTTGTGCCCAAAATTGGGGGGTATTGAGAGGCGAAGGCATCATTTCCATCTGAAGTTGCACCTTCTAAGCAACTACCGCGCCAACGCATCCGCTCGGTGAAATTCCGTGAAGTGGCTAAGGGCCAAGCCAGAGCCGGACCATATTGGCAATCATGTATTGATTTGCCAACCTCAAGCGACGCGGATTACGCGTTGGGTTTTTTCAGCCGAAGGCGCAGATGTGTGCCGTACTCTTGCACACTGACGCAAGAAAAAGTTGAAACTTGCAAATGAGAAAACCCGCATAGAACAAGGTTCCACGCGGGTTCCAATTTGGTGGCTGGGGCTCTACCGAAAGAAGACCCGCAGGTCGCATGAATGCTATGTTTCCTTGATGATGCAGAATCAAGTTACTGTAGGAGTTACTGCATGGCACGATCAATGATACCGTCAGACGCCACGATTCGCAACATCAAGCGAGGCGATTCCCGCAAGCGTTTAAGCGATGGTGAGGGGCTTTACTTGCTACTGTTCGTCAAAGGTGGGGCGCATGGCTGGCGCCTTGATTACACAATCAACGGCAAACGAAAAACCTTGAGCCTGGGCACCTACCCGGACACCGGGCTAAAGGTAGCACGCGAACAAGCCAACCGAGCCCGCGAGTTGGTGGCAGCGGGTTCCGATCCGAGCGACCGACGCAAGGCAACAAAGGCGCTACAGGTTCAAACCCGCGAAGCCAAAGAGCGCGAAGCGTCCGGCCTACCCACAATCGGCAGTTTCGAGGAAGTCGCACGCGAATGGTTTGACACCCGGCGCAATGACTGGGCAGCCAGCTACGGCGACAAGATCATTCGGCGGCTGGAAGTTGACGTTTTCCCGTGGCTTGGACGCGAACCCGCTGGCGGCATCACGCCACCGCAACTGTTGGAGGTAATGCGCAAAATCGAGGCACGCGGCGTGATCGAAACTGCGCACCGTGCCTTGGAAAATTGCGGCCAAGTGTTTCGCTATGCCGTGGCCACAGGCCGCGCTGTGAGCAACCCGGCACGCGACCTGAAAGACGCCTTGCGCAAACCCGTGGTGAAGCACTTCCCGGCAATCACAGACCCTTCGCGACTGGGTGAACTGCTGCGAGCTTGCCACGGATATCAGGGAAGCCACGTGGTGCGTGCCGCGTTGCGACTAGCACCGATGTTATTTCTACGTCCGGGGGAACTGCGGCACGCTCAATGGGTAGAGTTCGACTTTGACGCGGCGCTGTGGATTGTTCCCGCCGAACGGATGAAGCGCGAGAAAACCGGAAAGCAGAACGGCAAGCCACACCTCGTGCCCTTGCCTTCGCAAGCGGTGGAAACCTTGCGCGAACTGCAAACCGTCACCGGCGGGGGGGTGTACGTCTTTCGCGGCGAACGACACCACCACCG
>CAIKMZ010000136.1 GCA_903828665.1 uncultured beta proteobacterium
GCGAGATTATAAATCTCGACGCACGATATTTGAGACGGATGGCACCCTTGACGCAGCGCGCGGACCAACGCGGTTGGAGTGTCGGGTTCACCCGGAAAACGGGCGGTTTCCTGGTGGCCGCGCACGACCGGCCAATCGCCCCCCAAATCCGCCAAAAAACCCGTTGCAGAATTGATCGCTAGATTGCAGGGTGGGCTCCTTCTTTCCTGATGCGTTTCGGTACGGCGATGCTGATCGGCTATATTCGCGTCTCAAAGTCGGACGGCACCCAGACGCTGGCGCCGCAGCGGGACGCGATGCTGGCGGCCGGCGTTGACCCCACTCGTATCTACGAGGACTTGGCATCCGGTCGCCACGACGCCCGCCCTGGGTTGACCGCCTGTCTGAAGGCGATTCAGCCCGGCAACACGCTGGTGCTCTGGAAGCTCGATCGGCTCGGACGCGACCTGCGACATCTGGTCAACACGGTCGAGGACTTGCGCTCCCGGGGCGTCGGGTTGAAGGTGCTGACCGGCGCGGGCGCACAGATCGATACAACGACGGCCAATGGACGCCTCGCATTCGGCATCTTCGCCGCATTCGCCGAGTTTGAACGCGAACTGATCGCCGAACGCACCATGGCGGGGCTAGCCGCAGCCCGCGCGCGGGGGCGCATGGGCGGTCGGCCACGCAAGATGGATCGCGCCACGCTAATGATGGCGATGGCGGCAATGGCAGACCACAAGGCTGTCGCGGCCGAAGTAGCCAAGCGCCTGAACCTTACGACTACCACCCTCTACACCTACGTCAACGGCGACGGCACGCCGAAGGCCGCCGGCCAGGCCGTGCTTGACGGCACGCATCGTCCCGGCGCGGCCGGCAAGACCCGCTCCCGGCCTCTGTCGGCCTCGCGGCACTCCAATACGACCGCAGGGACGTGATGCCGAAAGGCGGCAGCCTGCCGGCCGAGGCGCTTTCGGCCCTGCGCCGCCGCCTCGCTGCGCTGCCGGCGCGCCATCCAGAGCGCGGCGCTCTGATGGCATCTACGGCGCAGCTCTACGCCTTCAGCCGCGCCACACTGTACCGTCTGCTGCGTGGTGAGCGTCGCCCGAAGGACGCACATCGCGCCGATCGCGGTCGTCCACGCGCGCTGCCGGCAACCGAGGTCGAGCGCTGGTGCGAGATCGTCGCCGCCATGAAGGTGCGGACCACCAACAAGAAAGGGCGCCACCTGTCGACGGTGCGCACATTGCAGCTTCTGATCGAACACGGCGTCGATACGCCGGATGGCTTCCAGAAGCTGGCACCGGGCAAGCTAACGGCCTCAACCGTCAATCGCCATCTGCAACGCCTCGGCTACGACCACGAGCGGATGACACGCCAGCCGCCGGCCGTCCGCTTCCAGGCCGAGTGCGCGAACGCGCTGTGGCACTTCGACATGAGCCCATCGGACCTGAAGCACCTGAAGACACCGGCCTGGATCGACGCAGACCGGCAAGGTGCGCCCATTCTGATGCTGTTCTCTGTCGTCGATGATCGTTCGGGCGTCGCCTATCAGGAATACCGCTGCGTCTACGGCGAGGATGTCGAGACCGCGCTACGCTTCCTGTTCAACGCCATGTCGCCCAAGTCGCCGGAGGCTGGCGACGAGGCGAATCCGTTCCAAGGCATCCCGACCGCGCTCAGCCTCGACAACGGGCCGGTCACGAAATCAGCGGTGTTCAAGCGCGTGATGGAAAGCCTCGGTATCGAGATATTGCCGCACATGCCCGCCGGCTCGGACGGGCGGCGGACGACGGCGCGCGCCAAGGGCAAGGTCGAGCGGCCATTCCGTACCGTGAAGGACGCGCACGAGACGCTCTACCATTTCCATGAGCCCGAGACCGAAGCAGAGGCGAACCGCTGGCTCGCACGCTTCATCGCCACCTACAACCGGGGCGACCACAGGTCCGAACCTCATGCGCGTATCGACGACTGGCTGGCACATCTGCCAGCCGACGGCGTCAGGCAGATGTGCGCCTGGGAG
Source organism: uncultured beta proteobacterium (assembly GCA_903828665.1). Lineage (GTDB taxonomy): Bacteria > Pseudomonadota > Gammaproteobacteria > Burkholderiales > Burkholderiaceae_C > Rhodoferax. The sequence continues at coordinate 2,006 of CAIKMZ010000136.1, forward strand.
CGGTTCTGCACCTTCGCGCGCGAGCCGGAGCGACGCCTGGTCGGCATCGACTGCCGTCTGACCGTCGCGGGCGTGACTTACGAGGTCGATGCCGAACTTGCCGGCGAGACAGTCGTGGTCTGGTGGGGCCTGTTCGACCAAGAACTGTGGGTCGAACATGGCGAGGAGCGCATGGGGCCGTTCCGGCCAGCCAACGGCCCGATCCCGCTGCATCGCTATCGCAAGCACCGCAAGTCGCGCCACGAGGTCCGCGCCGACCAAGTAGCAGCCCTGGCCGGCAAGCTCGCGCTGCCGCGCGCGGCACTGTCGGGTGAAAATGCCGTGGTCATGACCGGCATCCGGCGCGAGATCGACGTTGCCGTAGTCCCGGTGCGACCGTTCCAGGGTCCCGATCCGTTCCATGAGCTCGCCTTTGCCAACCCGATCGCGGCACGGCGCGCGATCGCCGAAGCGATCAGGGTGCCGCTGGCCACCTTGTCGGATGACGACAGAGCATTTATCGATGCGTTGCTGGACCGCAGCCTTTCCCGGCCCGAAATCCTGGCAGCCGTGCGTGACCGCTTTCCACAGGGGCGCCAGGGAGGCGTTAGTTGATGCTGACCGAGGTCATGCGGTTCTACGGCCTGGCGCGCCCGCCAGTCGATGCCGGGTTTTTCGAGACCGAGCACCATGCCCAGGTGTCGCGCGACATTCGGGCGGCAATTATGGGTGGCCGACTGATCGCGCTGACCGCCGTCATCGGCTCGGGCAAGACCATCCTGTCGCGCCGGCTGCGGGCCGATCTCGAGCGCGAGGGGCGGGTCATCGTGTCGCGGTCGCTGTCGATCGACAAGGCGAAAATCAGCCTGCCACTGCTGGAAGCCGCCCTGTTCTACGATCTGACCCCAGAGAAGACGGTCAAGATATCGAGCCAGTCGGAACGGCGGGAGCGTGATCTGCAGGAGTTGTTCCGCCGGGCTAAAAAACCCGTGGCGCTGTTCGTTGATGACGCACACGATCTCCATCCGAAGACGCTAACCGCACTGAAGCGACTCATCGAACTGGTGGCCGAGGGTGGCGGCCAGTTGTCCATTGTGCTGGTCGGCCACCCCAAACTGAAGAACGACCTGCGCCGGCCCAAGATGGAGGAAATCGGCGACCGCACGACGGTGTTCGAATTCGGCGGCCTGCGCGACCGGCAGCGCGACTACATCGACTGGGTGCTGAAGGCCTCGCTCAAGGAAGGGGTGGCATCTGACGACGTGCTGACTGACGAGGCGGCAACGCTGTTGGCGGCCAAGCTGAAGACGCCGCTGCAGATCGGCCAACACTTGGTGCGCGCGTTCGAGGCTGGGTTCGAGATCGGCGCCAAGCCCATCGCCGCAGGCGTCGTCGAGGCGGTCCTCTCCAGTAAACTCAACGAATTGGAGCCGCAGTTGACGCGCAACGGCTACGACCTACGCAGCCTAGTCGAGCAGTTCGACGCCAAGCCAGCGGAGATACGTCGGCTGCTGCGGGGCGATCTGGACGCGGGCCGCGCGCAGGAACTCATGGACGAGATGCGTGCCGCCGGACTGCCGACGTGATCGCAACGGGTTTTTTGGCGGATTTAAAGGGCGATTGGCCGGTCGTGCGCGGCCACCAGGAAACCGCCCGTTTTCCGGGTGAACCCGACACTCCAACCGCGTTGGTCCGCGCGCTGCGTCAAGGGTGCCATCCGTCTCAAATATCGTGCGTCGAGATTTATAATCTCGC
>CAIKMZ010000137.1 GCA_903828665.1 uncultured beta proteobacterium
CACTTCGCCGCCGCTCGGTTGTCACCGCCGGCCTCCTCACACCGGTGCTGGCGCCCCTCGCCTGGGCGCAGGACAGCGCTGCCGGGCCCTTGCCTGACCTGAAGAGTTTTTTCCGCTGGCCGCAACTGTCGGGCGTGACCCTGTCGCCCGACGGCCGAACCATTGCCGCACGGCGCGAATACCGCGACCGCTACAACATCACGGTGGTGGATGTGGCGACGCGAAAACCTCTGATCGTCACCAGTTTCACCGACGGCGACGTGGCCAGCTTGTCTTGGGTGAACAACCAGCGTCTGATCTTCACGATGATCGACCGCGAACGCGGCCTCGGGGATCAGGTCAGCGGTGGCTTGTTCGTCATCGATCGCGATGGCAGCAATTTCAAACCGCTGGTCGAGCGCAGCTTTGTGACGGAGGGTCAAAAATTGCTGCCAGCCGGAACATCCCTTCATGGCCGCTTTGTCGATAAAGGCGAACCGACCGACGACGTGATCGTGACCGTCCCTTCCATGCAGGCGCGCGGACGTTTCTCCAGCAACCTGTATCGGCTCAACACCGTGACCGGGCGCAGCACGATCATGACCCTGGGCGGTCCGGCCAATGTCCAGGAGTGGGTGGTCGACCGTGCCAATGTGGCGCGTGCCGCCATCGCCACGGTGGACGACATGACCAGCGTGCATCTGCGCGATTCCGAACAGGCGCCGTGGCGGACGATCTTCAAGTTCGGTCCCGAGAATCCGACGGCGGCGGTGACGCCCTTGTCATTCGATGCCGCGGGGAAACTGTATGTCCGCGCCTACGGCGGGTCCGATACGGCCGCCATCTTCGGCTTTGACGCGAAGACCGGCGCCCTCGATCCGCAACCCGTGTTCGCACTTAAGGGCTTCGACGTGACGGGTGGCTTGCGCTTCAGCGCCGGGGGTGCGCGCTTGCTCGGCATCGACTACGAAGCTGAGCGGCCCGGCACCTACTGGATCGACGAGTCACTGGCCAAGATGCAGGCGCAGGTTGACCAGGCCCTGCCGGACCACGTCAACCGCCTGCAGTTGCCCTCGGCGCACGAGGGGTCGGTCATTCTGGTCAACTCCTCTTCCGACCGCGATCCGGGCCGCTTCCTGCTGTTCACCCCGCAAGGCAACAAGCTCGAGCAGATTGCACAGTCGCGACCCTGGATGGCGGCCGAACGCATGCGTCCGACGCGCTTCATGCGCTACACAGCGCGCGACGGCCTGTCCATCCCGGCGCAGCTGACGCTGCCGAGCGGCACCGGCCCGTTTCCGCTGGTCGTGCTGCACTATGGCGGGCCCTGGGTGCGGCCCATCAGCTGGCACTGGGATGCAAATGTGCAGTTCCTCGTGTCACGCGGTTATGCCGTGTTTATGCCGGCTCCGCGCGCCTCGACCGGGTTCGGCAACAAGCTGTTCCAGGCCGGCTGGAAGCAATGGGGCCTGGGCATGCAGGACGATGTCACCGACGGTGTGCAGCAGCTGATCAAGGACGGTGTCGCAGACCCGAAGCGGATCTGCCTGGCGGGTGCTAGCTATGGCGGCTACCTCACGATGATGGGCCTGGCCAAGGAGCCGGCGCTGTTTCGCTGCGGCATCAACTGGGTTGGCGTTACCGACCCTTCGTTCATGTTCAGCGTGACCTGGACCGATTTCAACCGCGCCGACGCGGCGCGCTTCACCCTGCCCCTACTGATCGGCGACCCGGACAAGGATGCCGAGCAGTTCAAGCGCACCTCACCCGTGCTCCGGGCCGCCGAGATCAAACAGCCGGTGCTGATGGCCTACGGCGGGCTGGACCAACGCGTGCCGCTGATCAATGGCGAGAAAATGCGCAACGCCCTCGCGCCGCACAACAAGAAAGTGGAATGGGTCGTCTATCCCGACGAAGGGCACGGCTGGCTCAAGGTCTCCAACCAGGTGGACTTCTGGACCCGTGTCGAAAAATTCCTCGCCGAGAATATGCGCGCCATTTGACCGGATACGCCATCAGTGTTGCGAGTGTGGCGACGCTGATGGCGCGGCGCCGGCACGCCCGCGCGCGACTCGTCGCACCCCCGCCTTCAGCGCCCGGTACACCCAGCGCAGCAGCAGCAAGGCCAGCAAGGCCTCGATCAGCGTCAGCACAAAGGCAACGAAGGCATTACCCGTCTGCGCGCGGCGGTGAAACTTCGCGACGGCGCGGTCGCATGTGATCTCGATGCTGTCGTAGAAGGTCGGCACCACCAGGAGCGTCAGCAGGGTTGACGTGATCGTGCCGCCGATGATGGCGATGGCCAGCGGCCGGTAGAACTCGCCGCCCTCCCCGATGCCGATGGCAACCGGCAGCATGCCGGCGATCAGCGCAAAGGTGGTCATCAGGATCGGGCGCAGGCGCAGGCGCCCGGCATGCATGAGCGCAAGCTCGCGCTCCGTGCCCTGCGCTTCCTCCTTGCGCGCGCAGTCGAGCAGCAGGATCGCATTCTTGGCCACCAGGCCCATCAGCATGATGATGCCAATGAAGCTCATCAGGTTGAGCGTATTGCGGGTCAGCAGCAGGCTCAGCACGACGCCGATCAGACTCAGCGGCAGTGACAGCATCACCGCCAGCGGCGCGGAGAAGGAGCCGAACTGCATCACCAGGATCAGGTACATCAGGCCGATGCCCATGACCAGGGCAATGGCCATCTCGGTGAACAGTTCCTTTTGGTCGCGTGCGCTGCCGCCAAGCTCGATGCCATAGCCGGCCGGAAACTCGATTGCCTTGGCAACCTTCATGGCGTCGGCCGTGACCTCGCCGGAAGATCGTCCCTGCACATTGGCAGAAACGGCGATCATGCGCTTGCCATCCTGATGCTGGATCTTCGCCGGGCCTTTGCCCATCGTGATGTTCGCAATCTGACTCAAAGGCACCATCAGGTCGCTGCCGGCCACGGTGATCGGCAGGTGCTCGATGTTGCTGGCGCTGACGCGGTCATCCGGATGCAGGCGCAGCGCCACATCGCGCGC
>CAIKMZ010000138.1 GCA_903828665.1 uncultured beta proteobacterium
CTGGAGCGTTTCAAGGCGGCGCAAGAACTGTTGCGCCAGACGCGCAGCAACACGGCGGCGGCCGACCACATCGATGCGTCCATCATCGACACGCGCCGGCGGCAGGTGGAATTACTCGTGAAAGAACAGGCGCTCGAGCGTTGAATCGATGACGATGCCAAAGCCCGAGTAGATCAGCGAGCCCAGCAGCGCGGCACCAAAGCCGCGCACATAAAACCCGTCGAGCACGCCGGAGGCGGCCCAGAACATCAGGGCGTTGATGACAAACAGGAACAGCCCGAGTGTGACGATCGTGACCGGCAAGGTCAGCAGCACCAGCACCGGACGCAGCACCATGTTGAACAGCCCGATGACCAGCGCCGCGATCAGCGCCGAGCGAAAGCTCTGCACCGCCACACCGTCGTAGAGGTAGGCGACTGCCAGCAGCGCGCTGGCGCTAAGCAGCCATTTCAGGATCAGTTTCATGCGCGAAGAATAGCATCGTTCGGATTGGCGCCGCTGCGGCCCTGCGCCTATTTCCAGCGAACCGGCTCCAGGTCCACGTTGTGGCGGCCGTCGCCGAGCATCAGGACCCCTTCCTGGATCGTGGCCTGCAATTGCATGTTGCGCTGGGCCATCGGGATGAGCGCCTGCGAGGCGCTCGTGGGGACGCGCCACACGCTGAGGTTCTGCGCGCGCGCGAGCTTGGCTTCCATGCTGCGCCACCAGATTTCGGCCGACTGGCTGAAGCTGTAGAGCACGACCTCGTCGGCGCGGCCGCAGGCCTTGAGCAGAGGCTTGTCTTCGGGCTGACCGACCTCGATCCACAGGCGCGTGAGTCCGGTGAAGTCGCGCAGGTAGACGTCGGGTTCATCCGGATCGCTCAAGCCCGCGCCGAAGCTCAGCACGCCGTCGCCGCCACATACCGATTGCAGCTTGTGCGCATGCAAGGCCAGCGCGCACAAGCGCATCATCATGCGCTCGTCGGTCTCGCTCGGATGGCGCGCGAGCGTCAGCGCGTGGTCGGCGTAATAGGCGTGGTCGATGTCGGCGATCTGGACACTGGCCTTGAAGATGGTCGACTTGGTCGCCATCAGAGTGGTGAGCACATGTTCATGCGCGCCGTGCGAGTTCAGCCGCCTTGCCGGTGTAGCTCGCGGGCGTCATCGCCAGCAGGCGTTGCTTTTCCGCGGCCGGAATCTCCAGCTTGGCGATGAAGCCCTGCATCAGCTCCCGCGTCATCGGCTCGCCGCGCGTGAACTTCTTCAACTGCTCATAGGGCTGGGGCAGGCCAAAGCGGCGCATCACGGTCTGGATCGGCTCGGCCAGCACTTCCCAGGAGGCGTCAAGGTCGGCGGCAATCGCCGCTTCGTTGATTTCGAGTTTGCCCAGACCGGTGTTCAGCGAGTGGTAGGCCAGCACGGCATAGCCCAGCGCCACACCCATGTTGCGCAGCACGGTGGAGTCGGTCAGGTCGCGCTGCCAGCGGCTGATCGGCAGCTTTTCGCTCAGGTGCCGCAGCAGCGCATTGGCCAGCCCGAGGTTGCCTTCGGCATTCTCGAAATCGATCGGATTGACCTTGTGCGGCATGGTCGAGGAACCGACTTCGCCTTCGCGCAGCTTCTGCTTGAAATAACCCAGCGACACATAGCCCCAGACATCGCGCGACCAGTCGATCAGGATGGTGTTGGTGCGTGCCACGGCATCGAACAGCTCGGCCATGTAGTCGTGCGGTTCGATCTGGATGCTGTAGGGCTGAAAGCTCAGGCCCAGGCCCAGCGGCTCGGGCGTTTCCACCACCTTGCGCGCAAAGGCTTCCCAGTCGAAGTCGGGCCAGGCCGACAGATGGGCGTTGTAGTTGCCGACCGCGCCGTTCATCTTGGCCATGAGCTTGATGCCGGCGATCTTCTCGCGCGCAGACGTCAGGCGCACCACGACGTTGGCGATTTCCTTGCCCACCGTGGTGGGACTTGCGGTCTGGCCGTGCGTGCGGCTGAGCATGGCAACTCCGGCAAAGGCATGTGCCATGTCGCGCAGCTTCTCGATCACGGCGTCCAGCGCCGGCAGCAGGACCTGCTCGCGGCCCGCCTTCAGTTGCAGGGCGTGGCTGGTGTTGTTGATGTCTTCGCTGGTGCAGGCAAAGTGCACAAACTCGGCGGCTGCCAGCAGTTCCGGGCGCGCCTCGAACTTCGACTTGAGCCAGTACTCGACCGCCTTCACATCATGGTTGGTCACTTTTTCGATCGCCTTGATGGCCTCGCCGTCGGCTTCCGAAAAATGCTTCACCAGGCCCAGGAGGTAAGTGCGCGCTCCGCTTGAGAGCGGTTTGAACTCGGCAAAGCCGCAGTCGCTCAGCGCGATGAACCAGGCCACCTCGACCTGGACACGGCGATGCATGTAGCCCTGCTCGCTCATGGCAGGACGGAGTTTGGCAAGGCGCGCGGCATAGCGGCCATCGAGCGGGGACAGGGCTGATATGGCAGAGAAATTCATGACGGGATTGTAGGTTGCGCGCTGCCAGCGGGCGAGCGGTCTGCCGACTTGTAAGCGCATGTATAGAATGACCGTTCCCGCAACAGCAGAGCGCCCATGAAATTACTAGGATCCAACACCAGCCCCTATGTGCGCAAAGTGCGCGTTGTCATGGTCGAGAAGAAGCTCGACTACGCCTTCGTGACGGAGGACGTATGGGGCGCACAGGCGACGATCACGGAAACCAACCCGCTGGGCAAGGTCCCGTGCCTGGTCATGGAAGGCGGCGAGGCCTTGTTCGATTCGCGCGTGATTGTTGAATACCTGGACACCTTGTCGCCGGTGGGCAAACTGATTCCTCCGGTCGGGCGCGAACGCGCCGAGGTCAAGACCTGGGAGGCGCTGGCCGATGGCGTGCTTGATGCACTGCTTCTGGCGCGGATGGAAGCGACCTGGGCCGGGCGCAGCGACTCAGAGCGCAGCCAAGCCTGGATTGATCGCCAGATGGGCAAGGTGCATGCATCCCTGAAGGCCATGAGCAAGGGCCTCGGTGAGAAGACCTTCTGCGCCGGCATCCACCTCACGCTGGCCGACATTGCCGTTGTCTGCACCCTCGGCTATCTGGATTTCAGGTTTCCCCAGATCGACTGGCGCAGCGAATACCCCAATCTGCAAAAGCTGCATGACAAGCTGATGCAGCGCACCAGCTTCGTGGACACACAACCCGGTTGATCGGCAGCGCCTGCGCAGCAGGCTGTGGGTATCGGCTCGATACGTCTTTTACATTGGCTTACGGGTTTCGATGTGCCACGTTCCGGGATCGGTACTAAAGTGTGCCGACCATGGTCACATACAAGACGAAGACGATCTACAAATGCCGTGAATGCGGCGCTACGAGCTATCAGCATGTGATCGGTCGTGCGCTCAATGGCGCATTGTTGCCGACCGGCCAATACCGTTGCACCGGATGCAGAAATGTCTTTGCCACCATCCGCGCCTGGTGGGAGCCCCGCCGCAATCCGGAACTGCAACACAGCACCTTTGGCTGAAAGCGCAGACGGCCTGCTAGCATGCAGGGTATGAGCAACGTAGCCGCCATCACAGCCCTGTCCGACAAGATCTGCGCGCGCGAGAGCGTGGCCGAACGGGTGGCGCGACTGCCGCGGCCGCTCGTGTTCACCAACGGGGTGTTTGACGTGCTGCACCGTGGTCATGTGCTGTATCTGGCCCAGGCGCGTGCGCTGGGCGCGAGTTTGCTGGTGGCACTGAACACCGATGTCTCCGCCCGCCGGCTCGGCAAAGGAGCGGACCGGCCCCTCAACAACGAAGCCGATCGCGCCATCGTCATGGCGGCGCTCGCGAGCACCAACCTGGTGACCTGGTTTGATGACGATACGCCGCTGCAACTGATCGCTGAAATCCGGCCCGACATTCTGGTCAAGGGCGGTGACTACGACATGAGCAAGCTGGCCGAGACGCGCGTCGTCGAGTCCTACGGCGGACGCGCGCTGGCCTTGCCCTTTGTCGATGGCTATTCGACAACTGCCCTGGTGCAAAGAATACGCCAAGCCTGAGATTGTGCGAACAGGTAAGATTCCGGCGCGTGCATGTGCCGTATCAACGAGAGTGAGAATCTTCCATGTCTTTGTCCATGTACCAGGCCAGCGTGCCACGCTTTGCCAATATTCTGAGCAACCTGTCCAGCATCCTGGACAAGGCGCAGGCCCATATCGATGCGAGGAAGATCGACCCGGCCACGCTGACGACCTACCGCCTGTTCCCCGACATGCTGCCGTTTACCAAGCAGGTGCAGATCGCTTGTGATACGGCCAAGGGCGCTGTGGCACGACTCGCCGGAATCGAGAACCCGGTGCATGAGGACAACGAGAAGACCTTGCCCGAACTGAAGGCGCGCATCGCTAAGACGCTGGCCTTCATCCAGAGCGTGAGCCCGGCGCAGATCGATGGCACCGAAGACAAGGACATCGTCATCCGGCGCGGCGAGACCGAGACCCACTACAAGGGCATGCAGTTCCTGCTCGGCAGCGCAATCCCGAACATCTATTTTCACGTCACCACGGCCTACAACATCCTGCGCCACAACGGCGTCGAGATCGGCAAGCGCGACTACCTCGGCAATCCCTGAAGTCCGTTCTGCGCGTGTTTGCGCCCGGCCGCCGTGCCGGGCTTTTTCTGTACGGTTGCGCACAGACCACCGGGTGCAGTCTGTCTAGCATCTGGTGTTATGAGCATCACGACCGCACTTATCGCCACATTCTTCACTCTTTTCTGCGTCGCCGCTGCAGCAATGCTGCTGCGCCTGCTTTACGTGGCCGCAGGCATCGCGAAGCAGGCAGAAACCGAAACGCTGCCGATGGAGCCCAATCGAGAGACAAGTGCTCGTCGCCGTGCGCGGGCGGGTGCGCCGAGCCACGCCAGTCTGCCCAATTTCCCGGCCTTCACCGCACTGAGCGCGACGCGAATCAGATTTCCCTCGGAATGATTCGCAGGATACTTCGCGACGGTGGCTACCTCACTGGGCATTAGTAAAACCACCAATGCAATCGTATTTGGAGTGTGATAATTTCCATAAGGGCTTATGGCTCTCCTCGTACCCCTCCTACGGCGTGGATAAGAAAGCCCGGCCTAACCCGCCGGGCTTTTTTTTGTGCGCCCAGCATGGGCGCACTCCCGGAGGTGCAAGTCCTCCCGCAAGCTGACCACAGCGAGCGAAGTGAAGCGCAACTGCATGAGGGCGACCGAGTGTGGGAAGGAAGCGCGGAGCGTAAATCATGAGC
>CAIKMZ010000139.1 GCA_903828665.1 uncultured beta proteobacterium
AACAACTCTCCTTGAAAGCGGGGGAAATTCCCCACCTCCAAGGCTTCACCTCTATGCCCGTGTGCGCAAGCACCACAGCAAACAAAAACGCGATGGTGGCCTGTGAGGACCTACCACCGCATAGCGGTTTAGTTCAACTGTAGAGTTAAGGCTCGCCTAGGTGGACACCGGCCGGGTTGAAAGTTTTCGGTACATGGTTTGCCGACTGATCCCGAGCTGGCGCGCTGCTTGCGAAACATTGCCCTTGCTCGACGCCAGCGCCTGGTGCATGGCCGTCATCGCAAGGGCCTCGAGATTTTGCGCTGCCGTGTCTTTCACCATCGGTGCCTCGGTCTGCGTCAAGTCCTGCGCAATATCGTCGGGCAGGTGACCCCATTCAATGAACTGCTGATCGGTATCCAGCATGGCACTGGAGGTTCGCAGCACGTTGGCCAATTGACGCAAGTTGCCGGGCCACGAATGCAATGCCATTTTTTCCAGCACTTGGGCCGTAATTTGAATTTCGCGATCGGGGTTCAGTCCGCTCAGAAGGCGCTGTGTCAAGGCCTTGAAATCAGTTCGTTCGCGCAGCGGCGGCAGTTGAACCGTCAGTCCGTTGATGCGGTAGTACAGGTCGCTGCGAAAGCGGCCGTTTTCGGTTTCTGCACGCAAATTGCGATGCGTGGCGCAGACCAGGGCGAAGTCGACTTCAATGCTGCGGCCACCGCCCAGCGGCGTAACGCAGCGTTCCTGCAGCACACGCAGCAAGCGGGTCTGCATCGTGAGTGGCATGTCGCCGATTTCATCCAGGAACAGCGTGCCGCCATTGGCCTCACGCAGTCGGCCAAGACTTCCCTCTTTTCTGGCCCCGGTGAAGGCGCCCGGCGCATAGCCGAACAACTCGGCTTCAATCAGATTCTCCGGAATGGCGCCGCAGTTGATGGCGACAAACGGCCCGCTGCAGCGCGAACTTGAATCGTGCATCGCGCGGGCAAAGTACTCCTTGCCAACACCAGACTCGCCCTGGACCAGCACCGGTATCGGCTTGTCAAGTACACGGCGCGCTTTGTCTGCGGCACTGCGCCAGCGCAGGTCTCCCGTATCCAGACAGGAAAGGGCATCGGCCTTGTCGCGCTCGGTCAGTGCCGGCTGCGGGATCACCGTCGACGATGAATCGACATCCTGGCCGTAGACGATTGCGAACAGGGTGCCGCCATTGCGCAAACGCAGCTGCTTTGCCTGACCCGGTTTGTGCAGGCAACGCGAGAGTAGATCTTCCACGCGCACGTCAGCAATGCTGTTGAACTGGGTCTTGCCCAGATGGCCAGGGCTCAGCTGAAAAAACGCCATGGCAGCCCGGTTGGCCCCCACGATCCAGCCGTCATCGGACACGGCAACAATGCCTTCTGCCACCGTGCCGATACCCTCTGCCTGCGCGTGCAGGTGCAATCGAATGCCGCGGCCGCAGGCGGTTGTCATCAGCCGGTTTTCGATCATCAGGGCCGCCGTATTGACCAGACCCAGTGTGTGGGGGTGTCCGTTGTGCTGATCCCCGGAGAT
>CAIKMZ010000140.1 GCA_903828665.1 uncultured beta proteobacterium
GAACCGGCGCTACATGCAACTTGAAGGACTTCAAACCCTCTGCGATACTCCGCCGACTCGGCTGTCCGCAGTGGCGCGCTGAGTAACGTGTATCTCAGCCTGTCCGGGCTGTGGACTTACACCACGTCATGGGACACGACCGTTCTGGGAGATGAAACTTGACGGTGATGCGAAATGGCGCTGCCTACCGGCGAAATGGCATTCTGAGAGTGGCCGCAGAATTTGCTGCGATCAAGTCCAAAATGAGGCCAAGATCCTCAACTTGAGAATTCGACTATCGGGCTGTGGCCCGCACGGCGCGGGCCTTTGCCAAAAAAAAGCCCTTCAATTGGAAGGGCCCAGACTAGCTGGCGGAAGCGGTGAGATTCGAACTCACGGACGGTTTCCCGTCGCCGGTTTTCAAGACCGGTGCAATCGACCACTCTGCCACGCTTCCGAGGGGCGTATTCTAGCCGGGCCGCACCGGTGACCGGTGCTGGTGCCAAAATCGGATCATGCAAGTTCCTGTCCCGCCCCCGACCCAAGTTCGCAATCCGCTGCACGGCCTGACGCTGGAGGCCATCGTCACGGCGCTGGTGGCGCACTACGGCTGGGCTGACTTGGGCCAGCGCATTCCACTGCGCTGCTTCACCAGCGACCCCAGCATCGCATCGAGCCTGAAGTTTCTGCGCAAGACGCCGTGGGCGCGCGACAAGGTGGAGAGCCTCTACCTGTTCATGCAGCGCGAGCTGCGCCGGGGCAAGGGCCAGGCCAGCGGCCCGGGTTCATCCGGGCGTGGGGGTTAACGAACCCGCCGCCGGGCCGCCCCAAGGCGGGTTGCGCCCCCTCGGGGTGCCGCGAGGACACGAAGTGCCGAGCGTGGGGGTTAACATCCCCAGCATGTACCCCAAACAACACCATCTCCGTTCCGACCTCGTCCGCATCGCCACGCGCGCCATGGTGGAGCGCGGGCTCGAGCCCGAGTTTTCGACACGGGTCGAGCAGCAGTTGAGCGCCATCACGGGACCGGCGCAGGACAGCGATGCCGCCATCCGCGACCTCACCGCCTTGCTCTGGTGCTCGATCGACAACGACGACTCGCGCGACCTCGATCAGCTCACCGCCTGCGAGACGCTGGCGCAGGGCGCCGTGCGGCTGTGGGTGGCGATCGCCGATGTCGATGCGCTGGTCGCGCAGGGCAGCCCGATCGACCAGCATGCGCTGCTCAACACGACCACGGTCTACACCTCGGCGCGCATCTTCCCGATGCTGCCCGAGCGGTTGTCCACCGACCTGACCTCGCTCAACTTCGACCAGGAGCGTCTGGCCCTGGTGACCGAGATGGTGTTCGATGCCAGCGCCGTGCTGTCGGGCGCCACCGTGTACCGCGCGCGCGTGCGCAACAAGGCCAAACTGGCGTACGACGCGGTCAGCGCCTGGATCGATGGCGAGGGCGCATTGCCCGAAGCCGCCGCTGCCGTGCCCGGCATGCAGGAGCAATTGCGCACGCAGGATGCGTTGGCGCAGCAGTTGCGGCTGCGCCGCCACGCCCAGGGCTCGCTGGAACTGGAGACCTTCCAGCCGCGCGCCGTGTTCGAGGGCGAGCAGGTGGTCGGCATTGCCGAGCAGGTGCACAACCGGGCCCGCCAGTTGATCGAGGAGGTGATGATCGCCACCAACGGCTGCACGGCGCGCTACCTGGCGGCGCGCGGCGGCGCCTCGCTGCGCCGCGTCGTGCGCTCGCCCGAGCGCTGGCTGCGCATCGTCGGCGTCGCCAAGGAGTACGGCGAGACGCTGCCCGACGAACCTGATTCAAAAGCGCTGGAAGCCTTCCTGGCCAAGCGCCACAAGGCGGATCCGCTGCGCTTTCCGGACCTCTCGCTGGTCATCGTCAAGCTCATGGGTTCCGGCGAGTATGTGGTGGAGGTGCCGGGCGAGGCGCCGATCGGTCACTTCGGCCTGGCGGTGCGCGACTACACGCACTCCACCGCGCCGAACCGGCGTTTCCCCGACCTCATCACCTCGCGCCTGCTCAAGGCTGCCTTGCGCAAGCAGCGCGCGCCCTATTCGAACACCGAACTGGCCGAGCTTGCGCTGCACTGCACGCGCCAGGAGAACTCGGCGCAGAAGGTGGAGCGGCGCATGCGCAAGTCGGAGGCGGCGATCGTGCTCGAGTCGCGCATCGGCCAGCGCTTCGAGGCCATCGTCACCGGTGCCACCACCGACGGCATCTGGGTGCGCCTGCTGTCACCGCCGGCCGACGGCAAGCTCGTCAGCGGCGATGCCGGCTTGAGAGTCGGCGACAAACTCCACGTCAAGTTGTTGTCAACCGACGTGGAGCATGGCTTTATCGACTTCGCGCGGATCGACTGAGCGGCCTGCCCCGCACGCCGATCCGGGCGGGGCAGGTGGCATGCGCGGCATGGATTGCGGGTCGGGCCCGCAATGACATCTTGCGCGTGTCATCCCGGACTTGATCCGGGATCCATGTCGTCTGATCAGCCGCGTTCCTGCGCTGCGTTGGCCACGGCCAGCGCGGTCATGTTAACGACGCGGCGCACGGTGGCCGACGGGGTCA
>CAIKMZ010000141.1 GCA_903828665.1 uncultured beta proteobacterium
GGTACTTCACACAACTCGGGCTGGTCTCGCTGGTGGTAACTCATCAGCAACTCCAGCGTCCCATTTGAACCGCCGTATGCGGAGCCGCACGTACGGTGGTGTGAGAGGGCTGAGGGGGCAACCCCTCACCCTACTCGATTGTGACTGGCCGCGAAGCGTTTGCCGGGATGCTGGCGCTTGGGTGGATGTGGCGGACTCAGGACGGCGTGGCACTCAACTCCGTTCGTGTCCCCCGGCCTTCGGACATTCGTGGAGCCATCCACCCAGGCGCCCTTGATGCCTGCCGCTTTGCGATACTTGGGTCATGCAACTTCAAGATATTCTTTACTCGCAGGGCTTTGGCACGCGGCGCGTTTGCGCGGGCTTGATTCAGCAAGGGCTGGTTCAGGTTTATCCGCCCGATGGGGCGACGGCGCTGGCTTGCACTGACAGCAGCGCCGAATTCGCCGCACCGGCCTTGCGCTTTCGGGTGCAGGGTGTGGACTGGCCTTATCACGAGAAGGCCTACCTCATGCTGCACAAGCCGGCGGCCACCGAGTGTTCGCAAAAGCCTTCTACCTATCCGAGCATCTACACGCTGTTGCCGTCGCCGCTGCGACTGCGCCCGCAAAAGGGCGCAGTGCAGGGTGTGCAGGCGGTAGGGCGGCTCGACCAGGATACGACCGGCTTGCTGCTGCTGACCGATGACGGCAAGTTCATCCATCGCATGAGCTCGCCGCGGCACCATGTGCCCAAGTTCTACGAGGTCACGCTCAAGCATCCGGTCAGCGCGGCGCAGGTCGCCAAACTGCTCTCCGGCGTGGTGCTCGATGACGATCCGAAACCGGTCCGTGCCGCCGCCTGTGAAGCGGTCAGCGAACTCCATTTGCGCCTGACCCTGACCGAGGGCAAGTACCACCAGGTCAAGCGCATGGTGGCGGCGGTGAGCAACCGGGTCGAGGCTCTGCATCGCTCGCAAATCGGCGGCCTGCGCCTGCCCGATGAACTCGCGCCTGGGCAGTGGTGCTGGCTCGGCCCTGCCGACCTGGCGCGCATCGAGGCTTGAGGTCAACCCGCCTGGGGGTATGCTTGCCGCATGAACCTGTTTCTTGATTCTTTCTGGCGCGCGGTGGCGTACTGCATCCGCCCGCGCGTGATCGCCCTGTCTTTCCTGCCGCTCGTGCTGATGGTGGCGCTGACCTTGGGACTGGGCTACTGGTACTGGGAGTCGGCGCTCGATTGGGTGCGTTCCGCACTGGAATCCACCACCGTGGTTGCCACGGTCTCCGCCTGGCTGCAGAGCGTGGGTTTCGGCAATCTCAAAATGGTGCTCGCGCCGTTGATCGTGATCTTCACGGTGACGCCGTTCATCGTGCTGCTGTCGCTGCTGACGGTCGCTTTTCTGATGACGCCGGCCTTGACGCTGCTGGTGGCCGAGCGGCGCTTTCCGCAGCTCGAACGCAAACGCGGCGGGAGCCTGGTCCTTGGCGTGTTGCGCGCGCTCGGCCTGACGCTGCTGAGTCTGCTGGCCATGCTGCTGTCGAGCCCCTTGTGGCTGGTGCCGCCCCTGATTCTGATCCTGCCGCCCTTGATCTGGGGCTGGCTGACCTACCGTGTCATGGCTTTCGATGCGCTGGCCGAGCACGCCAGTGCGCAGGAGCGCCGCGAGATCTTTCAGCGCCATCGCGGCTGGCTGCTGGCCATGGGTGTCCTGTGCGGCTTCATGGGCGCGGCGCCGAGCTTGATCTGGGCCTCAGGCGCCTTGCTGGCGGCGGCATTTGTGATCCTGGTGCCGCTGGCGATCTGGATCTACACGCTGGTGTTTGCCTTCTCCTCGCTCTGGTTCGCGCATTACTGTCTGGCCGCACTGCAAGCCTTGCGCACCGAAGCCGCGCGCAAAGCCGCGTCAGCGCCGACGATTGACGCGCAGGCGCTAACATTGCCGCATGAACCAGAACCTGAATCCGCAATCTCCCGCTAGCGCAGCGCCTGCCTTCGGCCTGATCATCATCGGCGACGAGATCCTGTCCGGCAAACGCGCCGACAAGCATCTGTCCAGGGTCATCGAACTGCTCAAGGCGCGCGGGCTGCAACTGGACTACGCCGACTATGTCGGTGATTCGCGCAGCCGCATCACCGCCACGCTGCAGCGCGCCTTTGCCTCAGGCGACGTCGTGTTTTCGTGCGGCGGCATCGGTGCCACGCCGGATGACCATACGCGCCAGTGCGCGGCGCGTGCGCTGGGGCTGGAACTGGCGCTGCACCCGCAGGCCGAAGCCCTGATCCGCGAGCGCATGCGGGACATGGCCAAAGAGCAGGGCACGGTCTATGAGCCCGATCGCCCCGACAACATCCACCGCCTCAACATGGGCATGTTTCCGGTCGGTGCCGACATCATTCCCAACCCGTTCAATAAGATCCCCGGCTTCAGTTGCGGCCATGTGCATTTCGTTCCGGGCTTTCCCGTCATGGCCTGGCCGATGATTGAGTGGGTGCTGGACACTCGTTACGCCGACCGGTTTCAGGACGCCGCCTGGATCGAGAAGTCGGTGGTCGTCTATGGCGCCATGGAGGCTGCCTTGACGCCCTTGATGGAAGATATCGAGCGCGCCCACCCCGGGGTCAAGGTCTTCAGCCTTCCCAGCGTTGACCATCCCACCTACGGACGCCACATTGAGTTGGGTGTCAAGGGTGAACCGGCCGCGGTCGATCAGGCCTATCCGGAACTGCTGGCGGGGCTGCGGACCTTTGACGCCAAATTCGGCCCTGAATTGGTGCGTAAATAGCAAGGTTTTAATGGTGCGCCTCGAAATTGCACCAGGACGGAGCATGTAATGTTCCGCGGGTAGCTTCTCAATTGGCCCCAAACTCAGGGCAAAATACGGGCTTCGGGGTATCTGTGACTGTGCGGGCTTTGGCACAGAAACTGCATTGGTTTCCCTGTAGCTTTTTCAACAACGTTCCAACCAGGAGTATTTGATGGCCAAGACCGTCGCAGATGTCATGAAGATGGTGAAAGAAAACGAAGTCAAGTTTGTTGACTTCCGTTTCACCGATACCCGGGGCAAAGAGCAGCACGTAACCGTGCCGGTTTCCCATTTCGATGAAGACAAGTTCAGCTCCGGTCATGCGTTTGACGGTTCGTCCGTCGCCGGCTGGAAGGGCATCGAAGCCTCCGACATGCAATTGATGCCCGACCCGAACACGGCCAACATCGACCCGTTCTTTGAAGAAACCACGCTGTTCCTGAGCTGCGACGTGGTCGAGCCCAGCGATGGCAAGGCCTACGATCGCGATCCGCGTTCGATCGCCAAGCGCGCTGAAGCCTACCTCAAGGCTTCGGGCATGGGCGACACCGCCTACTTCGGTCCGGAACCCGAGTTCTTCATTTTTGACGACGTGCGCTGGAACACCGACATGTCTGGCACCTTCTTCAAGATCGACGAGGGCGAAGCTCCCTGGAATTCGGGCAAGAAGATGGACGGCGGCAACAAGGGTCACCGTCCCACCGTCAAGGGCGGCTATTTCCCGGTGCCGCCGGTTGACAGCACGCAGGACATGCGCGCCGAGATGTCGCTGATTCTCGAGTCGCTGGGCATTCCGGTGGAAGTGTTCCACCACGAAGTGGCCGGCGCCGGTCAGAACGAACTCGGCACCAAGTTCAGCACGCTGGTCGAGCGCGCCGACTGGACGCAGGTCCTGAAGTACGTGGTGCAGAACGTGGCCCACGCCTATGGCAAGACGGCCACCTTCATGCCCAAGCCCATCGTTGGCGACAACGGCTCCGGCATGCACGTGCACCAGTCGATCTGGAAAGACGGCAAGAACCTGTTTGCCGGTGACGGGTATGCCGGCCTGTCCGACTTTGCCCTGTACTACGTCGGCGGCATCATCAAGCACGCGCGCGCCCTGAACGCCATCACCAACCCCGGTACCAACAGCTACAAGCGTCTGGTGCCCGGCTACGAAGCACCGGTGAAACTGGCTTACTCGGCCAAGAACCGCTCGGCCTCGATCCGCATTCCGTATGTGGCCAACCCCAAGGCACGCCGCATCGAAGCGCGTTTCCCCGATCCGCTGATGAACCCGTATCTCGGCTTCGCGGCCCTGATGATGGCGGGTCTCGATGGCATCGAGAACAAGATTCACCCGGGTGAAGCAGCGACCAAGGATCTGTACCATTTGCCGCCCGAGGAAAATGCCAAGATCCCGACCGTCTGCCACAGCTTGGACCAGGCGCTCGATTGCCTGGACGCTGACCGCAGTTTCCTGACCAAGGGCGGCGTTTTCACCGACAGCATGCTCGACGCCTACATCGAACTCAAGATGACTGAAGTGACGCGTTTGCGCATGGCGACCCATCCGATCGAATTCGAGATGTACTATTCCCTGTAAGCGCACGCGCTTTGTGGTAAAAAAGGACGGTTCAGACCGTCCTTTTTTTGTGCCGTGTGCGCCCGGCGCATGTCGGCGGGGTGGTCCATGCTGAAATTACCGCGTGGAAAACGTATGAAAACTTCATTATTGATTCCATTGCTTGCTGCCCTGTCCGTCGGGAACGGCTTCGCGCAGGAACGGATTTACCGCTGTGGCAACGAGTACACCAACACTGTGCCCAGTGGCAAGGCAGGCGGGTGCAAACTGCTTGAAGGAGGCAATGTAACCGTGGTGCAGGGCACGCGTCCGACGGCGCCGGCTTCGACACCCGCGCGCGCCAGCGCCTCGGGCGCGCAACGGGTGGACGCCGCAGAGCAGAAGTCAAGGGATGCCGATGCGCGCCAGATCCTGGAAGCAGAACTCGCGAAAGCGCAGGCGCGCCAGCTTGAGCTGCAGAAGGAATACAACTATGGCGAACCGGCGCTGCGCGCCGACGAGACGCGCACCTCATCGAAGTATCTGGCGCGTGTGGCCGACCTCAAGGCCAGTCTCTTGCGCAACGAGAGCGATATCGCCGGTATTCGCCGTGAACTCGGGCGCGCTTCCTTGGTTTCAGCGGTGAAATAAGCGGCTTGAATTCTTCCACCACGCCCGAGGGCATTCCTGCCGCAGCGGCGAGCGCGCCGGCCGCCTTGCGCTTCCAGTCGTTTGACCTGCTGGCGACGCTGGTGGCGGTTCTGCATGGCGATGGCTCGGTGCTGTTTGCGAACGCCGCGCTGGAAGACGCGCTGGGCATTTCAAGGCGCGCGATCGTGGGTTCCCATTTTCCGGACAGTTTTGCCGAGCCCGCCAGCCTGATCAATGCCTTGCTCGGTGTCGGTGGCAACCAGTTTGCCGCCTTGCGCTACGACGCGCGTCTGACGCGCTTGAACCGCGAGCCGCTGCCCGTGCATGTGATCGTGACGCAGACCGAAGTCGAGAATGAAGTGGTGGTCGAACTGCTGCCGTTGGAGTTGCAGGCGCGCCAGGAACGCGAGGAACGTTTGTCGGATCAGGCGCAGGCCAACAAGGAGTTGATCCGCAATCTGGCCCATGAAATCAAGAACCCGCTGGGCGGCATCCGCGGCGCCGCGCAATTGCTGGAGATGGAGATCGAGTCACGCGAACTCACCGAGTACACACAGGTCATCATTCACGAGGCCGACCGTCTGCAAGCCCTGGTCGACCGACTCTTGGCACCGCACCGGCGCCCGCATCTGGTGGGCGACGTCAACATCCACGAAGTTTGCGAGCGCGTGCGCTCCCTGATCACCGCGGAGTTCCCCAAAGGGCTGACCGTGGAGCGCGACTACGACACCTCGATTCCGGAGTTCCGCGGCGACCACGAGCAACTGATCCAGACCGTGCTCAACATCGCGCACAACGCCTGCCAGGCTTTGTCGGAACGGATTGCGCAGGGCGATGCCTGCCTGACATTTCGCACCCGTATTGCGCGCCAGACGACATTCGGAAAAAAGCGCTACCGGTTGGCACTGGAATTGCATGTCATCGACAACGGGCCTGGTGTTCCAGACTCGATCAAGGATCGGATTTTTTATCCGCTGGTGTCGGGACGCGAAGGGGGATCAGGCTTGGGCCTGACACTCGCGCAAACCTTCGTGCAGCAGCATCAGGGCTTGATCGAATGCGACAGCGTGCCCGGCCATACGGATTTCAAAATCATGATTCCGTTACCTTAATCGCCAGCGTCAATTCAGGGAAAACATATGAAGCCGATTTGGATCGTAGATGATGACCAGTCCATCCGCTTCGTCCTCGAAAAAGCACTGCTGCGTGAAGACTTGCCGACGCGCAGTTTCACCAACCCGCGGGACGTCCTGCAGGCGCTGAGTAGCGCGACCGAGGAGAACGGACCACAAGTGCTGGTCAGCGACATCCGCATGCCCGGCGGCTCCGGACTGGATCTGCTGGAAAAGGTCAAGGAAAAGTATCCCGCGCTGCCGGTGATCATCATGACCGCGTACTCGGACCTGGACAGCGCCGTGTCCGCATTTCAGGGCGGTGCTTTCGAATACCTGCCTAAACCGTTCGACCTGCCCAAGGCGGTCGAACTGATCCGGCGTGCGGTCGAGGAAAGCCAGCGCGAGGAGGTCAGCGAAGAGCACATGGCGCAGACGCCCGAGATGCTCGGGCAGGCGCCCGCCATGCAGGACGTGTTCCGTGCCATCGGTCGCCTGAGCCAGAGCAACGTCACGGTCATGATCACCGGCGAGTCGGGTTCCGGCAAGGAACTGGTGGCGCGCGCTCTGCACAAGCATTCGCCGCGTGCCAGCGGGCCGTTTGTGGCGATCAACACGGCAGCGATTCCGAAGGACCTGCTGGAGTCGGAACTGTTCGGGCATGAACGCGGCGCCTTCACGGGTGCGCAGACGATGCGCCGCGGCCGCTTCGAGCAGGCCGATGGCGGCACGCTGTTTCTCGACGAGATTGGCGATATGCCGTTCGACCTGCAGACGCGCCTGTTGCGCGTGCTCAGCGATGGTCACTTTTACCGGGTCGGCGGCCACAGCGCGGTCAAGACCAATGTGCGCGTGATCGCGGCGACGCACCAGAATCTGGAGCAGCGCGTCAAGGATGGTGCGTTTCGCGAGGACCTGTTTCACCGCCTCAATGTGATTCGTCTGCGCCTGCCCGCCTTGCGTGAACGGCGTGAAGATGTGCCGGTGCTGACGCGGCATTTCCTGCAGCAAAGCGCGCTGCAACTCGGCGTCGAGCCCAAGCGGATCTCGGACACCGCGCTGCACTGGCTCGGGCAGTTTGCTTTTCCCGGCAACGTGCGGCAGCTGGAAAACATGTGCCACTGGCTGACGGTGATGACGCCGGCCCAGCTGATCGAGTCCAAGGACTTGCCACCCGAGGTCGGTGTGACAGCCGGCGGGGTGATCGAGCCGCCGGCAGCGCCATCGGCGGCAGCGCAAGCGCCGGCGCAGGCGCCAAGCGCGGTCGCTGCGGCGACGTCGGAGCCGGTTGCGGCAGCGCAAGCCGCTGCGGGTGCCAACTGGGAGCAGGCCCTCGAGGCGGATGCCATCGCCTTGCTGGCGAGCGGTCGCAATGACATCTGGGACGAGCTCACGCACCGCTTCGAATCGCGCCTGATCTTGGCAGCGCTGGGTGCCACGCGTGGCCGTCGCATCGAGGCGGCGCAGCGCCTGGGCATCGGCCGCAACACCATCACGCGCAAAATTCAGGAACTGGGTCTAGAGTAGCGTCACAACGACCGGCGCGTGGTCGCTCGGGCGCTCGTTCTTGCGTGGTGTCTTGTCGATCACGCAAGACTGCACGCTCGGCTTGAGCGCGTCGCTGACCAGGATGTGGTCGATGCGCAGGCCGCGGTTGCGCCGGAAGGCAAAGTCGCGGTAGTCCCACCACGAATAGCTCTTGCCGGGCTGCGGGAAGAGACGCAACGCATCGTGCAGCCCCAGTGCGACGAGGGCGCGCAGCTGGTAGCGTTCTTCTTCAGTGCAATGAATCGTGTCCTTCAGCAACACCGGGTCCCAGACGTCGGCGTCGTCAAACGTGATGTTGTAGTCGCCCATCAGCACCAGCCTGGGGTGCTGCACGAGTTCCGCGCGGACCCAGTCGCGCAAGCCCTTGAGCCAGCTCATCTTGTATTCGAATTTTTCCGAGCCCGGCTCCTGTCCGTTGGGGAAGTAGGCGCCGATGACGCGGATGCCGTCGATCGTGGCGCTGATGACGCGCGCCATGTCGTCGGCAAAACCGGGGATGTTGCGCACCACCTCGGTGGCCGGCGTGCGTGAGAGCAAGGCCACGCCGTTGTAGGTCTTCTGGCCGAAGCACTGGGCCTGATAACCGGCCTGCGCCAGCGCGTCGAACGGGAACTTGTCGTCGGTCAGCTTGAGCTCTTGCAACGCCAGCACATCGACCGGGTTGGCGGCCAGCCAGTCCAGCACCTGCGGCAGGCGCACGGTCAGCGAGTTGACATTCCAGGTGGCAAGTTTCATCGGTGAAGGCAATCCATGTTGTCCGGTTGCGCTCACATGCCTTCGAGCACGAAGACCGTGCGCCGCGCCGACTGCCTGCCGATCGGCAGAATAGCCTGGTATTCCGGCGAGTCGTAAAAGCGATTGGCCGACTGCGCATCCGGGAACTTGATCAGCACGACCCGCGTCGGATGCCAGAGGTCCGACTCCTTGATGTCCATGTTGCCGCCACGCGCCAGATATTCGCCGCCGAATCTTTCGGCCAGCGGCCGGGCCTGCAGCTTGTACTCTTCGTACAGCGCGGGATCGTGAAGCAAGGTGTCAACTACCAGGTAGGCTGCCATCGGAAATTCCTTGTGGTGGGTGTGAGCCCCAGTTTATCGCCGTGCCGCGATTCGTGACGCGCGCGCCACGAAAACACGCGTACGCTTCACGCCGGGTGGAACTCGACTTCCAGCGGCGACAGGGGGCCGGAGAAGGCTGCGCTCCAGCGTTGGCCACCTTGCACCGGCCAGGCATCGGTCCAGGTCCCGGTCGTGATCACGTCTCCCGGCCGCAGGTCGGGGGCGCCCGGGCACGTGCGCAAGGCGAGCAGGAAGTGCTGCAGCGCGTGCAGCGGTCCGTCGAGCACGTTAGCGCCACACCCCTGGTCGACCACCTGCCCGGCCTTGAGCAGGCTGACCTGCGCGCTGGCCAGCAGGTCGTTGAGCTCGCTGGCGCTGCCGGCCAGTGTGCTGACGGGCACGCGCCGACCGATCAGCAACCGCGCATGCAGACCACCGTCGGCAACCGTGTCGGCCGCCTTGAACTTCCAGTCCGGCAGATGCGACTGCACGACCTCGAAGCCTGGTGCCAGCCAGTCCAGCGCCGCAAACAACTGTTCCAGCGATGCGTCCGCTGCCGGGGTGGCCTTCATGCCGAACACCAGCTCCGGTTCGATACGCGGCTGGCAAGTGTGCGCCAGTGAGACCACGCCCTTGCCGTCGCAGAAAGTGAGAGTGCTGTCGTAGACCGTGCCCCAGATCGGCGCGTAGACGCCATAGCGCTGCCATATGTTGCGATTTGTGAAGCCGATCTTGTAGCCGCGCGGCTGCTCGCCGCGCGCAACACGCAGTTGCCGCAGCGCCAGCGCGCATTGGTAGGCCGCTGGCAGGTAGAAGCCTGCTTCGGCGCTGGCGGGCGCGCTCCAGAGCGCGCCGCTGTCGCTGTGCTGCAGCAGCTCGTGCGGCGTCATCGGCGGCCGCGCCCTGTCAGTTGACCAGCACTAGCTTGCCCATCACGCCGCGCGAACCCATGTGGGCGAAAGCGGCCTTGAGCTCGGCCATCGGCATGCTGCGGTCGATCACCGGCTTGATCTTGCCCTGCAGGTACCACTGCGCCAGCGTCTGCATCATGGCGGCGTTGGCTTTCGGTTCGTGTTTGGCGAAGCTGCCCCAGAACACGCCGACGACAGAAGCGCCCTTGAGCAGCGGCAGGTTCAGCGGCAGCGACGGGATGGTGCCGGAGGCGAACCCGATCACGAGGTAGCGCCCGCGCCAGGCAATCGAGCGCAAGGCCGGTTCGGCCAGTTCGCCACCGACCGGGTCATAGATGACGTCCGGGCCTTTGCCGTCGGTCAGCAGCTTGATGGCGTCGCGCAGGTTTTCCTTGCTGTAGTTGATGGTGGCATCGGCGCCGATGCTCTTGCAAAGGGCACACTTTTCATCGGTCGATGCGGCCGCGATCACCCTGGCACCGCAGGCCTTGGCAATCTGGATGGCCGAGGTGCCGACGCCACCGGCGGCACCGAGCACCAGCACGGTTTCGCCGGCCTTGAGCTGCGCGCGGTCCACCAGCGCGTGATGCGAGGTGGCATAAATCATGATGAAGGCGGCGGCGTCGACGAAACTGAACGCGTCGGGCAGCGGCATGCACAGGGCGGCCGGTGCCAGCGTGTGCGTGCCAAAGCCGCCGGTGCCCGACAGGCAGGCCACGTGCTGACCGACCTTGAGGTGGGTGACGCCGTCGCCCAGCGCCTGCACGACGCCAGCGTATTCCGAGCCCGGCACAAAGGGCAGCTCGGGCTTCATCTGGTACTTGTTTTGCACGATCAGCAGGTCCGGGAAATTCAGGCTCGCGGCCTTGATTTCGAGCAGCACCTCGCCCGCCTTGGGCTCGGGTGTCGGAAGTTCTTTCCAGGTCAGGGCGTCAACGCCCACGGGGTTCTCACAAAGCCAGGCATGCATGGGTCAATCTCCAATGAAGTTGCCGGATGATAGAGGGTGGCCCATGCGCAAAATGTCTCTCGCGTGACCACGGCGGCAAATCGGGCCGGACCCTACAATGAAGATCAACTCTGTTTGTCTATGAAGATTCTTATTTCCAACGACGATGGTTACCAGGCGCCGGGCATTGTGGCCCTGTACGAAGCCCTGAAAGACGTGGCCGAGGTCGAGGTCATTGCGCCGGAGCAGAACAACAGCGCCAAGTCGAACGCGCTGACCCTGCACTCGCCGATGTACGTGAACCGCGCCAGCAACGGTTTTCGCTACATCAACGGCACGCCGGCCGACTGCGTCCATATCGCCCTGACCGGACTGCTCGGTTACCGGCCGGACCTCGTGGTCTCGGGCATCAACAACGGCGCCAACATGGGCGACGACACGATCTACTCGGGCACGGTCGGCGCTGCCATGGAAGGCTATCTGTTCGGCATTCCGGCCATTGCTTTTTCACAGGTCGAGAAGAACTGGGGCGAACTCGAGGCCGCTGCGCGCAAGGCGCGCGACCTGGTCGTGCAGATGTCGCGCAACAAGCTGATCGGCGCCAGCCCCTGGCTGCTCAACGTCAACGTACCGAATCTGCCGTTCGATCAGCTCGGCCATGTCAAGCTGTGCCGGCTCGGTCGCCGCCACGCGGCGGAGTCCGTGATCACCCAGATCAGCCCGCGCGGCGAGACCATGTACTGGATCGGCGCGGCCGGTCCGATCCTGGACGAGGCCGAAGGGACAGATTTCCATGCCACCGGCCAGGGACATGTGGCGATCACACCGCTGAAAGTGGACCTGACCGACCATGACAATCTCGGCTACTGGGCGCAGACGGCATCGCGCCTGTCGGAGCCGGGCATGCCAGCGGTATGAACCGACATGAATAAGCGGCCATCCTTTCCCGCCCGGCTCGATTTTTCGGCTGGAGCGGTCAAGACGGCCAAGCCCGCGCCGACGCCCAACGCCGTGTCGCAGGGGCACGGGATGGACTCCGGCGCCGTGCGCATGAACATGGTGCGCAAACTGGCGGGGCAGGGCATCACCGATGCTGCGGTTCTGTCGGCCATGGGCCTGATCGAGCGGCACCGCTTCGTCGACAGTGCGCTGGTCAACCAGGCCTACGAGGACACGAGCCTGCCGATCGGGCTGGGCCAGACCATTTCCAAGCCCGGTGTGGTGGCGCGCATGGCGGAGCTGTTGCGCCACGGTGTGACGGGACCGCTGGGGCGCGTGCTCGAAATCGGCACCGGTTGCGGCTACCAGGCGGCCGTGCTCAGCCAGTTGGCGACCGAGGTCTACAGCATCGAGCGCCTGCGCGGTCTGCATGAAAAAGCGCGCCACAACCTGCGGCATCTGCGCCTGCCCAACCTGCATCTGCTGTTTGGCGATGGCATGCTGGGCTATCCGAAGGGCGCACCCTACGCGGCCATCATTGCCGCTGCCGGGGGCGAGGCCGTGCCCCAGGCCTGGATCGATCAGCTCGCGGTCGGAGGACGAATCGTCGCCCCGGTGCACCGGGGTGGCGCAGGGGGCGGGCAGCAGGCGTTGCTGGTGATCGACAAGACGCCACAGGGCCTACGCCAGACCATGCTCGAGGCGGTTCACTTTGTCCCTATAAAATCGGGTGTCGCGTAAAAGGGTTTGTATGTTCAGTTTGAGTGCTCGGATGGTGTCGGCTTGGATGCTCGTGGTGGCCGGTGTGGTGCTGGGCGGGTGCGCGTCCAAGGCGGTCAACCATGCGCCAGTGGAAGAGCGCAGCGCGGCGACGGCCAAGGCGACGCCGGTCGTGGTCGACACGGCCGCAGTCAAGCAACTGCCGGGATTCGAGAACGCGGGCAAGCCCGGCTATTACACGGTCAGACCCGGCGATACGCTGATCCGCATCGGACTGGACCATGGCCAGGGCGCCAAGGATATCGCGCGCTGGAACGCGCTTGAGAACCCGAACCGCATCGAGGTCGGCCAGGTGCTGCGCGTTGAACCGCCCGTGACTGTTGCCGCCACCGGGGTCGTGACCCGGCCCGTGACCCAGTCCAGTGTGACGCCGCTGGCCGCCGCGTCGGCGCCGGTCGCGGCGGTGGCGCCAGCGACCGCCAGCGCGAGCAAGCCCGCGGCAGCAGCGGGGGATGACGAGATCAACTGGATCTGGCCGACCAGCGGACCTGTGCTCAGCGGCTTCGATGAGGTCAAGAACAAGGGCCTGGACATCGGCGGCACGGCCGGCGAGCCGGTGCTGGCGGCGGCGGACGGCCGCGTGGTCTACGTCGGGGCCGGCCTGCGCGGCTACGGCAACCTGATCATCCTCAAGCACAACAACACCTACCTGACGGCCTATGCCCACAATCAGACCATGCTGATCAAGGAAGACCAGTCGGTGAAGAAGGGCCAGAAGATTGCCGAGATGGGAAGCAGCGACGCCGACCGCGTCAAGCTGCATTTTGAAGTTCGCCGGCAAGGCAAACCGGTGGACCCGGCCAAGTACCTGCCCGCCAGGTAATGGATCTGCTCCGTGAAGAAACGCCCAGCGACCAGCAATGGCCAGCCAGCCGCCAGTGCGCTGGAGCCCGATCCCCGGCGTGAGACCGGCGAGTCCGAGGCGCCTGCCGATGCGCTCGCCTCGGGGGCCGACAAATCGTTTTCGGAACTGCTTCATTCGGCCCAAGCCAGCGGCGAGTCGGCCGATGCCCTGACCGTCTACCTGCGCAACGTGCGCCGCACCGACCTGTTCACACCGGCGCAGGAGTTTGAATTTGCATGCAAGGCGCGCGCCGGCGATTTCGAGGCGCGCCAGAGCATGATCGAACACAATCTGCGCCTCGTGGTCAGCATTGCCAAAGCCTACCTCGGGCGCGGCGTGCCCTTGTCGGACCTGATCGAGGAGGGCAACCTCGGCCTCATGCACGCGATCGACAAGTTCGAGCCCGAACGCGGTTTTCGTTTTTCAACCTATGCGACCTGGTGGATCCGGCAGGCGGTGGAGCGCGGTCTGGTCTGCCAGGGCCGCGCCGTGCGGCTGCCGGTCAATGTGGTGCGGGAGTTGCAGCAGGTCTTGCGCGCCCGGCGCACCCTGGAGAACGATGGCGCGTTCATGGCCAGCCGGCCCGATGGCATACGTGCCGAAGACATTGCAGCCCTGCTGGGGCGCGAGTCGGCCGGTGTGGCCGAACTGCTGGCGCTGGCTGAAGCGCCGCGTTCGCTCGACGCCACCAACGAGCGCACGGGCGACAGCCAGACGCTCGGCGATTCGCTGGTCGACGAAGTGACGCTCGATCCCTCCGGCGTGATGCTGGCGCACGAGGTCGAACACCTGATCGAAGACTGGCTCGGCGGCTTGAGCAAGCGCGAGAAGGAAATCCTCGAAGGCCGCTTCGGCCTGCACGATCGCGAGCCCGAGACGCTGGAGGTGCTGAGCCTGCGCCTGGGCATGACGCGCGAACGCGTGCGCCAGATCCAGAACGATGTCATGGCCAAACTGAAGCGCTATCTGCAGCGGCGTGGCATCACGCAGCAAGCGCTGCTGTGATGCTTGCGAACGGGCATGGGCACGCGTGTCCATGCGGCCGCCTGCTGGCGCACCGTTCTTGCCGAATGCTTTTCAACGCTCCAATTATTGACGGACACGTTCCAATCCCATGACTGATGAAATCAACAAAGAGACGCTGATGCCGTCGGACTGGCTGCTGGTGGAATCGCTGGACCTGGAGGCACAGGGTGTGGCGCACCGGGCGGACGGCAAGGTCGTGTTCATCGAGGGCGCGCTGCCCTTTGAGCAGGTCAGCGCCAAGGTCAATCGCCAGAAGAACAACTGGGAGCAGGGCACGGTGACGGCGATCCACCGCGAGTCCTCGCAGCGCGTGACGCCGGGTTGCCCCCATTTCGGCTTGCACGCCGGCGCCTGCGGCGGCTGCAAGATGCAGCATCTGCACGTGGCGGCGCAGGTGGCGGTCAAGCAGCGGGTGCTGGAAGACAACCTGTGGCATCTGGGCAAGGTCAGAGCCGAGACCATCCTGCGTCCCATCGAAGGCCCGGCCTGGGGCTACCGCTACCGGGCGCGCCTGTCGGTGCGCTACGTACGCAAGAAGGGCGCGGTGCTGATTGGGTTTCATGAACGCAAGAGCCGCTACGTGGCCGACATGCAGGTCTGCCCGGTGCTGCCGCCGCACGTCAGCGCCCTGTTGCTGCCGCTGCGCGCCCTGATTGGTTCGATGGACGCGATCGAGACCTGCCCGCAGATCGAACTGGCCTGCGGCGATGCCGTGACGGCGTTGGTGCTGCGCCACCTCGAGCCGCTGAGCCCCTCGGACCTGCAGCGTCTGCGCGCCTTTGCGCAGACCCATGCCGGCGTGCAATGGTGGTTGCAGGGGGGCGGCCCGCAGACCGTGCAACTGCTCGATACGGACGGTGCCGAGTTGAGTTACGACCTGCCGGAGTTCGGCATCCGGATGCGTTTTCGTCCGACCGACTTCACCCAGGTCAACCCGCACATCAACCGCGTTCTGGTGGCGCGTTCCCTGCGGCTGCTCGACGCCGGGCGGCAGGAGCGCGTGATCGACTGGTTTTGCGGACTGGGAAATTTCACCTTGCCGATCGCGACGCAGGCGCACGCCGTGCTGGGCATCGAAGGCAGCGAGGAATTGATCGCCCGCTCGCGTGACAATTACCGCATGAACCAGGAACGGACCGCGCCTGATCAGGTGCTGGCGCCGACCGAATTCGTCGCCAGGAATCTGTTCGAGATGACGCCCGCCCTGCTGATCCAGGATGGCGTGGCCGACAAGTGGCTGGTCGACCCGCCGCGCGAAGGGGCTTTCGCGTTGGTCCAGGCGCTGGCCGATTTGCATCAGCAAAGGGTGGACAGCGCCAACAACCCGGCAACACCGGGCGCGCAGGACTGGACGCCGCCGCGCCGCATCGTCTACGTGAGCTGCAACCCGTCGACGCTGGCGCGTGATGCGGGCCTGCTGGTGCACCGCGCCGGCTACCGCTGCAGCGCGGCCGGCGTGGTCAACATGTTCCCCCACACCGCCCACGTCGAGAGCATGGCGGTGTTCGACCGGGTGGTTTGATCGGGGACCGGAGCGTTGGCAAGAGAGAGTAGAGCGGGCAAAGGCCTGATGGAGTCCCAAGAGCTTCAGCAGACCGAGTTCCCGCGTCAGCTTGTCAACGGCAGCGATCAGGAAACGCGCTATTTCGATTATTGAAGCGCCCTTGCGTCGGCCGTGCGGCCCAGGTGTCGATGGAACTGAACGCCAACGCCAAAGATTGAAGGGCAGGGCTGGAGCAGGTTGTAAACCCGCAGGGCATCGGAACTGATCAGTCACCTGAAAGCCAGGAAGACCCGGTTTCGACCGAGACTGTGTCAAAACGCTGATGGAATATTTTCAATATTCGCCCCAAGCGGTAAACAATTTGCACCCTCAAACGTTTATTGAAAGATCACGTTGCGCGCAGGAGAATCTGGATGAAACGTTTCATTGAAGGTGTCGATCGTACGCAAGCGCTCTTGCTCCCGGAACAGCTTGACGATTACGTCACGGAGAACAATCCGGTGCGTGTCATTGATGTATTTGTAGATGAACTCGATCTGGCTGCACTGAAGTTTGAGGGCATCAATCCGGCGACGACTGGACGCCCCTCATATCACCCGGCGGCACTGCTGAAGATTTACATCTACGGCTATCTCAACCGTATCCAGTCGAGCCGGCGTCTGGAGAAGGAAGCCCAGCGCAATGTCGAGTTAATGTGGTTGACGGGTCGACTGACACCTGACTTCAAAACAATTGCCAACTTCCGTAAAGACAACGGCCCGGCCATCCGCAGCGTCTCGCGTCAATTTGTCCTGATGTGCCAACAACTTGGCATGTTCACGGAAGCGGTCGTGGCCATCGATGGCAGCAAATTCAAGGCCGTCAACAACCATGACCGCAACTTCACCGCTGCCAAGCTGCAGTACC
Source organism: uncultured beta proteobacterium (assembly GCA_903828665.1). Classification (GTDB taxonomy): domain Bacteria; phylum Pseudomonadota; class Gammaproteobacteria; order Burkholderiales; family Burkholderiaceae_C; genus Rhodoferax. The sequence continues at coordinate 16,561 of CAIKMZ010000141.1, forward strand.
GCATGAAGACGATAGAGGACAGCATCAACCGCTACCTCAAGGATCTCGATACTGCTGACAGGCATGAGCCACAGGTGGCAGCACTCAAGACTGAACGACTGCAAGGAAAAATTGCTGCGCTCAAGGCGCAAATGCAAAAGCTCAAAGAGATCGAAGTTCAACTGCAGGCTGCACCAGACAAACAGATCTCCCAGATTGATCCGGATGCCCGCGCCATGAAATCGCAAGGCACCGGCATCGTGGGCTGCAACGTCCAGACTGCAGTAGATGCCAAACACCACCTGATCGTCGCGCACGTTGTCACCAACGTCGGCTCTGACCGAGAGCAGTTGTCTTCTATGGCCAAGCTGGCACGCAGTGAGATGGGGGCCAAAGACCTGACAGCCATCGCGGACCGGGGCTACTTCAATGCTCCCGAAATCCAGGCTTGTCACGAGGCCAGCATCGATCCGATTGTTGCCAAGTCTCTGACTTCCGGCGCATCGGCTGACGGTCGCTTTGGCAAAGCTGATTTCATCTTTGACGCGAAGACCGACACCTACCGCTGCCCTGCAGTGTCGGCCAACAGCATTTGGATCTGCTGCAATTGGAACCGAGCAAGCCGACTTTCCCCGAGTTTTGTCAGAGTAGACTCGCCTTGTTTTGAACTGGGTTCAACTGCGTGATCGAGTTCATTGAAGTAATCGGCTTGAGTCTTCTCAATGGCGTCGATTCTTGGCAGGGATCCGCGAAGACCCTCTTCGGCCAAGCCCTGTTTTAACGCCGCAATCCGATTGACACTCCGGCCTTTTTCTTGCTGATAGGACTGTAGATGCGCGGCATCGCGTGTGAGAAGAAATCGCTGCTGCTCGATCTGTGTTTGCTGTAAACCGTTGAGGAAACTGCCCATCAGCAGAAGCGCTTTGCTGGAATCTTCTTCTGCTTCCTCAGCGTCGATGATTGTGCGTGCGTCGTAGGCAAAAACGGTGACCGCAGCGATCAAAAGCCCCGATGGCCACCCAAATTCCCCCGGGTATGGCCAGTTCAAACTCCTCCACCTGAATTGATCGGGAACGGGGAGTAAAGCCGGCGTCGTCGGCACCTGTTTGGCGGGACATAACCCGGCCTTCCCGAGTGGAGGTCACGGAGTGAATGTCTTGAAGCCGCACAAACAAACAACCATCTTTACTCTGCTCGGTCTGGGCAAGAGTCAGCGCGACATAGAGCGCATCACCGGCATCGACCGCAAGACCATCCGGTCCTACCAGCGCCTGTTCGAGGCCAGTCGTTCAAATTCCCCCGGGGTGGCCACCGACTGTGCCGGTTCCGACAGCGCCGCTGAGTACCTCCAAGTGCGAACCGCACCGCCCCTTTATCGATGCTCAACTGCGCCTGGGTCGCAACGCCATGGCCATTTACCAGGATCTGGTGGACCTGCACGGCTTTGACGGCGCCTACAACTCCGTCAAACGCTTCGCGGCCTACCTGCGGCACAAGCAGCCTGAGCAGTTCGACCGCTTGTCCTTCCAACCCGGCGAGGAGATGCAGGTTGACTACGGTGAAGGCGCACTCACCCGTGTGATTGGCACCGAGCGTTACCGTAAACCACGCTTGTTCGTGGCCACATTGCGCTACTCCAGGCGCAGTTTCCGACGCGTGGTCTGGAAGTCCGGGCAACGGATCTGGGCCGAGCTGCATGAGCAAGCCTGGCGCTACTTCGGTGGCTCCACCCGCTACGTGGTGCTGGA
>CAIKMZ010000142.1 GCA_903828665.1 uncultured beta proteobacterium
CCTGAACAGCCGAATCGAGGAGTTGCTTCCGCATCGCTGGCAGCCTCTGGTCTGAGCGCAGTCAACGACCTCGCATATTGCCGGCCCCTGCGTCAAGGTGCCATGGCTAGCCGCTTACGAAAAAACGACCCCGGGGCCGATGGTGCGTCACGGATTGGACAGGGGTACCTCCCCTCATTAGGCGCTACCGTGCCGCGTCAGAGGCGGGCAATTCGAAACGCCATTGCTGACTGTTGCGGGGGTGGTGTAAGGCGTTGTGATGCTTTCAGAACAAAAGCAATATGAACTGGCAATCAAGAATATTCTGGCAATATTCTGGCAACGGAGCCAAAAATAAAAAAAGCCTGCTACGAATTAAATAGCAGGCTTTCTATATTTGACAAAGGGAATTTGGTGGGATGTGCGGGGGTCGAACCCACGACAAACGGATTAAAAGTCCGCTGCTCTACCAACTGAGCTAACATCCCGGATCTTCGTTCCCGTGCAGTGTCAGCTGCGCGGCGAAGGGTCGAATTGTAGCTTTATTTTGGTGCCTTCGAGGCCGCGCCGGAAATTCGATCGAGCGTCCAACCCGCCGCGCACTGGCCGAAAGTGGCCGTGACCGCGACCACGGATCCATAGCCATGGCAATTGAGCGTTCCATCGCCCTCCACCGCACAGGATGCGTCCGGCGGCCTGACCGCTTCGCGGCTGAAAACGCAGGCCACGCCGATCTTCCGACCCTCGCGCGGCGCCTGGTGTTCCTTGCGCAGGCGATAGCGCAACTGCGCCAGCAGCGGGTCATGCGTCGTGTTGGCAAGATCGTCGATGTCGACCTGATGCGCGTGGCGCTTGCCCCCCGCTGCCCCCGCTGAAATGAAGATGGCATCGGTCGCTCGCGCCCAAGCCGCCATCGCGGTCTTGGCCTTGACCTGATCGCAGGCATCGATGACCGCATCCACGCCCGCCGGCAGCAGCGCAGGCCAGTTGACGGGCTCGACAAACTCCTCGATGCAGGTCACCGCGCAATTCGGATGGAAGGACAGGATGCGGTCGCGCATGGCGAGCACCTTGGCCTGCCCCAGCGTGGCCTCGACGGCCTGAATCTGCCGGTTGATATTGGATTCGGAAACATGGTCCAGATCAATCAGGGTCAGGCGTCCGACGCCGCTGCGCGCCAGCGCCTCCACCGCCCAGGAGCCGACGCCTCCGATGCCGACCACCGCGACATGCGCGCCGGCAATGCGCTGTGCGCCGGCCACGCCGTACAGGCGCGCGACACCGCCAAATCGCCGATCCTCTGTCATAACCGGGCAGCGGGCTACTTGAGCCGCGCCAGTCGGTCCTTTGCCGCCGTGGCCGCTTCCGATTGCGGATAGGCCTTGAGCAGATCCTCCAGCGTCTTTCTGGCGCCCTTGGTGTCCTTGAGCTCGATCTGGCAGTTGGCGATGGAGAGCACGGCCTCGGGCGAGCGCATGTGCTCCGGCTCGCGCGCGATCAGGGCGCGGAAGTTGATCATCGCCTCCTTGTAGTCGCGCGTCGCGTATTGCGCGTTGCCGAGCCAGAACAGGGCCGACGGCCCGTAGCCGCTCTGGGCATAACGCTTGAGGAAATCGATGAACAAAGGTTGCGCCGCGGCGAACTCGCCTTTGCGGAAGACCAGCATGGCGGCTTCGAAGTCGCGCTTTTCGGCGGGCTCCGCACTGAACTCGCGGCCATCAACGGAAACCTTGACCGGTTCGAACTGGCGCAGACGACTGTCCACGCCCTGCACCACGTCTTTTTGCACACGCTGCGTCTCGGCAAGGTCCCGCGACAGCTGCTCGTTCTGGCCCCTGAGCTTGGCCGTCTCGGCGCGCAGGGTCTCGATCTGGTTCTGCAGTTCAAGCAGACTGCGGCGCAAGGCCTCGTTGTCTTCGCTGGCGCGGCTGGCGCCCTGCTCGGCCTGCAGGCGAACGGCTTCGACGCGCTGGCGCAGATCGAGGATGGCGCGGCGCGCTTCCTCGTCATCAAACAGCCCGGCGCCGGCCGATGCCGCTGCCAGCCCCAGCAGCGCGAAGGCCAGGGCCCGCCGCAAAGCGGTCATGCCGTCGGAGGTCAATGTGCTCATCGGTAGCTGATTTCAGCGCGCCGGTTCTTGGCCATGGCCGCCTCGTCTGACCCGAGCACCGCGGGCTTCTCCTTGCCGAAGCTGACGGCTTCCATCTGGGCGTCGGACACGCCGAGCAGGCCGAGCGCGCCGCGCACGGCTTCGGCCCGCTTCTGGCCCAAGGCCAGGTTGTATTCACGCCCGCCGCGTTCGTCGGTGTGGCCTTCGATGGCCACCTTGCGCGTCCTGTCGGCCTTGATGAAACGCGCCTGCGCTTCGATGACCGTCTGGAATTCAGGCTTGATGATGAAACTGTCGTAGTCGAAATACACAATGCGCGCCCCGGCCGGCACGGCTGCCTGCTGCGTCGATTTTCCGACGTCGACCGAGGTCACGCCGCTCTTGCCGACCGCGCTGCCGTCGCCGTTGGCGCCCGATTGCGAAATGCTCGTCCCGGACTTGTCTTCCACCGGGACGTTATCGAGTTTGACCGCCGAACCACAACCGGCCATCAGGGCCGCCGTGCACAAAACCAAGAACAGTTTTTTCATTCAATTTACCTTAAAGTCGAATTCTCTATTTCTGAAACGGACCCCAGTCCGGCTCGCGAATATTGCCGCCCTGGCCGCTCAGGCGCGCCTTGATCTTGCCATCGAGCGTGGTGGTCATCAGCACCTCGCGTCCCTGCTGCTGCGTCGCGTAGACGATCAGGCGGCTGTTGGGCGCGAAGCTCGGGCTTTCATCGGCAGCGCTGTCGGTCAAGACCGTCACGCCACCGCCGGCAAGCTCCATCAGATGCAATTTGAAAGCCCCGTTTACCCGGGAAATATAGGCCAGCCAGCGGCCGTCAGGACTGACGGCCGGAGAAATGTTGTAACTGCCGGTAAACGTCACGCGCTCGGCGCTGCCGCCGCTGGCGGGCATCTTGTAGATCTGGGGCGCACCGCCGCGGTCGCTGACAAAGAAGATCAGCTTGCCGTCCGGGCTGTAAACCGGCTCGGTATCAATGCTGCTGGACTGCGCGAGCCGGCGCGGCTCGCCGCCGGCCGCGTCGATGGCGAACAGCTGCGAGCCGCCATCACGGCTGAGCGTCACGGCCAGCGTGCGACCGTCGGGCGACCAGGCCGGCGCGCTGTTGGAGCCCTTGAAGTTGGCGATCAGCCGGCGCTTGCCGGTGGCCACGTCATGGCTGTAGACAACGGGCTTGCGCGATTCAAAGGAGACGTAAGCGAGCTGCGCGCCATTGGGCGACCAGGCCGGCGAGATGATGGGCTCCGGGCTCGCCAGCGCCGACTGGGCGTTCTCCCCGTCGGCATCCGCGACCCACAGCTGGTAGCGCGGGCCCGCCTTGGTTACGTAGGCGATGCGGGTTGAAAACGCGCCCTTCTCGCCGGTCAGCTTCTCGTAGACGAAATCGGCAATGCGGTGCGCCGCCAGGCGCAGATCGCCCTGCGTCACGGCGTAGCTCTGTCCGCCCAGATCCTGTCCGCGCACCACGTCCCAGAGTCGGAAACGCACGTCGTAGCGACCATCGGCCAGGCGCGCCACGCTGCCCGACACCAGCGAGTCCGCACCCTTCTGGCGCCAGAGAGCGACGTCAGGCCGCGTCAGCTCGTCGAGCGCCACACCGGCGGCGTCCACCGCGCGGAACTGGCCGCTGCGCTCCAGATCGGCCTGCACGATGGCGGCAATCTTTTGCGGTGCGCCGTCTTCACCGCGGAACGCGGAAACCGCGATCGGCAACTGGTTCAGCCCGATCCCGGCCACGTCGACCCGGAACTGGGCTTGCACCGCAGCGCCGGCCAGCAGGGCCAGGCCCATGCACGCAACGCGCACGAACGCGGTAAAGCGGGGGAATGGGTTAACTGTCATTTTTCTGATTCAGGCAATACAAAGCGAAATACTTTCCAAACGCGGCCTGGGCCTGCATGGTGCACACGGCGAACCCCATTGCACCATCGAGAAACCCGAGACGAAGAACATAACTGCGCAGGAATGCTACCACCCCGGCCAGCCCTGCCCGCAACATGGATGTGTTCTCGCCGCGCGCGAAGCGCTGCTCAGCCCAGGCCTGGCTGTATTGCTCGAGCTTGCGCCAGTAGTGCGCCGGCGTCGGATAGCTGTAGTGCAGGATCGGCACCGACAGACGCGCCGTGGCACCCTGCGCGAGCAGCACACGCTCGTGCACGAGGTCTTCGCTGAAGCGCGCCGCATCGCGCTTGAACAGCCGCAGCACATAGTCTGGCGTCCAGCCGCAGTGGTGGATCCAGCGGCCGCAGAACTGGGTCAGGCGCGGAATCTCGTAGGCCACATCCGCGTCCTCGGCCACCACGCGCTGTATCTGCAGCGCCAGCTCGGGCGAGACGCGCTCGTCGGCATCGAGCGAAAGCACCCACGGAAACCGGGCGAGCTGCAAGGCCCGGTTCTTCTGCGGCCCGAAGCCGGGCCAGTCGCTGCTGAAATGCACGACCGCGCCCAAGTCGCGCGCCATGTCGGGCGTGCCGTCGGTGCTGCCGGAATCGAGCACCACCACTTCATCGGCAAAGCCCAGGCTCAAGAGGCAGTCCCGGATGTTCGCGCTTTCGTTATGGGTGATGACGATGACGGAAAGAGGCATCGGCGGAGTGTAGCAAGTTGACGTCATAATAGCTTCGTGCACACGGGTGAAGCCCGCTGTGAGCACGGGCCGAAAACGAACAGGCACTGCAGCGCATTCACAGATGACGAAATCCATTTCCTCCAGCAATCGGGTCCTGTACGGCCGGCTCCTGACCTACGTTCGACCCTACTGGAAGGCGCTGCTGCTGGCCGTTCTGGGCATGGTGGCGACGGCCGCGACCGAGCCCATGTTTCCGGCCATCATGAAGTATCTGCTGAACAACGGCTTCCAGGCCAAGGACCCGCGTCTGGTCTGGCTGATACCGGTCGGCATCGTGAGCCTGTTCCTGGTCCGAAGCGTCATCGTCTACTGCACCGGCTACCTGATGATGTGGATCTCGAGCCGCTTCGTCACCCAGCTGCGGCGCGCGCTGTTTACCAAGCTGCTGGTGCTGCCGACCCACCACTTCGACGAGAACTCCGCCGGCCAGCTGATCTCGCGCCTCGTTTACGACGTCAGCAACGTGACCGACGCCGCGACCAGCGCCCTGATCACGCTGGTGCGGGAGTCGCTGACGGCGCTAGCGCTGATCTGCTATCTGCTCTACCTCGACTGGAAGCTCACGCTGATCACGCTGGCGGTCGGCCCGGTCATTGCCTTCACGGTCAAGTCCTTCAGCAAGCGCATGCGCGCCGCGAGCAAGCTCAGCCTGGGTGCCATGCGCGCGATCTCGCACACGATCGAGGAGACCATTTCGGCGCAGCAGGTCGTGAAAATTTTCGGCGGCCAGCCGCGCCAGCAGCAACGCTTCTTCGACAACTCAGAGCAGTTCCGCCGCGCCCAGATGCGCGAGGCGATCCCGGCCTCGGCCGTGACGCCGATCACGCACATCGCCGCATCGGTGGCGGTCGCCATCATCACCTTCATGGCCTTGAGCGAGGCCAGCGGTCAGTCCGCCGCGCAGGCCGGTGGCTCGGCCGGCGGTTTCATCGCATTCATCACCGCCATGCTGCTGCTGATTTCGCCGATCAAGCAGTTGACCACCGTGAACTCGACGATCCAGCGCGGGCTGGCCGCTTCGGAGAGCATCTTCGAACTGCTCGACACGACGCCGGAAACAGACCACGGCACACAGCAGATCAAGAGCAAGGGCGAAATCCGCTTCGAGCATGTCGGCTTTCGCTATCCCGGCGCGGAGCGCGTGGCCCTCGACGACATCAGCTTGCAGATCGGGGCCGGGCAGATCGTGGCCCTGGTCGGCGCATCCGGTGGCGGCAAGACCACGATCGGCGCGCTGATCCCGCGCTTCTATCCGGTCACATCCGGACGGATCCTGATCGACGGCGTTGACATCAACGACATCACGCTGGCGAGCCTGCGCGAGAACATCGCCCTGGTCAGCCAGAACGTCGTCCTGTTCAACGACACCGTCGCCGCCAACATCGCCTACGGCTCGCTGCAGACCTGCAGCCGCGAGCAGGTGATGGCAGCCGCGCGCGCCGCCAACGCCTGGGATTTCATCGAACGCCTGCCCGACGGGCTCGACACCTTCATCGGCGAAAACGGCGCCAAGCTCTCCGGCGGCCAGCGCCAGCGTCTGGCCATTGCGCGCGCGCTGCTGAAGGACGCGCCGATCCTGATCCTCGACGAAGCCACGTCGGCCCTCGATACCGAATCCGAACGCCAGGTGCAGGCGGCGCTGGCCGTGCTGATGAAGAACCGTACGACCCTGGTCATCGCGCACCGGCTGAGCACCATCGAGCACGCCGACTGCATCGTTGTGCTCGACCATGGCCGCATCGTCGAGACCGGCACCCATGCCGAACTGCTGCGCGCCGCCGGCTACTACGCCAACCTGAATCGGCTGCAGGGATGAGCGTCCCCATCCTCACCTATCACCAGATCGATACACCGCCACCACGCGGCACACCGCTGCGCGGCCTGGTGGTGTCGCCCAGCGCCTTTGCACGGCAAATGGCCTTCCTGAAATGCCTGGGCTACCGGGGCCTGTCCATGGGCCAGCTCGAACCCTATTTGAAGGGTGAACAGCGCGGACGCGTCGTCGGCATCACGTTTGATGACGGCTATCGGAACAACGCCGAGCACGCGCTGCCGGTGCTCAAAAAACAGGGATTCAGCGCCACCTGCTATGCCCTCAGCGGCATGCTCGGCGAGCGCAACAGCTGGGACCTGGAAAACGGCGTGGCGCAAAAGCCCCTGATGACGATTCAGGACTGCCGCGACTGGCTGCAGGCCGGCCTGGAGATCGGATCGCACACGCGCAGCCACGCCGACCTCACGCGGATCGATGCCGATGCCGCACGCGATGAAATCGCGGGCTCCCGGCTCGAACTGGAAGACCGGCTCGGCTGCGAGGTCCGGCACTTCTGCTACCCCTACGGCCGCTTCAACCCGGAGCACGGCGCGATGGCGCAGCAGGCCGGTTACCGCACCGCGACCACGATGCGCCGCGGCCGCGCGCACGCCGGCGACGACCCTTACGCGCTGCGGCGCATCATGGTGGCACAGGCCACCAGCCTGCCGCAATTGGCGCTGAAGATCATGACCACCTATGAAGACCGACGCGGCTGACCCCAGCATGAATCTGTACACCGAAAAAAGTGGCGACTACTTCGGGCATGCCCGCACGGACATCGAGCCCTTGCTGCCTGCAAGACAAGGCGCGGGCCTGCGGGCGCTGGAGATCGGCTGCTCCGGCGGCCACACCCTGGCTTGGCTCAAGAAGACCGGCCACTGCCACTGGGTCGCAGGTGTCGAACCGTATGCCGAACTGGCGATCGGCCACGGCGTGATCGACCGGTTCTTCAAGCTCGACATCGAAAAGGAATTGCCCGACATTGCCGAGGGCTCGATCGATCTGCTGCTGTGCCTCGACGTGCTCGAGCATCTGGTCAATCCCTGGGAAGCCATGCGTCGGCTCGATCGCCTGCTCAAGCCCGGCGGCACCCTGATCGTGAGCCTGCCCAACCTGCGCAATTACCACATCATTGCGGCCCTGGCGTTTCGGGGACAGTTCACCTACACCGATTCGGGTACGCTGGACCGCACGCACCTGCGCTTCTTCACCCGCAGCAGCGCGATCGAGCTGACCGAGACGGCCGGCGCACGCGTGACCGCCGTTGTCGGCACCGAAACCGATCGCTGGCAGAAGCGACTGCTCGCGCGCCTCGGACTGGGCGACCTGCTAGCCAAGCAGTTTCTGCTGGCAGCGCGCAAGGCCGACGCGGCAGGTCCGGCCGAAAGCAGGTAAGAACCATGTCCCTGGTTCTGTATTGCAAGAGCTATCGCACCGATCTGAAACGGGCGGTCCGTCTGGCCAGATCCGTGCGGCAATTCAATGCAGACGCGATTGCCTTTTATCTCTCGGCACCGCAAGCCGATGTGGCGCTGTTCAGGGAACATCTCGCCGGCCTCGGCGTCGAGGTCATTGCCGACGAACTAATCGTCGGGCGCAACCCCAGGCTCGATCCGGCCCGGCTCGCGTCCCTGCCCGGCAGCCTGTCGCAGCAAATCGTCAAGTCGGAGTTCTGGCGCCTGGGCATCGCCGACAGCTACCTGTGCCTGGACTCGGACGCCGTTTTCATACGCCCCTTTGGGCGCAGCGATTTCCTGTGCGAAAACGGCTTGCCGTACAGCGTCATGGACGAAAGCCGTGAATTGCTGGAAGCCGCGCTCGTGGCGCGCAAGCCGGAAGTCGTGCGCAACTTCTTTGACGAGGCGGCAAGCGTTCAAAGCCGGTTCGAGCGCAGCGGCCGGGCCTTTGCCTTCGGGCCTTTTCCGGTGATCTGGCACAAGGCCGTCTGGGAAAGCCTGGAATCGCAATTTCTTGCGCCGCGCGCCATGAGCCTGCTCGACGCCATCGAGCTCGCGCCACTGGAATCGCGCTGGTACGGCGAGGCCCTGCTGCGCTACCAGGCCATATCCCTTATGCCGTGCCAGCCCTTGTTCAAGGTCTACCACTATGCATGGCAACTGGACCGGGACCGTCGCGCCGGCGTCGGGCTCGAGCAGCTTGCGCAGCTCTACAGCGGCGTCATCTACCAGTCTGCCTGGGAGCGCGAAATGGATTGGCCGCGCGAAGGCGGCAGTTGGTCGTCGCGCCTGGCGCGTCGCTTACGACGCCGGCTGGGCCGGTCCTGAAATCGCATCGTCGCGAAAACGGGCAATCTTCTTCTTCCACAACCACTTCTTGAAAAAGCTGCGCGGCGCATCGCCCGCGAGCGCGCCGATCCGGAGCCTGCGTCGCAGCTCCAGCGCCGGCGTCCATTCACCGGTCGCCTTGATTTCCTCGTAGGCCTGCAGGATGGCGAGATTGCCCAGGCGCGTGTGCTCGAAGCGCGCATCCGGGTGCTTGCTGCGCAGCAGTTTCTTGTTGCGCCGCATCAGCGCCTTGGCGGCCGCGCTGGCCTTGAACGTCGCGCTGCCGACGTGAAGGACAAAGACGTCTTCCGTGATCGCCTGCCGGTAGCCGAAGCGCCTCAGGCGCAGGCTGAAATCAAAGTCTTCGTAGTAGCCCAGGCCGAAGGCCGGATCGAGCCCCTCCAGCGCATTCCAGACATCGCGCCGGATCGCGATGCAGAAGAAGTCGCAGCGGTAGACCGGCATCAGGCGCTGCGTCGGCCTGTCATGCAGGTGGTGCCCGATGCGCAGCCATTCGGCATGCGAGGCACCCGGCTGCCACAGGCGCTGGCCATTGCCGGCCACATTGGTCACAGGTCCCAGCATGGCCACGTCGGGCGGCGATTCGCGGATCACGCGCTTGAGTGCGTCGATGGCCTTGGCCGGAAAAACCGTGTCGTTGTTGACCAGCAGCAACCAGTCGCCCTGCGCCTGCGCCGCGCCATAGTTCATGCCGCCGCCAAAACCGCGATTCGATTCGCTCAGCAAGCACTTGACCGACGGATGCTGCGCGCCCCAGGCGGCGAGCTTGCTCGCAGAATCATCGGGCGAGCCGTTCTCCACCACCAGCACTTCGACCTCCGGGTCGTCCAGCCACGGCTGCAGCGAATCGAGGCAGACGCCGGTTGTGGCGTCGAAATTGCGAAAGCTCAGGACCACGAGCGACAGCAGCACTGGCATCAGGCGCGTGCTTTTGGCAGTTGATCGACCCAGCCCAGCAGCTGCGTCACCGCCGCCTCGGTGGTGTAGGGACTGCTGCGGCCGCTGTCGGGCAGGCCGCCGGATTGCCAGCGCGCATAGAGCTGCTCCAGTGCGCCGGCCAGCGCTTCGCTCACGGCCACGCGGTCATCGGCGCTCTCACCGGACAGGACCGCGTCATGGCCCTGACCGCGCAGCAGTGATGCCATCTGCGGGTTGCGATGCACGACGGCCAGGATCGGACGCTGCATCCACAGGTACTCGTACATCTTGGACGGAAAGTATTCCGAGCACAGGGCGTCCTCGCCGTGCATGAGCAGCAGCACATCGACCGCGCGCATGCGGTGCAGGATCTGCTCGCGCCCGCTCAAACCGGTGGCGGGATCGGCTTCGATGCGGCCGAAGTTGCGCAGGCAGTCGTCGACGCGGGAGGCCGCCAGCGCCTCGGTTGAGATCCGGTCCAGCGCGCCGCCATAAACATGCAGTTCGGTCGCCGCGACCAATTCGGGACGGCGCACGGCCAGCAGGTCCAGCGCCGCGATGATCGGGCCCAGGTGCCGGGTCGGCGAGAGCGAGCCGAAGTGCCCGAGCACGAATTTCGGTCCCGGCCGGTACGGCGGCAGGACGTCGAAGGGACGGTCGATGCCCGGCAGCATGACCTTGCCGCGCTGCGCCAGATGCGGGTGCCGCTCTTTGGCGCTGGCCAGGGCCTGATCGGTGAACCAGATCGCGATGTCGGCGTCGGTGCAGATCTGGCGCTCCACCTCGGCCTGCATCTTCTGCCGCGCCGTGGCGGGCGTGGTGCCGGGCACCACCATCGGGTCGTGCACCTCGGCCAGCCAGGGCGTGCCGGTCGCGCGTTTCAAGGCGCGGCCCGCCATATGCGCGGCAAAGGCGCCGCCGGTCGAATAGATCAGATCGAATGGTTTCTGCCGCGCCAGGCTGCGCCCCTTCAGGTAGGCGCTGAGCCACCAGGACCACGAGCTTTCCACCGGACGCAGCAGCTTCTCGATCACCATTCCGGGCAGCAGGACCAGGGACGCCAGCAGCATGACGGCGCGATAGCGCAGACCGCCGCCCCAGCGCTTGCGCAGCACATGGCGCAGTTCGAAACGGATGCCGGCGGGCCCCGTAGGCCAAAGCTGGTAGTGCTCCAGCAGCGCGTCCTGCTTTCCGGAAACGCCGCTGAGCACAACCACCTCGACACCGGCTTGCGCCAGATGCGCCAGCTTGTCCGTGATGGTGTGGCTGGCGGCCCGGCCATCCATGTTGAAGGCGTGGCTGATCACCAGCCATCGTTGTTTGGTTTCAGCGATCATGTGGGTCGGGCGGGATGGATGCGTCGTTGTCATTGCGGGCCTGACCCGCAATCCACGGATGCCGGATCGAGTCCGGCATGACAGCCTCTTGCTTTGTGCGCGCCATGATTTGCGAGAGTCTCACGAGTTGATCGAAGCTGCCTGCGAGTACAGCGCGTCGTATTGTAGGGCGGCCTCCTCCCAGGAATGCTGCCTGGCAAAGACCAGGCCGTGCTCGCGCAAACGCGCCGCCAGTTCGGCATCGCGCAGGACCGCGTCGATCCGGGCGGCCAGCGCCGCGGCGTCTTTCGGGTCCGGCAGCAACAGCGCTTGCGCGCCATCGCTCAGCTCGCGCGCAATGCCGCAATGCGCGGGGCCGCTCACCACCACCGGCAGGCCATGGGCCATGGCTTCGAGCACCACCATCGCATAGCTGTCCTCCAGCGTCGGATGGGCCAGGCAGTCGGCCGCGCCATAGGCCGACGCGAGATCATTGACCACGCCCGCAAAATGCACGCGCGCCGCGAGGCCCAGGCGTTCAGCCAATTGCCGGTATTGGGGCACGGTCCTGGGGTTGCCGACGACCAGCAGCTCAACGTCCGGCGCCAGATGCGCCAGCGCCTGCAGCAGGGCGTCGAGGCCCTTGCGCGCATAGTCGTTGGCGACAAACAGGATCAACCGGGCCTGGGCCGGCAGGCCCAGTTGTTCGCGGGCCTGCGCGCGTGACAGAGAGGCCGGCCCCATCCGCGTGCCGGGCGTGATCACCGCGACCGCGCCGCGGCATGCCGGATAGGCCTGTTCGCACTCGTCGCGCAGGCTCTCCGAGCTGGCCACGACGCAGCTTGCGCGAAAGCGCGCGCCCTCGAGCCAGACGTAGGTCAACAGGCGCGGGCTCAAGCACACATTCACCCAGCGCAGCCAGCGGCGCCAGCCGCTGCGCCCGGCCAACAGGTTGAGCCGAAGCGGCCGCACGTGGATCGTCTGCACCTGGCCGTGCCAGGTGTTCTCATGCGAGTGCACGACGTCGAAGCCGCTGCGCGTCTGGCGCCAGCTGTCGAACGCGAACACCAGCTGATTGAGCCAGCGCGGCTTGCGCCCCAGGCACAGGACGCGGTGATAGTGCACGCCGCAGACCGGCTGGTTCGATTCCTGCGAAAAGACGTGGACTTCGTGGCGCGGCGCCAGTTGCTCGACCAGCGCCACCGCATAACTCTCGGCGCCGCCGCCCGACCTCGAAAAGACCCGATTGAGGACGGCGATGCGCATCGGATTACAGCAGCACGATGTCGTACTGTTCCTGCGCCATCGCACTCTCGCTCTGCAGCGACACCGGCTTGCCGATGAACTCGCTCAGGCCCGCCAGGTGCTGGCTTTCCTCGTCGAGAAACAGCTCGATCACCTTGGGCGACGCCACCACGCGGAACTCGCGCGGGTTGAACTGGCGCGCCTCGCGCAGGATCTCGCGGAAGATGTCGTAGGTCACGCTGCGCGCCGTCTTGACGATACCCTTACCCTCGCAGGTCGGGCACGGCTCGCACAGCATGTGGGCCAGCGATTCGCGCGTGCGCTTGCGCGTCATCTCGACCAAGCCGAGCTGCGAAAAACTGCCGGCCATGGTCTTGACGCGGTCGCGCGCGAGCTGCTTGCGGAACTCCGCGAGCACCGCCTCGCGGTGATCCTCGCGCGCCATGTCGATGAAGTCGACGATGATGATGCCGCCCAGGTTGCGCAGCCGCAGCTGGCGCGCAATGGCCTGCGCCGCTTCCAGGTTGGTCTTGAAGATGGTGTCGTCGAAGTTGCGCGCGCCGACGAAACCGCCGGTGTTGACATCGACCGTGGTCAGCGCTTCGGTCTGGTCGACGATCAGGTAGCCGCCGGACTTCAGGTCGACGCGGCGCTTGAGGGCCTTGGCAATCTCCTCGTCGATGGCGTAGAGGTCGAAGATCGGGCGCTCGCCCGTGTAATGCTGAAGCTTCTGCACCGCCGCCGGCATGAACTCGGCGCCGAAGGCCTTGAGCGCGTCGAACTGCTCGCGCGAATCGAGCTTGATGCTGTGCGTGCGCTCGGTCACCAGATCGCGCAGCACGCGCTGCAGCAGGTTCAAGTCCTGATGCAGCAGCGAGGTCGGCGGCAGCGTCACCGAGGCCGAGCGGATGCGCGCCCAGGCCTTGCGCAGGTAGCCGATGTCCTCGGACAGTTCGGCGTCGCTGGCGTCCTCGCCGTTTGTGCGCAGGATGAAGCCGCCGCCTTCGCTGCCCGCGAGCAGCTGCAGGCGCGCACGCAAATCATCGCGCTGGCTTTGCGGAATCTTCTGCGACACGCCGACATGGTCGTCCTGCGGCAGGAACACGAGCATGCGCCCGGCGATGCTGATCTGCGTCGACAGGCGCGCGCCCTTGGTGCCGATCGGGTCCTTGATGACCTGCACCATCAGCGCCTGGCCCTCGAACACCTGCTTCTCGATCGGCACCTGCGGCAAGGTGTTGCGCACCATGCTCGGCGGCTCGCCGTCGGGCTGGCGGTGCCAGACATCGGCGACGTGCAGGAAGGCCGCGCGCTCCAGACCAATGTCGATGAAGGCCGACTGCATGCCCGGCAGCACACGCGAGACCTTGCCCAGGTAGACATTGCCGACCAGGCCGCGCTCGAGCGTGCGCTCGACGTGCAACTCCTGCAAGGCGCCCGATTCGATGATGGCCACGCGCGTCTCCTGCGGCGACCAGTTGATCAATATGTCTTCCTGCATGATGCTGTTCTTACACCTTGAAACCGAAGGACCGCAGCAATTGCGCGGTCTCGTACATCGGCAAGCCCATGATGCCAGAATAACTGCCGCTGATATGGGAAATGAAGGCGGCGGCGCGGCCCTGCACGGCATAGGCGCCGGCCTTGCCCAGCGGCTCCTGCGATGCGGCGTAGGCCTTGAGCCGGGCCGCGCTGATGGCGCCAAACGTCACGCGTGAATCGGACAGGGCCTGCTCCCGCTTGCGCGCGCTGCCGAGTGCCACGGCTGTGAGGACCCGGTGCGTGTGGCCGGCGAGCTCACCGAGCATGCGCACCGCGTCGGCCGCATCATCGGGTTTGCCGTAAATGGTGCGCCCACGCGCCACCGTGGTGTCGGCGCACAGCACCGGCGCTGGCGGCAGGCCGCGGCGCTTCAGGCGCGCCAGGGCCGCATCGAGCTTAAGCTGCGTGACGCGCTGCACATAGGCCGCCGGCGCTTCGCCCGGCAACACGTGTTCCAGCGCCTCGGCATCTTCGTCGGCATCGGGCAGCAGCAGCCGATGGCGCACAGCCAGTTGATCGAGCAGTTGCGCCCGGCGCGGGCTCTGCGAGGCGAGGTAGATGAAGGGACTGGCTGGCATGAAAACCGCCTATTCGCGATGGTAGGGATGATGGGCATTGATCGACCAGGCGCGGTAGATCTGCTCGATCAGCAGCACACGCACCATTGCGTGCGGCAGGGTCAGGTCGGACAGGCGGATGCGCTCGTGCGCCGCCCGCTTGAAGGCCGGGTCGAGCCCGTCGGGGCCGCCGATGACCAGCGCCACATCGTCGCTCTCGAGCTGCCAGTGCGTGAGCTTTTGCGCCAGCGCCGCCGTCGTCAGCGATGTGCCGCGCTCGTCGAGCGCCACGATGCGGCAGCCCTTGGGCAGAACCGCCTCGATGCGGGCGCGCTCGGCGGCGTAAAGGGTCTCGACGGATTTGGAGGCGCGCGGCTCGGTCTTAACGGCGCGCAGTTCGACCTTGAGTTCGTGCGGAAAGCGCTTGGCGTAGTCATCCCACGCGGTCTGCGCCCAATCCGGGACGCGCTGGCCAACCGCAACAATGACCAGCCGCACCGGAAGCGTCCGCTCAGGCCTTGCGAACGGCCGGCTTGCGAGCGCCCGCCTTCTTGGTGGCGACCTTGCGCGCCGGGGCCTTGACCACCGGTGCCTTGACCGGCGCGTTGACCGTCACCTTGGTCAGCACCGCCGTGGCTGTCGGCGCCTTGGGCGTGGTCTTCCTGGCCACTACTTTCTTCGCCGGTGCCTTGGTGGCAGCCGACTTGGCGTCCTGCACGCGCTTGAGTTGCGCCTTGGACGGGAAAGCTTCCTGCACACCCTTCTTGGCGGCGTTGGAGCGCTTGAGGCTGGGTTCGGGCTTGAGCGCGGCCTTCACCGGCTTGGCCGGCGCGGCGATCTCCTTGACCGCCGGCTTGGCGGCGCCGAACTTCAGGCGCACCGGCTTTTCGCCCCACAGCTCTTCGAGGTTGTAGTACTGGCGGAAGCTCGGCTGCATGATGTGGACCACGGCCTGGCCGCAGTCGACAATGATCCACTCGCCATTGGTCTCGCCCTCGACGCGCGGCTTGGGAAAGCCGGCATCGCGCACGGCGTCGCGAACGCTGGCGGCCAGGGCCTTGGTCTGGCGATTCGAGGTACCCGATGCGATGATGACCCGCTCGAACAGCGCCGAGAGATGCTCGGTGTCGAAAACCACGATGTCATGGGCTTTGACGTCTTCCAGACCATCGACGATGGCGCGCTGAAGTTTCTGAATGTCTTTTTTGGCGAGGGTTGTGGTAGTCATCAAGCAGTCTGGTAAAGGTGGTGGTCTTCAATATAACGCGCAACCGGTTCAAAGACCAGAGGCCCGAGGGCCTGGCGCGCTGCGATTCGGGCTCGAATCTCGGTTGCGCTGAGCGGCACGGCTGGCATCGGCAGGTGCCGAAATCGCGATTCGTAGCGCTTGGGAGCGCAAAAGCGGGGCTTGTTCCCCTTCCAGTCGCCGCGGTCAGCTACACAAATTATAGCAGTCTGCAGAATTTCCTGCCAGGCATGCCAGGTCGGCAGCGCGCGCGCCTGATCTTCGCCCATCAGCAGGAACAGTTCGGCATCGGGCCATTCCTTTTTCAGCTCGCGCAAGGTATCGACGGTGTAGCTCGGGCCCGCGCGTTCGGTTTCGCGCGCATCGACGACCACCTGCGGCAAGTCGGCAAAGGCTAGCCGCGCCATGGCCAGCCGGTGCTGTGGCGGACTCAGGGGCCGCGCCTTGTGCCAGGCGTGCCCGGTCGGGATGATGCGCAGCTCATCAAGCTGGAGTTCCTGCAGGGCCGCGCGCACCAGCGCCACATGGGCCGCGTGCGGCGGGTCGAAGGCGCCGCCGAACACCGCGATGCGCCGCGCCCGGGGCTGAGTCGCCACCGGTGTCACCTCAGACCCAGTCCCGGCGCACGAGATACTTCGTGTAGAGCTCGGCTTCCGGCGAACCGGCCGCCGGCACGTTCTGGTACGACCAGCTCACCAGCGGCGGCATCGACAGCAGGATCGACTCGGTGCGCCCGCCCGACTGCAGGCCGAAGTGCGTGCCGCGGTCCCAGACCAGGTTGAACTCAACATAGCGGCCGCGCCGATAGAGCTGGAACGCGCGCTCGCGCTCGCCATAGGCCAGATGCATGCGGCGCTGCACGATCGGCAGGTAGGCGCCCAGGAAGGCGTCGCCGACCGACCGCATCATGGCCAGGCTCTCATCGAATCCCAGTTCGGAGAAGTCGTCGAAGAAGATACCGCCGACACCGCGCTGCTCGTCGCGGTGCTTCAGATAGAAGTACTCGTCGCACCACTTCTTGAAACGGGCATGCTTGTCTCGGCCAAAGGGCGCGAGCGCCGTCTTGCACGCGGTGTGGAAATGCACGGCGTCCTCTTCGAAGCCGTAGTACGGCGTCAGGTCCATGCCGCCGCCGAACCAGCACACGAGCTTGCCGTCGGCGCCGGTGGCAGCGATCATGCGCACGTTCATGTGCACCGTCGGCACGTAGGGGTTGCGCGGATGGAACACGAGCGAGACACCCATCGCCTCAAACGATGCGCCGGCCAGTTCGGGACGGCTCTGCGTGGCCGAAGGCGGCAGCGCCGGTCCGCGCACATGCGAGAAGCCGCAGCCGGCGCGCTCGAACACCGGGCCGCCTTCGAGAATCTGAGTCACCCCCTGCCCTTGCAGCTTTTCCTCGGGCGGCTTTTGCCAGGCATCGACCAGAAAGGTCGTGCCGTCGAGTGCCGTGACGGCAGCGGTGATGCGCGATTGCAGGCCGGTCAGGTAGCTGCGCACGGCACCGGTCTGGCTGGCGCTGAGGTCCTGCATGCTCATGGCGTGGCCCCCTTGATGGCGCGGTGGCCGATGTCGGTGCGGTACTGCATGCCGTCGAAATGCACGCCGGCAATCACCTCATAGGCGCGCTGCTGCGCCTGTTTGACGTTGTCGGCCAGCACCGTCGCACACAGCACGCGCCCGCCGGAGGTGACGATATCGCCGCCCTGCATCGCCGTGCCGGCATGGAACACGACCGCATCCTCGGCATCCTTCGGCAGGCCCGTGACGCGGTCACCCTTGCGCGGCTGCGCCGGGTAGCCATGGGCGGCCAGCACGACACCGAGCGCAGTGCGCCGGTCCCACTGCAGCTCGATCTGATCGAGGCGGCCGTGCGGTCCCGGTTCGGTCGCGGCCAGCATGACTTCGAGCAGATCGGTCTTCAGTCGCAGCATGATGGGCTGCGTTTCGGGGTCGCCCATGCGGCAGTTGAATTCAAGCGTCTTGGGGTGTCCGCTGGCGTCGATCATCAGGCCGGCGTAGAGGAAGCCGCTGTAGGGGATGCCGTCCTTTTCCATGCCGCGGATGGTCGGCACGATGATCTCGCGCATGGCGCGCGCATGCACGTCGGGCGTGACCACGGGCGCCGGCGAATAGGCACCCATGCCGCCGGTGTTGGGCCCCTGATCGTCGTTGAGCAGGCGCTTGTGGTCCTGGCTGGTGGCCAGCGGCAGCACGTTCTTGCCGTCGCACATGACGATGAAGCTGGCTTCCTCGCCGACCAGGAATTCTTCGATCACGACGCGCGCACCACCCTCGTTGTGGCTGACGCCGAGCCGATTGCCCAGCAGCATGAAATCCACCGCCTCGTGTGCCTCGTGCGCTGTCATGGCCACGACCACGCCCTTGCCTGCTGCCAGGCCGTCGGCCTTGACCACGATCGGCGCGCCCTGCCGTTCGATGTAGGCATGCGCCGCCGCCGGATCGGAAAAGGTTTCATAGGCCGCGGTCGGAATGCCGTGGCGCTTCATAAAGGCCTTGGAGAAGGCTTTCGAGCTTTCCAGTTGCGCGGCCGCCTGCGTCGGGCCGAAAACGCGCAGGCCGTGCTTGCGGAACTCGTCGACCACGCCCGCCGCCAGCGGCCCTTCGGGGCCGACCACCGTCAGCGCGATGCCGTTGGCCAGTGCCCAGGCGCGCAATTCGGGCACGCCCGTGACATCGACGTTGTCGAGTTGCGGATCGAGCGCCGTACCGCCGTTGCCCGGCGCCACATAGACGGCCTCCACTTTGGGCGACTGGCGCAGCTTCCAGGCCAACGCGTGTTCACGGCCGCCGCCACCAATGACGAGAACCTTCATTCGCTTTCCATTTCGGCGTTGTGGTAAACCGCCTGCACGTCGTCGAGTTCTTCAAGCACATCGAGCAGGCGCTGCATCTTGGCCGCGTCCTCGCCGCTGAGCTGGATCGGGTTTTCGGCGCGCATCGTGACCTCGGCCACCTCGGGCTTGAGGCAGGCCGCTTCAAGCGCGTTCTTGACCGCCTCGAACTCCGCGTAACTGGTCAGCACCTCGATCGCTCCTTCGTCGTCGACGATCACGTCATCCGCGCCCGCTTCCAGCGCCACTTCCATCACCTTGTCCTCGTCCGTGCCCGGCGCAAAGATCAATTGGCCGCAATGCTTGAACTGGAACGCCACCGAGCCGGCGGTGCCCATGTTGCCACCGTGCTTGCTGAAGGCGTGGCGCACCTCGGCCACGGTGCGCACCTTGTTGTCGGTCATGGTGTCGACCAGGATGGCGGCACCGCCGATGCCGTAGCCTTCGTAGCGGATTTCCTCGTAGGTCACGCCTTCCTGGTTGCCGGTGGCCTTGTCGATGTTGTACTTGACGCGGTCGGCCGGCATGTTGGCCGCCTTGGCCCGGTCCACCGCCAGGCGCAGGCGCGGATTGGTGCCGAGATCACCGCCACCGGCACGGGCCGCCACCGTGATTTCACGGATGATGCGCGTCCATATCTTGCCCCGCTTTTCGTCCTGTCGACCTTTGCGGTGCTGAATATTGGCCCATTTACTGTGTCCTGCCACGGGAAATCCTTCAAAAGTTCGTTACGCTATCGGATCAATTGTACTTTTCGAGAAGGACGCGAGCATGAGCCCACAAACCGGCAACGACCCCATGGTCCACGTCGTCGACCACCCTTTGGTGCAGCACAAGCTGACCCTGATGCGCAAAAAAGATGCAAGCACCAACAGCTTTCGCACGCTGCTCAATGAGCTCGCCATGCTGATGGCCTACGAGGTCACGCGCGACATGCCGATGCAGGAAGTGGAGATCGAGACCCCGCTCGAAACCATGAAGGCCCGCGTGATCGACGGCAAGAAACTGGTGCTGGTCTCCATCCTGCGCGCCGGCACCGGCATTCTGGACGGCATGCTGACCGTGGTGCCGGGTGCGCGCGTCGGCCACATCGGCCTGTACCGCGACCCCAAGACGCTGCAGGCGGTCGAGTACTACTTCAAGATGCCCAAGGACATGCAGGAGCGCGACGTGGTCGTCGTCGACCCGATGCTGGCCACCGGCAATTCAGCGGTGGCGGCGATCGAGCGCGTCAAGGTTCTCAAGCCAAAGTCCATCAAGTTCGTCTGCCTGCTGACCTGCCCGGAAGGCATCGCCACGCTGCGCAAGGCGCATCCGGACGTGCCGATCTACACCGCGGCAATAGACCGCCAGCTCAATGACCACGGCTACATCCTGCCGGGCCTGGGCGACGCCGGCGACCGGATCTTCGGAACGCAGTAAGCAGCCCCGCTACGGCGCAATCATCTCCGCATAGTCGTAGAGCGCGCCCAGAATCGCTTCGCCGCGCTCGTCGGCTGACTCGGCCAGCCGGTCGATCTCGGCCGACAGCGCATCGATGGTGCGTGCGCCGCCCTCGCCTTCGAACAGTCGCGCGGCCCGGTGCGCCTCCCAGCGCGCAGATTCTTCGAGCGTCAGGATTTCGGGGAAATTGCGGGCGCGGTAGCGGAACACCAACTCTGCCAGCCGCGCATCGTCAAAAGCCTGGCGCGCCTTGGCCAGCTGCTGCGGCGTGGCCACGCGCAGCTCGTTGAGACGGCGCCGGTCCGCGTTGCCGACAAAGCCGCCGTACAAATCCTCGTCGACATCGACCGGACCCTCCTTGGGCCGCTTGAAGACCTCGGGCCAAATCGCGCTCATGTCGGGCAGGCCCTGCGCCAGCGCCGCGTGCTGCAGTTGCACGTCCATCTGCAAGCCCCAGCGCTGCGCCATCTCGGGCGTCAGTGTCTTGAGATTGCCGACCACCATCGGCGACTTGTTCAGGTGGATGGTCTTGACCGGCAGGCGCGTCACGCCCTCGGGCAGATCATCGCTGCGGGTGAACATCCGCAGCCGGATTTCGTCGGCGTTCAGCATGGCCAGCGGCCGCGGGTCCTGCGCCAGGTCCCAGGCGATCAGCTCGTTCTTGTTGACGGGGTGCATGGCCAGCGGCCACATCAGCGCCAGGCAGCCGCGCTCGGCCGCAAACATGCCGGAGATGTGCAGAAACGGCTTCGCATACATCGGCGTGGTTGGCAGACCGAGTTCGGCCGCCACCTTGTCCTTCTTGCGCAAGCCCAGGCAGAACTCGAACAGGCGCGGCTGCGCCTGTTTGATCAGCCGCGCCAGCGCAATCGTGGCGCGCACATCGCTGAGCGCGTCGTGCGCGCTCTCGTGCGCCAGGCCATTGGCGGCTGTCAGGTCGGTCAGCTTGAAGCTGGCGCCGCCCTCGGGCTTGGTTGGCCACTGGATGCCCTGTGGCCGCAGCGCATAGGCGGTGCGCACGACGTCGAGCAGGTCCCAGCGCCCGCATTCGTTCTGCCACTCGCGCGCGTAGGGGTCGATCAGGTTGCGCCAGAACATGAAGCGCGTGATCTCGTCATCGAAGCGGATCGTGTTGTAACCGACGCCGATGGTGCCGGGCTGGGAGAGCGCCTGCTCGATCTGCGCCGCGAACTGGTACTCGGGCAGGCCGCGCTCCAGGCACAGCTGCGGCGTGATGCCGGTGATCAGGCAGGACTGCGGATCAGGCAGGAAATCGTTGGCCGGGCGGCAGTACAGCATCAGCGGCTCGCCGATCTCATGGAGGTCGGCATCGGTGCGGATCGCCGCGAACTGCGCCGGCCGATCGCGACGCACCTGCGTGCCGAAAGTCTCGTAGTCGTGCCAGAGGAAGGTGTGGGTCGTTTGGGATGCTTGTGTCATGATCATTTCAGCGCCGGCGCGCCGAGCGCACGCCCTTGAGTTCGGCCACCACGGCAAGCACCTTGGTCAGGCGCCCGGCATCGGCGACCTCGATCGTGAAGGTCATCCAGGCCGTGCCCTTGATCGACTGCGTCTGCACGCCGATCACGTTCATCTTTTCCTTGGTGAAGACTTCGGAGATATCGCGCAGCAGGCCCTGCCGGTCGGCCGCCTCGATCGCGATATCGACCGGATAGACGGCGGCGTCTACCGACTGCGCCTGGCCCCACTCGACCTCGATCACGCGCTCGCCGTTCTTGGCCACCATCTCGCGCAGATTCGAGCAGTCGGCACGGTGCACGCTGACGCCCTTGCCGCGCGTGACAAAGCCGCAGATCGCATCGGGCGGTGCCGGCTTGCAGCACTTGGCGAGCTGCGTCATCAGCGAATCGACGCCGACCACCAGCAGGCCGCCCTTGGCCGTGTTGGCCTGGCTGCGCGGCTTTCGCAGCAGGAGCTGCTCGTCTTCCGTCGGCAGCGGCTCGGGCGGGCGCAGCACGGTCTCGATATTGCGCAGCGAGAACTCGTCCTTGCCGACGACCTCGAACAAATCATCGGCCGAATTGAAGCCGAGCTGCGCCGCCAGGTCGTCGAGCTTGACCGCCGTCTTGCCCAGGCGCTGCAGCAGCTTCTCGACCGCTTCGCGCCCCTTGGCCACGGTCTCGTCGGTCGCCAGGGCATTGAACCAGGCGCGCACCTTGGAGCGCGCCCGCGGGCTCACCAGGTAGCCGAGCTCGGGGTTGAGCCAGTCGCGCGACGGGCCGCCCTCGCGCACCACCGTGACCTCGACCGTCTGCCCGTTCTTCAACTGGGTGTTGAGCGGCACCATGACGCTGTCGACGCGCGCGCCGCGGCAGCGATGGCCCAGGTTGGTGTGCACGCTGTAGGCGAAATCGATCGCGGTGGCGCCCTGCGGCAGCTCCACGATGGCGGCGTCAGGCGTGAGCACGTAAATGCGGTCCTCGAACACGCCCTGCCCCTGCGCGCCGGAGAGCTCGCGCTCCCAGGCCAGCAGCTGGCGCAGCACCGCGATCTTGGCGTCGTAGGCGCCGCTGGCCGAGACGCCGGCATAGCCCTTGGCGCCGGCTTCCTTGTAGGCCCAGTGCGCAGCCACGCCGAGTTCCGCATGGTCGTCCATCGCGCGGGTGCGGATCTGGATCTCGATCGGCTGCCCGGTCTTGTCGCGCACGATGGTGTGCAGCGACTGGTAGCCGTTGATCTTGGGCCGCGCGATGTAGTCGTCGAACTCCTCGGGCAGCGGCGTGAACTGGCTGTGCACCCAGGACAGCGCCGCGTAGCAGTCGGGGATGCTCTCGACCACGATGCGCAGGGCGCGGATGTCGTACACCTGCTCGAAGCCGAGCGACTTGCCGCGCATCTTCTTGACGATGCTGTAGATGTGCTTGGGCCGCCCGAGCACCTTGGCCGCCATGCCCTGCGCCCTGAGCTCGGCCTCGAGCCGGGCGCGCAGGCGCTCGACGTGGGCCTCGCGCTCGGAGCGCTTCTCGTCGAGCAGCTTGGCGACCTGACGGTAGGTTTCGGGCTCGAGGAAGCGAAAGGCCAGGTCTTCCATCTCCCACTTGATTTCGCGGATGCCCAGGCGGTTCGCCAGCGGCGCAAAGACGTTGAGGGCCTCGGCCGCCAACCCCGGCGGCACCGGCAGTTTGGAGGCCGCGAAGTGGCGCAGCGTCTGCAGGCGCGAGGCCAGGCGCAACATCACGACGCGCAGGTCGCGCGAGAACGCTAGCAGCATCTTGCGCACGTTCTCGGTCTGCGCGGCGGCCGTTTGCGCCATCGGGATCGCCGTGGCCGCGCGCGCGCTGGCGACCTGCGTCTGGCGCGCGTGGCGCTGCACGTGCACCAGCTTGGTGGTCTCCAGCGCCAGCGCCGCGTAGCTGTCGCCAAAGGCCTTGGCGATCACCTCCTGCGGCTTGTTCAAGTGATCGCAGGCATAAACGAGGTAGCTCGCGGCCTGCATCGACTCGGAACTTCCGATGCTCTTGAGAATGGCCGCCACGGCATCGGCGTGCGCCAGCGTGTTCTCGCCGGTATCGAGCGTTTCCTGTGCCAGCAGCGGCTCGGCAAAGGCACGCGCGCGCGCCAACGCCTGCTCCTGTCCGGGCAGGCCTTGTGCCGTGGCCACCATGACGGGGGACGACGCTTCGTGCCCGTTTGGGAGACTTTTCATCCGCGCGCTAGTCCAGCAAGAATGACACCACCGCCTGCACCTGCGCCGGGACCACAAAGGTCGGCGCGTGGCCGACGCCGGTGAACTCGATCAGCCGCGCGCGCGGGCCGCGCTGCGTCATGGCCTGTGCGGTCTGCGGCGAGAGCAGGTCCGACTCGGCGCCGCGCGTCAGGAGCGTTGCGGCCTTGATGTTGTCGTAGAGCTGCCAGAGCATGGCCTCGCCCTGCGCCACCGACTCGGCGGTCACCTCGCGGAACGGCACGGCGATCGCCGGGTCGTAATGCAGGGTCAGGCGGTCGGGTTGGCCCGGCAACGGCTTGACCATGTGGCTCGAGAGCGCCAGCCACTGCGCCTGCGTGTGCGGACCGAAGGTGGTGGAGTCCGCCCACAGCGCGTCGGCCGCCTGCTGCAGGGAAGCAAAGCTGCCGGTCTGGCCCAGGTACTCGCCGATGCGCTGCAAGGCCTGCCACTGCATGGCCGGGCCGACGTCGTTGAGTACGAGTCTGCGCACGGGAACCGATAACGGCAGATCAGGTGAGCCCGCCAAGATCATGCCGATGACGCCGCCCATGCTGGTGCCGAACCAGTCCAGCGTGCGCGGCTTTAGCTGGTTGAGCAGCACCAGCATGTCGGCCGCATAGGCCGGGATCTGGTAGCCCATCGGGTCCTTCAGCCAGTCGCTGCGGCCGCGCCCGACGACGTCGGGACAGATGACGCGGATCGTGTTGCCGGATCGAACGCACAAGGCCTGCGCCAGCACGTCGAAATCGCGTCCCTGACGCGACAAACCATGCACGCAAACCACCACATGCGCGGCGTCCGGCGCCCCCCATTCCCAATAGGCCATCCGGTGCCCACCATCGGCATCGGGGCAGCTTACGTAGTTCAGCTTAGGTTCGTTCATGGTGAAATCAATCCCTGGATAATGGCACCATCCTAATTCAATCGCAGCAACGCCTGCCCCTCACGGAGAAACAACATGCTAAAAGGCAAAACCGCCCTCGTCACCGGCTCCACCAGCGGAATCGGCCTGGGCATCGCCAAGGCCCTGGCCGCGCAAGGCGCCAACATCATGCTCAACGGCTTTGGCGATGTCGAAGGCCCGAAGGCCGAGATCGCGGCACTCGGCGTGCAAGTCGATTACCACGGCGCCGACATGAGCAAGCCCTCCGAGATCGAGGACATGATGAAGCAGGCTGCGGCGCGCTTCGGCCGCGTCGACATCCTGGTCAACAACGCCGGCATCCAGCACGTTGCCAGGATCGAGAACTTCCCGGTTGAGCGCTGGGACGCCATCATCGCGATCAACATGAGCAGCGCCTTTCACGCCACGCGCCTCGCCCTGCCCGCCATGCAGACTGCCAACTGGGGCCGCATCATCAACGTCGCCTCAGTCCACGGCCTGGTCGCGTCAGCCGAGAAATCGGCCTATGTGACTGCCAAGCACGGCGTGGTCGGACTGACCAAGGTGACGGCGCTGGAGAATGCCGCCACCGGCATCACGTGCAACGCGATCTGCCCGGGCTGGGTGCTGACGCCGCTGGTGCAAAAGCAAGTCGATGCCAAGGCCGCTGCGTTGGGCCTCTCGAATGCAGAAGCCACCAAGCTGCTGCTGGGTGAAAAGGAACCATCGATGCAGTTCACCACGCCCGAAGAGCTCGGCGCGCTGGCCGTGTTCTTCTGCTCGCCGGCCGGCAACAATGTGCGTGGCGTGGCCTGGAACATGGACGGCGGCTGGACCGCGCAGTAAGCGGTCGGCCGCGGACCGCGGCAAACGGCTTGCAGACTCAATTGAGCTGCACGGACCCGGATACCGTCACCACGACGGCCGTCTTGCCGGCCTCGACCGGCACCGCCGCATCGGCAAAGCTGGCCTGCGCCAGCATGCGCGGGCGCGGCGAATTGCCCTGCTCGTTGCTGCTGATGTTGACTTCGCGCAGCGTGTAGCCGGCAAAACCAAAACCGCGTGCGATCTCCAGCGCACGCGACTTGAATCGTTCGATCGCGATGCCCTGTGCGTCGGCTTCGACCTTGACGCGCTGCTCCCGGCTCAGTCCGAAGCTGACCGCGCTCACGTTGAGCGACTGGACGCGTCCGGCCACGCCGCTGATGCGCGCGAAGTCGCGCCCCTCCAGCACCAGTTCGGCCGAGCCCTGCCAGCCAATCGGCTTGCCGCTGCGGTCATAGCGCGGCGACAGGCTGAAGTTGCCGGTCCGGACATCGAGCTGGCCGGGCTGCGCCGCTTTGCGCGCTTCCGTCAGCGCCGTGTCGATCGCCGCCTTGAGCTGGTTTTGCAGCAGTGCCGGATCGCTGCCTTCGCGCGTCGTGCTCAACGACATCGACAACAGGTCCTGCTGCACCTCGACCGCGCCGTTGGCCGACAGTTGCACCACGTTGCGCGACGCCGGCGTCTGCATCGGCTGGGCCGACAGGGCCGTAGCGCCAGACAGGACGGCACAGGCCGCGAGCCATTTAATGGTCTTGAACACAACAACTCCCCGGGAAAAATGAGTGGCCGAGCCGGACATCAACGCCGCTCGGGTTTGTCCTGCGGCCCCTGCTGGCGCAACAACTGCCGCAGATCGGCCCGCTCCTGCGCCGACAGTTGGCGGTTCGCCGGTGCGGCCGGCCGCTGCGCCTCGCGGTTCCTGGCCTCGCTGCCGGGCGCGGCTTTGAGCGCCTGGCGCAACTCGGCGCGTCGCTGCGCCGGCGCATTCGGCTCGGGCACGCCGCGCGCGTCAGGCGCAGGCTGTCCCGCGGCGGCAGCCGAAACAAGGACAATCAAGGTCACCAACAGAAATTGTTTCATACAGTTCAGTTAACGCGACACCGGGCAACGCTGCCGACATTGTTCAACAAACAGCCTGCACATCGGCACAAGATTTGTAACAGTGTGTCAAACTGTGCGCAAAACCGCATGATCCAGCACAAGCAGCTTGCAAAATCACGCTTGTTACAAATTATTGGGTGCCCTTATGAGTCAAGTCCCTGGACGAACCGACAAGATCCTGATCGTCGACGACGACGTCCGCATCCGCGACCTGCTGCGCCGTTACCTGACGCAGGAAGGTTTCGACGTGGTGCAGGCCGAAGACGGCAAGGCTTTGACGCGCGTGCTGCTGCGCGAAGCGGTTGACCTGATCGTGCTCGACCTGATGATGCCCGGCGAGGACGGCCTGTCGATCTGCCGGCGCCTGCGCGCGGCCAACGACCGCACGCCGATCATCATGCTCACCGCCAAGGGCGAGGACGTGGATCGCATCGTCGGCCTGGAGGTCGGCGCCGACGATTACCTCGGCAAGCCTTTTAACCCGCGCGAACTGCTGGCGCGGATTCATGCCGTGCTGCGCCGGCGTCCGCTGCACGAGGCGCCGGGTTCGCCGTCGAGCGAGAATGAGGTCGTCAGTTTCGGGCCCTTCACCTTCGATCTCGCCGCGCGCACCTTGCAGCGCGGCAGCGAAGAACTGCCACTGACCACCGGCGAATTCGCCATGCTCAAGGCGCTGGTGCGCCATCCGCGCCAACCGCTGTCGCGCGAAAAGCTGGCGCAGTTGGCGCGCGGTCGCGAGTTCGAGCCGTTCGACCGCAGTCTGGATGTGCAGGTGTCGCGCCTGCGCAAGCTGGTGGAGGTCGACGCCGCCAACCCGCGCTACATCCAGACCGTTTGGGGCGTCGGATACGTCTTTGTCCCGGACGGCACATCTTGACGGACCCCAGTGACGCGTACGCGCCCGACGCCGACGTCTCCGGCGCCATGCCGCTGGAGGCGGCCGGGGCTCAATCCGGTTCGCACCTGCGCTGGGGCCTGAGTCTTTTCTGGCGCACTTTCTTCCTGCTGTCGCTGCTGCTGATCGGCAGCGTGCTGGCCTGGCTGCAGACGCTGCGCGCGCTCGAGTTCGAGCCGCGCGCGATCCAGACGGCGCAGCAGATCGCCTCGCTGGTCAACCTGAGCCGCGCCGCGCTGATCCACGCCGATTCGATCGCGCGCGTCTCGCTGATCAAGACCATGACCGAGCAGGAAGGCGTGCGCATCGTGCCGCGCGAGCCGACCGACCGCTTCGAGCCCTTCGATACCGATGCGCTGGGTCAGCGCATCACGGCCGAGCTGGTCGACCGGCTCGGCCCCGGCACGCAGCTCGCCAACAGCGTCAACAAGCAGGAAGGACTGTGGGTCGGCTTCGTCATCGACGGCGACAACTACTGGATGCGCACCGATCGTGAACGCTTCAACCGCACGGGCGGTCGCACCTGGCTGATCTGGCTGCTGACCGCGGCCGCGCTGTCGCTGGCCGGCGCGGCCCTGATCGCGCGGCGCATCAACCGGCCCCTGAAGCAGCTGTCGTTCGCGGCGAGCCGGGTGCGCGACGGCGATTTCGACGCCAGCACGCTCGACGAGACCGTGGCCACGACTGAAATCAGGGCCGTCAACATCGGCTTCAACCGCATGACCGAGAAACTGGCCAAGATCGAGCAGGACCGCGCCATCATGCTGGCGGGCATCTCGCACGATCTGCGCACGCCGCTGGCGCGACTGCGCTTGGAGACGGAGCTCAGCGTGGTCGATCCCGAGGCCCGTGCCAACATGGCGGCCGACATCACGCAACTCGACGCCATCATCGGCAAGTTCCTCGAGTACGCCCGCCCCGGCAAGGCCGCGCTGGAAGACGTGGTGCTCAAGGAAGTCATCGACGCCTGCCTGTTCAGCGTGCGTAACCGGACCGACATGCGCATCACGCTTGAACTCGAAGACAATCTGCGCGTGCTCGCCGACGGCGTCGAACTCGGCCGCGTGCTCAGCAACCTGATCGAGAACGCCGGCCGCTATGGCAAGTCGGTCGATACCGGCATGGCCGACCTTCACATCGCGGCCCGCGCGAGCGGCAAATGGGTGCTGATCCGCGTGCGCGACCACGGCATCGGCGTGCCGACCGAGCAGTTGCCGCAGCTGACCAAGCCTTTTTACCGCGGCGAGGTGGCGCGCACGGCCGCCAACGGCGCCGGGCTCGGGCTGGCCATCGTCGAGAGCACGATCGCGCGCATGGGTGGCAAGTTCGGGCTGAACAACTCGTCCAGCGGCGGCCTGGTCGCCAACATCCGGCTGCAGCGCGCCGAAACGCATTGAGACGGGTCGCAACGCTGCAGGATCAGCCTGGTATCTTCTTGCCTTGGGCGGGCGCGCGCCCGGCCCCGGTCACGCGCGGCGGCAGACCGGTGTGCTGGGTCAGCAGGCGTCCCTTGGCCGGCGCGGCCGCTGGTGTCGCCACCGGCGTTGAATTCTTGCGCCGCGCGCTGCTGTAGTTGCCGTCGGTCAGCGGCTGAAAGGTGGGAATCAGATGCTGCTTGCCGTTGCCGATCAGATCGGCGCGGCCCATCGCCTTGAGCGCCTCGCGCAACAACGGCCAGTTGTTGGCGTCGTGGTAGCGCAGGAAGGCCTTATGCAGGCGCCGGCGCCGTTCACCGCGCACCACGTCCACCGTCTCGCTGTCGTGCGTGACCTTGCGCAGCGGATTGCGGCCGCTGTGGTACATGGCGGTGGCGGTGGCCATCGGCGACGGATAAAAGGTCTGCACCTGGTCGGCGCGAAAACCGTTCTTCTTGAGCCACAAGGCCAGGTTCATCATGTCCTCGTCGCTGGTGCCGGGATGCGCCGCGATGAAATAGGGAATCAGGTACTGCTTCTTGCCGGCTTCCAGCGAGAACTTCTCGAACAGGGTCTTGAACTTGTCATAGCTGCCGATGCCCGGCTTCATCATCTTGGATAGCGGGCCCTGCTCGGTGTGTTCCGGCGCGATCTTGAGGTAGCCGCCGACATGGTGCGTCACCAGTTCCTTGACGTACTCGGGGCTTTGCACCGCCAGGTCGTATCGCAGGCCCGAGCCGATCAGGATCTTCTTGATGCCCTTGAGCGCACGGCCGCGCCGGTACAGGTGGATCAGCGGCTGGTGGTCGGTGCCGAGGTTCTGGCAAATGCCCGGATAGACGCAGCTCGGCTTGCGACAGGCCGCCTCGATCTCGGGGCTCTTGCAGCCCAGGCGGTACATGTTGGCGGTCGGGCCGCCGAGGTCCGAGATGGTGCCGGTGAAACCCTTGACTTTGTCTCGTATGTCCTCGATCTCGCGGATCACCGAGTCTTCGGATCGGCTCTGGATAATGCGGCCCTCGTGCTCGGTGATCGAGCAGAAAGTGCAGCCGCCAAAGCAGCCGCGCATGATGTTGATGGAGAAGCGGATCATCTCCCAGGCCGGAATCTTGGTCGCGCCGTCGTGGCTGCCCGCCTCATCCGCATACGCCGGGTGCGGGCTGCGCGCATACGGCAGGTCGAACACGAAGTCCATTTCGGCCGTGGTCAAGGGAATCGGCGGCGGGTTGATCCAGACATCGCGCGCCGTCACGCCCGTACCGTGCGCCTGCACCAGCGCGCGCGCATTGCCGGGGTTGGTCTCCAGGTGCAGCACGCGGTTCGCGTGCGCGTACAGGACAGCGTCCGCCTTGACCTGCTCGTAGCTCGGCAGGCGGATCACGCTGCGTTCGCGCGGCGGCGCCTTGATGCCGCCCTTACCGCGCAGCGCCGGATTGGGCACGAAGGTCAGCGGCTGACTGACCGAGCCAAGCGCCGCAGGAGCGGCTGCGCCCTCCTCCTTGACACAGGATGCGCCCTGGGCGGCCGCCTGCTCGCTGGTCGTGTGGTAGGGGTTGATGTGGGTCTCGACGTGGCCCGGCTCGTCCACATGCGTGGAGTCGATCTCGAACCAGTCGTGCGCGGATTCGTCATCAGGCCGGCGCACGAAGGCCGTGCCGCGCACATCGGTGATCGACTGCACCGGCTCGCGTGCCGCCAGTCGGTGCGCAACCTCGACCAGCGCGCGCTCCGCGTTGCCATACAGCAGCAGGTCGCATTTGGCGTCCACCACGATCGATCGGCGCACCTTGTCCGACCAGTAGTCGTAGTGCGCGATGCGGCGCAGCGAGCCTTCGATGCCGCCAAGCACGATCGGCACATCCTTGAAGGCCTCGCGGCAGCGCTGGCTGTAGACGATGGCCGCGCGATCCGGGCGCTTGCCGCCGACATCGCCGGGCGTGTAGGCGTCGTCGCTGCGGATCTTGCGGTCCGCCGTGTAGCGGTTGATCATGGAATCCATGTTGCCCGCGGTCACGCCCCAGAACAGGTTGGGCTTGCCCAGCACCTTGAACGGCTCGGCGCTCTGCCAGTCGGGCTGCGCGATGATGCCGACACGGAAACCCTGCGCCTCGAGCATGCGCCCGATCACGGCCATGCCGAAGCTCGGGTGATCGACATAGGCGTCGCCCGTCACCAGGATGATGTCGCAGCTGTCCCAGCCCAGCGTGTCCATCTCGGCGCGGCTCATCGGCAGGAATTTGGCCGTGCCGAAGCGGGCCGCCCAGTACTTGCGGTAGGCGGTCAGCGGCTTCGCAGCGCGCGGGAAATAGGAAACGTCAGGAAAGGCGGTCATGGAACACACATGCAGGGGGAAGACCGAGTGTAAGGTTTTGCCCGTGGCAAGCGCGCCGCAGGGGTATCGGGCGGCCGGTCGGTGATGGATCCCGGGTCAAGCCCGTGATGACAACCGGATTTGTCATTGCGGGCCCCGACCCGCAATCCATGCTCGCGTGGCAGTGGATCCCGGATCAAGTCCGGGATGACAGCCGTCAGCCCGGGTCGACAGCTGCGGCGACCGCGCTTGCCCGGCGCGCAATTGAGCCGATAATTGCCCGGCACGTGTTGAAACCACCCATGACGGAGTGCCGATAGATGCTCAACTTCCTGCCGGCACCGCTGGTCGCCCTGATCGCCACCGCGCTGATGGTCCTCAACGTCTTTTTGTGGGTGCCGATCCTGCTGTTCTTCGCGGTCCTGAAGCTGATCATCCCGATCAAGGCGATGCGCCTGCTGATCGACCCGATCCTGCTGCACATCGCCGAGGCCTGGATCGCCGGCAACAGCGGCTGGATGGGCCTGACCCAGCGCACGCAATGGGACGTGCAGGGCATCGACGGCCTGGACTATCGCAGCTGGTACCTGGTGAACTGCAACCACCAGTCCTGGGTCGATATCCTGGTGCTGCAGCACCTGTTCAACCGGCGCATCCCGCTGCTCAAGTTCTTCCTCAAGCAGCAGCTGATCTGGGTCCCGATCATGGGCCTGGCCTGGTGGGCGCTCGATTTCCCCTTCATGCGCCGGCACAGCGAGGAGTTCCTGAAAAAACATCCCGAGATGCGCGGTAAGGACCAGGCGACCACGCGCAAGGCCTGCGAGAAGTTCGCCCTGATTCCGACCAGCGTGATGAATTTCCTTGAAGGCACGCGCTTCACGCGCGCCAAGCACCAGCGCCAGCAGTCACCCTACAAGCACCTGCTCAAGCCCAAGGCCGGTGGCATCGCGCTCGCGCTCAACGCCATGGGCGACAAGTTCCAGGCGATCCTCGATGTGACCATCGTCTACCCGGATGGCACGCCGACCTTCACCGAGTTCTTGAGCGGCAAACTCCGGCGCGTCATCGTGCGCGTGCGCCGTCTGCCGGTGCCGCACGAACTGGCCCAGGGTGACTACGCCGGCGACGCCGCCGTGCGCGAGGCCTACCAGAAATGGGTGCACCAGCTCTGGCTCGACAAGGACGCGCAGATCGAGGCTTTGAAGAAACCCGCCGCCGGGCCGCCCCAAGGCGGGTTGCGCCCCCTCGGGGGGCAGTGAGGACACTCAGTGCCGAACGTGGGGGCCTATCGCAGGTGTTTGAACATCTTGGCGCGAAACGCCTCGGTAATGCCGAGGCGCCGCTGACCCGGCACCAGTTCAAAGGTCTCACCCGCGCTTAGACGGCCGCTGCGCTGCACGGCGAGATAAAAACCGCAATTGCCGTGATGCGCCATGGCCTTGCCGGCGCTGTTGAAACCCATCGCGGCATTGAACTTGTAGCACGGCTCGCGTGGCTGCGTCACGCGCAGTTCGCAGTGTGCAAAGCGCAGCACGTCACCGACCCAGACATCGCTCTCCAGCACACCGAGCAGGCTCAGGTTCTCGCCGACCGAGCCGAACGGCAAGGCGTCATCGATGGCGGTCAACCCGGCTCGCGCGCGCGCCGACTGCCAGAACGGGTAGTGCTCGCTCGGGTAGGCGTAGATCGCCTTGTCGAGTCCGCCATGCACCGAGAGATCGGCCTGCTCGTCGCCCAGCAGGCCCATCGGCCCGAGCAGCACATCGCCGGCCACCGGCTGCTTATGGATTCCGGTCAGCACCGAACGGCCGCCGATCTGCACGCGCCGCGCCGACGAAGTCTGAACCGACAGCAGCGTGGCCACTACTTCCCGCCCAGTCCCATGGCGCGCGTGATCACTTCCTTCATGATCTCGTTGGTGCCGCCGTAGATGCGCTGCACGCGGGCGTCGGCGTAAGCGCGCGTGATCGGGTACTCCCACATGTAGCCGTAGCCGCCGAACAATTGCACGCATTCGTCCATCACCTTGCATTGCAGGTCGCTGCACCAGTACTTGGCCATGCTGGCCGTCGCTGTGTCCAGTGTGTTGGTCAGCAGCAGCTCGGCGCACTTGTCGACGAAGACGCGCGCCACCTGGACTTCGGTCTGCAGCTCGGCCAGCGTGAAGCGCGTGTTCTGGAATGCGGCCACCGGCTGGCCGAACACCTTGCGCTGCTTGACGTAGTCCACGGTCCAGTCGATCGCAGCCTGCGCGGCGGCCACCGCGGAGATCGCGATCTGCAAGCGCTCCCACGGCAGCTGCTCCATCAGGCAGATGAAGCCGCGGCCCTCCTGCTCGGGGCCGCCCAGTAGCATGTCGGCAGGCACGTTGACCGCATCGAAGAACAGCTCGGATGTGTCCTGCGCTTTCATGCCCAGTTTCTTGAGCCGCTTGCCCACGGAAAAGCCCGGCATGCCGCGCTCCACCAGCAGCAAACTCGTGCCCTTGGCGCCAGCGGCCGGGTTGGTCTTGGCGACCACGATCACCAGGTCCGCGTGCCAGCCGTTGGTGATGAAGGTCTTGCTGCCGTTGAGCAGATAACTGCCGTCTTCCTGGCGCAGCGCCGTGGCCTTGATGCCCTGCAAATCCGAGCCCGCTGCCGGCTCGCTCATGGCGATGGCGCCGATCATCTCGCCGCTGGCGAGCTTGGGCAGGTACTTTTGCTTCTGCGCCTCGGTGCCGTAATGCAGGATGTAGGGCGCGACGATCTCGCTGTGCAGCGAGTAGCCTATGCCCGAGCAGCCCGCGCGCGCCACTTCCTCCATCTGCACCACCGAATACAGCTTGTCGGCGCCGGCACCGCCATAGGCCTCTGGCATGGTCAGGCACAGGAAACCGTTCGCGCCAGCCTTGTTCCAGACCGCGCGGTCGACATAGCCCTGCTCTTCCCACTCGGCGTGAAACGGGGCGATCTCGTTCTCGATGAAACGGCGGAAACTGTCACGAAAGGCTTCGTGTTCGGGCGTGAAAATGCTTCTCTGGATCATGGCTCTACCTGGTTCAGGATGATGGGGGTATTTATGCGAAGCAATTGCTTTGCGAAAACCAATATACTGCATTCGTAGCCGTGCCGCCGCGCACGCTCGTTTGAACCGACTCTGAACTGGAGATCCCATGACCGAAGCATTTGTGTATGACGCCATCCGCACCCCGCGCGGCAAAGGCAAGAAGGACGGCAGCCTGTACGAGGTCAAACCGGTCGATCTGCTGGCCGGCCTGCTGAGCGAACTGCAGCGCCGCAACGACCTGGACACGGCCCAGGTCGACGACGTGGTGATGGGCATCGTCTCGCCGATCGGCGAACAGGGTGCCGTCCTGCCGAAGGTGGCGGCCCTCAAGGCCGGCTGGGACTACACCTGCGCCGGCGTGCAGGTGAACCGCTTTTGCGCTTCCGGCCTGGAAGCAGTGAACCTGGCGGCGCAAAAGGTGCGCTCGGGCTGGGAAGACCTGGTGGTGGCCGGCGGCGTCGAGAGCATGAGCCGCGTGCCGATCGGCTCGGACGGCGGCGCCTGGGCGATGGACCCGGAAACGAATTCGCAGACCGCCTTCGTGCCGCAGGGCATCGGCGCCGACCTGATCGCGACGATCGAGGGCTTCACGCGCCAGGACGTCGACGCCTTCGCGCTGGAAAGCCAGAAGCGCGCCACGGCGGCGCGCGCCAACGGCTATTTTTCGCGCTCGATTGTTCCGGTGAAGGACTTCCTGGGCCAGATCATCCTGGCGGAAGACGAATTCATCAAGCCGCAGACCACGCTCGAAGGCCTGGGCTCGCTCAAGCCCGCGTTCGAGCAGATGGGCGCCATGGGTTTCGATCAAGTGGCTTTGACGCGCTACCCGCAGGTCGAGCGCATCCACCACGTGCACCACGCCGGCAACTCCAGCGGCATTGTGGACGGCGCAGCGGCGATCCTGATCGGCTCCGAAGCGGCCGGCAAGCGCCACGGCTTCACGCCGCGCGCGCGCATCGTCTCAGCCGCCCTGAGCGGTGCCGACCCCACCATCATGCTGACGGGCCCGATGCCCGCCGCGCGCAAGGCGCTGGCGAAAGCCGGTTTGACGATCGACCAGATCGACCTGTTCGAGGTCAACGAAGCCTTTGCCGCTGTCGTGATGCGCTTCATGAAGGAGATGAAAGTGCCGCACAACAAGGTCAACGTCAACGGCAGCGCCATCGCCATGGGCCATCCGCTGGGCGCCACCGGCGCCATGATCCTGGGCATCCTGATCGACGAGCTGCACCGGCGCCAACTGCGCTACGGCATGGCCACGCTGTGCGTCGGCGGCGGCATGGGTATCGCGACCATTGTGGAGCGTTGCTAATTAATTTGCGGGACAGACCGCAGTGACGCGCAGCGCACCCGCTCTGTCCTCAACCGATTGAGGAAATTTCATGAAGACCATCCAATACCAACTTGCCGACGGCATCGCCACCGTCACCTTCGACGAACCGAATTCGCCGGTCAACACCATGTGCCGGCAATGGCAGCAGGACCTGTCGGAACTGGTGGCCCAGGTGCTCAAGGACAAGGACGCGATCAAGGGCATCATCCTGGCCTCGGCCAAATCGACGTTCTTCGCCGGCGCCGACCTGAAAGGCGCGATGCGCCTCAAGCCCACGGACGCAAGCGCCATCTTCACCGAGATCGAACTGGTCAAGAGGAACTTCCGCACGCTCGAGACGCTGGGCAAGCCGGTCGTGAGCTGCCTCAACGGCACGGCCCTGGGCGGCGGCTGGGAAGTGGCGCTCGTAGGCCACCACCGCATCGCCATTGACGACCGAAAGATCCAGTTCGGCCTGCCCGAAGTGACGCTCGGCTTGCTGCCGGGAGCCAGCGGCGTGACCAAGATGACGCGCCACCTGGGACTGATGGGCGCACAGCCCTACCTCGTCGAGGGCAAGCTGTTCTCGCCGCAGGACGCCAAGACCCTCGGGCTGGTGCACGAGCTCGTCAGCCCGGGACCCGATGCCGCGGCCGAACTCAAAGCCAAGGCGCTGGCCTGGATTGCCGCGAACCCGGGCGCGCAACACCCGTGGGAAGCCAAGGGTTACAAGGTGCCGGGCGGCCTGCCCTCGAGCCCGGCCGTGGCCCAAATGCTGGTGGTGGCACCGGCCATGATCAAGAAGCAGACGCGCGGCCTGTACCCTGCGCCCGAGGCCATCATGGCCTGCATGGTGGAAGGCCTGCAGGTGGACATCGAGACCGCGCTGCGCATCGAGAGCCGGCATCTGGCCAAGCTCATGACCGGCGCCAACGCGCGCGCCATGATCAACACCTTCTTCTTCAACCTCAACGCGATCAAGAGCGGCCAGTCGCGCCCCGGCAAGGCACCGCGTTTCAAGCCGGCCAAGGTCGGCCTGCTCGGCGCCGGCATGATGGGCGCGGGCATCACCTACGTGCAGGCCAGCAAGGGCATTGCCACCGTGCTCAAAGACGTGAGCCAGGAGAAGGCCGAAGCCGGCAAGGCCTACAGCGCCAAGCTGACACAAGGCCGCGTCGACAAGGGCCGCATGAGCGCCGAGCAGCAGACTCAGTTGCTCGCGCGGATCCAGGCCACGGGCGCGGTGCAAGAACTGAAAGACTGCGACCTCATCATCGAAGCGGTGTTCGAGAACCGCGAACTCAAGGCCAAGGTGACGCAGGAAGCCGAGCCGATGCTCGCTGCCGACGGCTTCTTTGCGTCCAACACCTCGACGCTGCCGATCAGCGGACTGGCCAAGGCCAGCATCGCACCCGAGAAATTCATCGGCATCCACTTCTTCAGCCCGGTCGACAAGATGAAGCTCGTCGAGATCATCCGCGGCAAGCAAACCAGCGACGAAACCGTGGCGCGCGCCTACGACTACGTGCAGGCGATCGGCAAGATGCCGATCGTGGTCAATGACTCGCGCGGTTTCTTCACCAGCCGCGTCTTCGGCACCTTCGTCATGGAAGGCGTTGCCATGCTGGGCGAAGGCATCCCCGCGCCAGCCATCGAGAACGCCGGCATCCAGTGCGGCATGCCGGTCGGGCCGCTGGCCGTGCTGGACGAGACGGCGCTCAGCCTGAGCCTGCACGTGATGGAGCAAACGCGCGCCGACTTCGCGGCCGAAGGCAAGACTTATGTCGCCACACCGGGTGAACTGCTGGTGGCCGACATGGTACGCATCCACCAGCGGCCGGGCCGCGCCGGCGGCGCCGGCTTCTACGAGTATCCGAAGGAAAAGGGCGCGAAGAAATTCCTCTGGCCGCAGCTCAAGCCCTTGTATGAAAAAGCCGATGCGCCCTGGAATATCACAGACCTGAAAGACCGGCTGCTGTACCGCCAAGCGGTCGAGACCGCGCGCTGCCTGAGCGAGAACGTGCTGACCAGCGTGCACGAGGCCAACATCGGCTCCATCTTCGGCATCGGCTTCCCGGCATGGACCGGCGGCGCCATGCAGTTCATCTACGGCATGGGCATCGATGCCTTCGTCAAGCGCGCCGATGAACTCGCGGCGAAGTTCGGCGCCGGCTTCGCGCTGAGCGATGACCTCAAGGCCGCGATCAAGCGCTTCGAGCCGGTCTACTGACAGCGTGAAGCGCTCCATCATCCTGCGTGATCCCGAGCCCGGTGACATGGGCTGGGTGGTGCAGCAGCACGGGGCCATCTATGCGCGCGAATACGGCTGGAACGCCGAGTTCGAGGCGCTGGTGGCCGAGATCGTCGCCAAATACCTGCGCCGGCACCAGCCGCAATGGGAGCACTGCTGGATGGCCGAGATTGACGGCGAGCTCGTCGGCTCGGTCTTCGTCGTGCGCAAGTCCAAGACCGTCGCCCAGTTACGCATGCTGATCCTGACGCCGCAAGCGCGCGGCCTGGGCCTGGGCGCGCGCCTGACCGACGAGTGCCTGGCCTTCGCAAGAGACAAGGGCTACAGGAAGATGGTGCTCTGGACCAACAGCTGCCTCGACGCCGCGCGCCACATCTACGCGACGCGCGG
Organism: uncultured beta proteobacterium; assembly: GCA_903828665.1. Lineage (GTDB taxonomy): Bacteria > Pseudomonadota > Gammaproteobacteria > Burkholderiales > Burkholderiaceae_C > Rhodoferax. Next base: position 38,091 of record CAIKMZ010000142.1, read on the forward strand.
GTTTCAGCTCGTCAAGCGCGAGCCGTATCACGGCTTCGGCCACGACCTGGTCGGAGAAACCTGGGCGCTCAAGCTGTGAGACTGGCACTGCTGGCCGCCGCCGCCACCGGCGTGCAGGTTGGCGCGGCCATCGTGGCCTCGCGCATGGTGGTCGCCGAGGTGCCGCCGCTGACGCTGGCCATGCTGCGCTACGGCATCGGCTTTCTCTGCCTGCTGCCCTTCGTATTCAAACCATGGAACCGCACGCCCGCGGACGGTTCACACCGGGCCGCCTTGCGCCGCTTGCCCGTGCACGACGTGCTGGCCATGGCAGCGCTGGGGCTGGGGCAGTTCGCGATCCTGATCGCGCTGCTCAACTTCGGCCTGCAATCGGTCGGTGCCGCGCAGGCGGCGCTGATCTTCAGCCTGTTTCCGCTGTTGACACTGCTGCTGTCGGCCGGGCTCGGACACGAGGCCATCAGCTTGCGCCTGCTGCTCGGCGTGCTGCTCTCGATCAGCGGCGTCGCGCTGTCGATGGCGCCCAAGCTGATGCACGTCGGCGCCGGCCCCTGGTGGGGCGAACTCGCGGTGCTGGCCAGTGCCGCAGTCGGTGCCGGTTGCAGCGTTTTCTATCGCCCCTACCTACAGCGCTACCCGACGCTGCAGGTCAGCGCCTTCGCCATGCTGGCCTCGGTGCTGTTCCTGGCGCTGCTGGCGCTGCATGAAGGCTGGCCCGCGCGCGTGACGCAGCTGCTGCCACAGACCTGGGGTGTCGTGTTCTTCATCGGCGCTTCCAGCGGCATCGGCTACTTCCTGTGGCTGTACGCGCTCAAGCATGAATCGCCGACCCGCGTCACGATCTTTCTGGCGCTCAATCCGCTGACCGCCGCCGTGCTCGGCGCGCTGCTGCTGTACGAGCCATTCGACCTCTGGCTGCTCGGCGCCATTGTCCTGATCGCAGCAGGGCTGTGGCTGGCGACGCGCACGCGCAAGGCGACTGCGCAGCGATAATCGCCGCATGCCCGAAAGCCCCCTTTCCCACCCCGGCAACAACGCTGCGCCGGACCGTCCGCGCCCGCACTCGGTCTCCGATCTGTTCTGGTCCTTCACCTGGCTGGCGCTGCAGGGCTTCGGCGGCGTCGTCGCCATCGTGCAGCGCGAAATGGTGGAGAAGAAACAGTGGCTCACGCGCGAGGAATTCGTCGAGGACTGGGCCGTGGCGCAGATCCTGCCGGGACCGAACGTGGTCAACCTCTCGCTGATGATCGGCGACCGCTACTTCGGCATGCGCGGCGCGCTGATGGCGCTGGCGGGCATGCTGGGCATTCCGCTGCTGCTTGTGCTGGCGCTGGCCGCCATCCTTTCCAACACCACCGATATTCCCGGCATCCAGGGCGCGCTGCGCGGCATGGGCGCCGTCGCCGCCGGCCTGTTCACCGCCACCGGCATCAGGCTGATCGGCGCGCTCAAGAGCAACGTCATGGGCAAGCTCGCCTGCACGATGCTCGCGCTGGCCACCTTCGTCGCGGTGGCGCTGCTGCGCGTGCCGCTGATATGGGTGCTGCTGATCATCGGCGGGCTGGCCTTCGCCTGGGCCTACCGGCAACTCAGGCGTGTGCGCGCGCCGCAGGGCGCGGCATGATCATCACGCTGCACGCCGTGGACTGGCTGGCGCTGCTGGGCCATTTCCTGTCGCTCTCGCTGCTCGCCGTGGGCGGCGCCATCACCACCGCACCCGACATGCACCGCTACCTGGTGACGCAGCAGCACTGGCTCAGCGACGCCCAGTTCAACTCCTCGATAGCGCTGGCGCAGGCCGCGCCCGGGCCCAACGTGCTGTTCATTGCGCTGTTTGGCTGGAACGTCGGCATCAACGCCGGCGGCGGTCTGGCGGCCGGCTACCATGCCTGGCCCTACGCGGCGCTGGGCGTGATGTGCGCCATGATCGGCATCTTGGTGCCGAGCACGACGCTGACCTTCGCCGCCGCGCGCTGGGGCCACCAGAACCGCGAGCTGCGTCCGGTGCGCGCCTTCAAGCAGGGCATGGCGCCGATCGTGATCGCGCTGCTGATCGCCACCGGCTGGATCCTGTCGGCCAATCAGGGCACATTCGCCAACAGCTGGCCGCTGTGGCTGCTCACGATCGTGACGGCTCTGCTGGTCTGGCGCACGCGCATCCACATGCTGTGGCTGCTCGCGGCCGGCGGCGTGCTGGGCTGGTTCGGCTGGATCTAAACGGGGTCCGCCTTGCGCGTCACCGGCACGCGCATGTCGTCTAGGTAATCGCGCTCGATGTTGACGGTGCAGGCGACGCCAAGCGAGTTGAAATGCCGACCGAGCCAGGCGCGTGCGTGGGAGCGGCCCAGGTCGCGCAGCGTATGGATCAGGCTGGCGCTGGTCGATGACTTGGTGGCGGCCGAGAACGCCTCGAGTTCCTCGCCGCCGTCGATGCGGTGCAGGAGCACATCCTTGTAGTGCGCCGGATCGAGCTTGCCGGCGGCGAGCAGGCGCTTGACGAAATCGATGGCGCGCATCTCGGCGATCAGGCCGGCGTTGAACGTGACCTCGTTGATGCGGTTCATGATCTGGGCGCTGTCGGTCGGCAAGGCGTCGCGCTTGATCGGGTTGATCTGCACCAGCACGATGTCGCGACTGGCGCAGTTGTAGATCAGCGGGTGGATGGCGGGGTTGCCCGAGTAGCCGCCGTCCCAGAAGTGGTCGCGCTCGATCTCGACCGCCTTGAACAGCATCGGCAGGCAGGCCGATGCCATGACGGCGTCGGCGCTCAGGCGTTTGCCCGAAAACACTTCGGCCTTGCCGGTGGAGACACGCGTAGCCACGACAAAGACCGTGGGTGCGGGCAGGCGGGCCAGGGCCTCGAAATCGATCTGGCTTTCCAGAAATCGGCGCAAGGGGTTGATGTCGAAGGGGTTGCTCTGGTACGGCGACATAGTGCTGGTCCAGAAGCTCGTCATGGCGTTGCTCCAGGTCTCGCTCGCCGACGCCGCCCCGCCGATCTGACCGAACAGGATCTCGAAGGGCGCGCGCTGCGCCTCCGACAGCGCGCCCATCTGCACGATGCCCTCCCAGAAGCTGGCGAGCGCCGCGCGCGCGGCCTCGCGCGGGTCAGCCTTGGCCTTGCCGTGCACCTGCGCAAACCCTTGCGCCAGCGCCACCGCGTTCATGGCGCCGGCGCTGGTGCCGCTGATGCCTTCGATGGCAACGCGCCCGTCTTCCAGCAGCAGGTCGAGCACGCCCCAGGTGAAGGCGCCGTGCGAGCCGCCGCCCTGCAGCGCGAGGTTGACGGCGGGCCGCTGCGGATCTGAAGCAGGCGCCGGAGAATGGCCGGGTGCGCTAGTCATACCAGCTCACGAACTCGTCCAGGCTGGCCCGCGCGCTGCGGTAGCTGTTGAGCCGGGCATCTGGGTCGGGGTAGCCGAGCGAGATGCCGAGCATCAGCCGCTTGTGCGCGGGCACGCCCAGGAACGCTCGCACCGCATCCGGGTAGTGCGTCAGCGAGGCCTGCAGACAGGTGCCCAGCCCCGCGCCATGCGCGGCCAGCGCCAGGGTCTGCGTGAACAGCCCGAGGTCGAAGGTGGACCACTCGCTCAGGGACTTGTCCAGCCACAGGAACAGGACGCAGGGCGCGCCGAAGAACTGGTAGTTCATGAGGCGCAGACCATTGCGTGCCGCGGCGTCGTCGCGCTCGACCTGCAGCGTCTTGAAGCGCCGGGCGTTGTGCTCGGCGGCGCGGCGTTCGCATGGCGCCGGCCATTGCAGCGGCGCAGCGACCTCGGATTGGCCCGGTGCCGGCGCCGCGGCCAGGTCATGCAGGATTGTGCTCAGCCGGTCCCGTTTGGCGCCGGTGACGACCGACACCTCCCAGGGCTGCGTGTTGGTGTAGGACGGGCTGCGACCGGCCAATTCAAGGACCTGGCGCAACAGCGCCGCTGGGATGGGGGTGGGCTTGAAACCGCGCACGCTGCTGCGGGTCGCGATGCCTTCTGTCAATTCCATGCCGGATACTCCAAAGTAGCACCGGGATAGCTTAACAGCGCACTGCGGCGCACCCGCCCCGACCGGCGCAGGCGGGGCAGACCGATAATCACGGGTTGATCCATGCCTGCGAAAGAACCAATATGTCCACCACCATTCCCGTCACACTGATCCCCGGCGACGGAATCGGCCCCGAAATCGTCGACGCCACGCTGGTCGCGCTCGACGCCCTGGGCGCCCCCTTCGAATGGGACCGCCAGATCGCCGGCCTGGGCGGCATCAAGACCGCCGGCGACCCCCTGCCCGCCGCCACGCTCGACAGCATCCGGCGCACCCGGCTCGCCCTCAAGGGCCCGCTGGAGACACCCTCGGGCGGCGGCTACCGCTCCTCGAACGTGCGCCTGCGCGAAGAGTTCCAGCTCTACGCCAACCTGCGCCCGGCGCGCACCATCATTCCGGGCGGTCGCTTTGACAAGATCGACCTGGTCGTGGTGCGCGAGAACCTCGAAGGCCTGTACATCGGCCACGAGCACTACATCCCGATCGACGATGACCCGCACGCGGTCGCCATGGCCACCGGCATCAACACCCGGGCCGGCAGCCGGCGCCTGCTGGAATATGCGTTCGAGCACGCAATCGCGACCGGGCGCAAGAAGGTCACGATCGTTCACAAGGCCAACATCATGAAGGCGCTGACCGGCCTGTTCCTGGAAACCGGCGTTGACCTGTACGAGCGCAAGTACAAGGGCCGCTTCGAGCTCGACACCGTGATCGTTGACGCCTGCGCCATGAAGCTGGTGCTCAACCCCTGGCAGTTCGACATGATCGTCACGACCAATCTGTTCGGCGACATCCTGTCCGACCTGGTGGCCGGCCTCGTCGGCGGCCTGGGCATGGCGCCGGGCGCCAACATCGGCGCCGATGCCGCCATGTTCGAGGCCGTGCACGGCTCGGCACCCGACATCGCGGGCAAGGGCATTGCCAACCCGACCGCCCTGCTGCTGGCGGCGGCCATGATGCTCGACCACTGCAAGCTGGCGGAACTGGCCACACGCCTGCGCACGGCGATCGATGAAACGCTCAACATCGACAAGGTGCGCACCGGTGACCTCGGCGGCAGCGCCAATACCGCGGCGTTCACCAAGGCGCTGGCAAGCCGGATCCGCAACGGATGAAATCCGGTGCATAGACCCGACCGGCACCAGAAATGGGCCGGTGTCAGTATCATCGGCCCCTCAGGGGTAAAACAAGAAGTAACAAACCGAGGCGTTGCCATGATTGCCCGCAGCCTGATCTCCTTCCTGCTCGCGCTGGGCGCCATCGGCCCGGCCTGCGCCGCCGCATTCGATTGCGCGCGACCGTACACCCTGGCACTGCATGAACATGGGCTCCTGTATTCCGCCGACACCGACAGCGGCATCGACAAGGATGTGACCGACGAGTTGATCCGGCGCAGCGGCTGCAAGGTGACAGTGAGCCTGCTTCCGCGCGCGCGCATCTGGCAGCTGATCGAATCGGGCGCGCTGGACTTCAGCCTGTCTGGCATCAGCAACGCGGAACGTGAACGCTACGCCGGCTTCGCCTGGTACTTCAGCAACAAGTACTACCTGCTCGTGCGCAAGGATTCGGGCGTGCAGAATTTGGCGGCTTTTGAAGGCAATGAAAGATTGCAGCTCGGCACGATCCGCAGCTTTCGCTACAGCGAAAGCGCCAACCGGCTGGTCGACCGCTTGCAGGCCGCCAACCGCCTGAACCAGTCCAGCGGCCTGGCCCCCTTGTACAAGACGCTGATGCTCAACCACATCCAGGGCATGATCATCGAGCCCTTCGATTTCCCCGCGCTCGAAGCCAAGGCGATCCGCGACAGCACCAGCATCGTCGAATTCAACGATCCATCCGTGCCGCACGGCCTGATCATGTCGAAGAGGTCGCTCGCACCGGCCGAACAGGCGCAGTGGCGCGCGCTGATCGACGGCATGCGCCGCGACGGCAGCATGCGCCGCATCTTCGACAAGTACTTCAAGCCCGAACTGGCGGCCTCCATGCTTGATTTCCAGCCGCCACTGTGACCCCCGAGCGTGAACCGAAGGCAGGTGCGAACCTGCTCCTGCTGTTGCCCTGGCTGATTCTTGTCGCCATGCTCGGCCTGACCTGGGTCGTCTGGGATCTCGAACGCACGAGCACGCGCAAGGAGTTGCGATCCGAGTTTGACTTCGCCCTGCGCGAGACCGTGAACCGCATCGAGCAGCGTGTCGCCTCCTACGAGCAGATGCTGCGCGGCGTCCAGGGTTTGCTGACCACGACCGATCTGACGAACCGCAAGGCGATTCATGATTATGTCGATACGCTGCAGCTCGATGCCAATTTTTCCGGCATCCAGATCGTCGGCATCGCCCAGCGCGTTGCTGCGCAGGACCGCGCGGCGCATGTGGCGGCTATGCAGCGGCTCGGCAATCCGGACTACACGATTCATCCGGAGAGCCGCAACGACATGCATGTGCTGGTCATTCAGCGCGAGCCGTACGCCGGGCTCAACATGGCGCCGATCGGCCTGGACATCTGGCCCGATCCGGTGCGACGGCTCGCGCTGGAGAAAGCGCGCGATACGAGCCTGGCGGCGATCACCAGCAAGGTTCATCTCTCGATCGATACCGAGGCCGAGGCGCCGTCGAGCTTCCTCATGTACCTGCCCGTCTATGCGCCGGACCAACCGCACAACACGGTGGCCCAGCGGCGCGCTCACCTGATCGGCTGGATTTATGCGGGCTTTCACATGAACGACTTCATGGCCAGCCTGTACGGCAAGCAGTCGCCGGGTCTGGCGCTGTCGATCTACGACGACGTCAACCCGTCGCCGTCCGCCCTGCTCTACCGCACGGGGGACGACAGCCCCGGGCGCCTGCCCGGCAGCGCCCCGCCACTGACGGCGACCGAGTACCTGGTCGTCGCCGGCCACACCTGGACCCTGTCGCTGAGCACGCAGAGCGAATTCGAAAGCCGCTTTGGCCGCAATGCAGCGGCCGTGATCGCCGTGGCCGGCGCGGGCCTGAGCGGTTCGCTGGCGCTGCTGGTCTGGTTCATGATCACGGGCCGCGCGCGCGCCTTGCGCCTGGCCGCGGAAATGACCGAGGAACTGCGTCACATGGCGCAGCACGACAGCCTGACCAAGCTGCCCAATCGGGCCCTGTTCAGCGACCGCCTGAATCAGGAACTGGCGCGCGCCCGGCGCAACGGCGATCACTGCGCGCTGATGTTTCTTGATCTCGACGAGTTCAAGATCATCAACGACAGCTTCGGCCACGCGGTGGGCGATGAACTGCTGCGCGAGGTGGCGCAGCGGCTGCAACTGGCCGTGCGCGCCACCGATACGGTGGCGCGCCTGGGCGGCGACGAGTTCGTCGTCCTGATGCCGGAATTGCAGGAGTCGGGCGCGGCGCTCGGCCTGGCCGAGAAGATCCGCAGCGCGCTGCACGCCCCGTTCCTGGTCAATGGCCATACGCTGAGCATTTCCTGCAGCCTGGGCGTCGCCATTTTTCCCGACAACGGCGACGATGAAATTTCACTCACCAAAAGCGCTGACGACGCCATGTACCGCGCCAAGGACGGCGGCGGCGACAGCGTGCGCATCGGTCACTTGGCGGTTTGAACCCGGCGTGAAGCGCTGCTGCCTGCGGGAGCGGCCTCACTCGAGTCCGGTCGGCGGCGCGGCGCGTGACCAGTGGCGTGCCACCATGAGTTGCAGCAGCACCGCCAGCACACCGTTGATGCAGAGCGCCTCGCGAATGCCCAGGGCCGCCACCGACAGGCCGGTCAGCAAACCGCCCAGCGCCATGCCGCCGCGCATCGCCAGCATGAACAGGCTCACGGTCTGACCGCGCAGTCGGGGCGAGGCACTGACCTGCAGCATGGAATTGGCCGACGCGTTGCTCAGCGTCATGGCAGCACCGGCCACGACAAACAGCGCCGGCAAGCCCCAGGTGCTGCGGTTCCATGCCGAGAACACCAGCACCACGCCAAAGGTGATCGCAAAGACCGAGCTCAAGGTCCTGCGGTCCCGCCCTTGTCCGACACCAAGCAGCCCGATGCCGCCGAGCAGGCCGCCGACACCGAACGCAGCCATTGCCAGGCTGAAGTGGCTGATGTCGCCATGGAAGACTTCCTTCACCAGGACCGGACAGAACACCAGCAGCGGCGCGCACAGCAGACCGCTGATGAAGACCGTCAGCAAGGCGCCGCGCTGCACCGGTTGGCGCAGCACCTCGCGCACATTCGCGTACAGCCTGTGCCACGCAAAGCCGTCGCCGGTCCCGCTGGCCCTCACGCCGCGTGGCAGGATCCAGACCGCAACCAGAATGAACGGCAGGTAGGACGCCGCGCTCACCGCAAATGCACCGGCGGCGCCGACTCCGGCCATGAGCAAGCCGGCGACCGCCGGCCCCAGGATGCGCGACAGGTTGAATTGTGTCGAGTTCAACGCAATGCCGGTGGGGATCTGCTGCTTCTCGACGATGGTGGGCACGATCGACTGGAACGAGGGCATCGACAAGCCGTCGGTCACCCCCACCACCATGGACAGGGCGATGATCATCCAGGGCTGGACCGCACCGAACAGCAGCAACAGCACGATCAGGATCGGGCACATCATCTGCACCGACTGGAACAGCACAATGGTGCGGCGCCGGTCCCTGGCATCGGCCAGCGCCCCGCCGATCAGCGTCAAAAGAAATACCGGCGCTGCCAGCGCAAACGAATCGATCCCGAGCAGGAACGGCGAGGCGCCCAGGCTCAGCAGCAGCCAGGGCTGCGCCACCTGCTGCGCCCAGGTGCCGATGTTGGAAAGCAGACTGGCAAACCAGAACGTGCCGAAGCGCCGTGTGCACAGCAGGCGCAGCGACTCAATGAAGGCGTCCGCGTTCATGGCGTCCGACTCAGAATGGGTCCGCGCAATGGAGCCGGCCGGCGGCGATCATCATCAACCGGGCGCCGCCCCCTGCATGAAGCTGGCAACACCCTCAGGAATCGCAACCCAGGGCTGCTTCGACTGCACCCAGATGTGCCGGTCGATCGCGAACCAGTCGGTCTCGTCGAAGGTGCCGGCGGCGATGCTGATGATGCCGGGGCGAAGCTCGGCGGTATGCGCGACGGTGGTGCCGCAGGCCGGACAAAAGCGCATGCGCAACCAGCGGCCGCTTTCATCCGAACGGTGCTCGCATTCGCTGGTCTGCCCCTGCAGGAACTCGACCGCCGGCGCGTCAAAGGACGCAATGATGGCGAAGGCGCTGGCCAGCCGGCGCTGGCAGAACCTGCAATGGCAGACCGTGCTGAAAAGCGGCTTGCCGACAACGCGGTAGCGGACGGCGCCGCAGGCGCAGCCGCCACAGTGGCTCTCGATCAATTTGAACTCCAGGACTTGAGTAGTTGGATTGCAAGAGTCTCATTGTGGCAGCTTGGTTCGCCCGCCATTGGCAGCGAAAATGGCGCAACTGAAATTCATACACCGGAGGTGGCAACCATGGTCATTCGCGTCGTGCAACTGGGCAGTGCCCGCAACCCGGGCGAGGGCCAACGCATCGGCACCGTGCGGCGTCCGCCGCGCGGCGTGCCAAAGGCACAGTTCGCCACACAGAACTGGTACGACGTCTGGCTGCCCAATCTCGCGCCGAGCGTCGAGACCATGACGCTCGGGCGCGCCGTGACAACGCCGGCGCAATGGGCCGTGTTCGTGAAGAAGTACCGCCAGGAAATGGCCACGCCAGACGCCAGTCACGTGCTCGATCTGCTCGCCGTTCTTTCCCACAGCAGCGACTTCTCGGTCGGCTGCTACTGCGAGGACGAAGCACGCTGCCATCGCTCGGTGCTGCGCGCACTGCTGACGGAACGAGGCGCCGAAGTCGCCCAAGTTCGCTGACTGCGCGAGTTCCCCCCGACAATCCCCGCATGACCCCATCCATTCAGCTTTGGCGCCGGCTCGTTCCCGCCTACGCCGCAGGCTATTTCCTGTCCTACGGCTTGCGCAGCATCAACGCGGTGATCGCGCCCGAGCTGATGCGCGACCTCGGCATCACGTCAACCGGCCTGGGGCTTCTGACCTCCACCTACTTCCTCGCGTTCGGCCTGTTTCAATTGCCGCTCGGCCTGCTGCTCGACCGCTTCGGGCCGCGCCGCGTGGAGGCGGCCCTGCTGCTGGTGGCCGCCGCAGGCTGCGCGCTGTTCGGCCTGGGCACGACGCTGGCGTCGCTGGTCGTGGCCCGCGCGCTGATCGGCCTGGGCGTCTCGGCCTGCCTGATGGCGAGCTTCAAGGCATTCAGCCAGTGGGCCAGCGTCGAGCGTCTGCCGGCGCTGACGGCCACCATCATGATCGCCGGGAGCATGGGAGCGCTGTCGGCCAGCGTGCCGGCCGAGACGGCCCTGCCGCTGCTGGGCTGGCGCGGTATCTTCCATCTGTTCGCCTTGCTGCTGGCGGTGACCGCCGGTCTGGTCATAACGCTGCCCGACCATCCGGACGGCGGCCATCGGGAGACCCTGCGCGAGCAGGTCCGCACGCTCGGCCGGATCTTCTCCAACCGCGTGTTCTGGCGCTTTGCGCCGCAGGGCTGCCTGACCAGCGGCGGCTTCATGGCGATCCAGGGCCTGTGGGCCGTGCCGTGGATGATGGAAGTCAACGGGGCATCGCGTGCCGGTGCGGCCGGCGTCCTGTTTCTGATGGGCTCGGCGATGCTCACCGGCTACCTCTTCATCGCGACCTGCACCAGCTGGCTGATGCGCCGGGGAATCAAGCCGATGATGCTCCTGACCGGCGGTCTGGCCATTGCGCTGCTGGTGGAACTGGCCATTGTCATGAACCTGGCACAGCCGGGTCTTCTGTGGCCCTTGCTGGGCCTGTCGTTCAGCCTGAGCACGCTGGCCTATTCCCAACTCTCTGCAGCATTCCCGGTCGCCCATTCCGGCCGGGTCAACACCGCTTTCAACCTCATGATGTTTGCCGGCGCCTTCGGCCTGCAATGGGGCATTGGTGCGGCGGTCGAAACCTTCGCGGCCGGCGGCATGTCGCGCGCCGAGGCCTTCCGTCTGACCTTCACGGGCCTACTGGCGGCGCAGGGACTTGCCTTCGGCTGGTTCCTGCTGCCGGCGAAACCGCTGGCCTGGTCGGGTGCCGACACGATCTCCGCATCAAGCTAGCGCCGTTGCGCAGGCACCGGGGGTTAACATGTCGCTTGTTCACAGGAGACCAGCATGACCGACAAGAGCGCCGATACCAGCGTGTCCACCAGCGAGCCCGGCGACGCTGCCACATCCGGCGCCTTGGCAGACGCCGCGTGGCTGTTGCTGAGCGCCTTCATCGTGATCTTCGTCATCAGCGCGGTGGTATCCCTGATTCGTTCCCGCAAAGGCCCGAAACAATAGGACGCGGATCGAATTGAGGCCCGCCTGACGCAAGGGTTTCTTCGTGGTGCTACCGTACAGGTGGGCATCGAAGCCCCTGCGCTTTGTTCATTTGACGCAGCTCGAAAGAGATTCAACCCAACCCGCACGGTTGGGTTCTTTTTTGCGCGCCAGCGCGACTGCGCCCGAAAAAAGCCCGCTATCTTTTGGATAGCGGGCTTGCCTTGAATTAACTGGGGTGGCTGATGGGGCTCGAACCCACGACAACAGGAATCACAATCCTGACTTTAATCAATTTTGAAGCGTAGATGATTGTCGATACAATCTATATAAATCATCATGTTACGTTTCTTTTTTAATCTAGAACATAACATAGAATGTTGATGTTTATGTGGCAATATATGGCATATTTGCCTACAGATTGCCTACAAGTTGCCTACAGATTAAGGGGCGTCCATGAAAAAACAAACTAGCCGCGTCAGGTTGACCTCCGGGCGCATAGAGACTTTCGCGTGCCCTGCTGACAAGCCACAGGCTTTTCTTTGGGACACAGACACACCAACACTGATGGTGAGGGTGACCCCGACAGGCCGTAAGACGTATGTGTTTGAGTCACGCTTGGACGGTGCGACCATCAGGATGGCAATCGGCACCGTGACGGACTGGCCGATTGATCAGGCGCGGCTGAAAGCCCAGGGCTTGAAAATGCTGGTCGACAATGGGACAGATCCCCGCGAAGTAGAGCTCGACAGGCGAACTGCCGCACTTGACATGAAGGCAGCCGCCGTCGCAAAAGTGGAGGCCGCGAAGGCCGCCACCCTGACCGTCGGCGAAGTATGGTCCTTTTACCTGGCGGAAAGAAAAGCACACTGGGGTGACCTGCATTACCGCGACCATGTTGACAAGGCCAAGCCTGGCGGATTACCGTCAGGCCGACGGGGTGGTGGCAAGCAATTGACTAGGCCGGGGCCACTTGCCTCGTTGATGCCGTTGCCGCTCAAAGACCTTGACCAGGACACGATAGTGGCGTGGGCCACCGCCGAGGGCAAAACTCGACCTGCTTCAACTCGGCTCGCCTGGCGCTTGTTAACTGTATTCCTGACCTGGTGTGCTGAGGCCACCGACCCGGTTACAAAGAAGCCGCGCTACGCCGATCTGCTACAACGCTCGAACCCAGCCAAAACAAGCAAGGCCCGCGAGGCGCTGGGCAAGGCCGGGGTAAAGAAAGACGTCTTACAGCGCGAGCAATTGAACGTCTGGTTTGCCGCCGTACAACAGTTGCAAAACCCCGTTATCTCTGCCTGTCTACAAATGATATTGCTCACCGGGGCCAGACCCGGCGAAGTGCTGACGCTGCGCTGGGTAGACATAAACACCAAATGGAAAGGCATCAGCATCCGTGACAAGGTCGAAGGCACCCGGGAGATACCGGCAACACCCTACATGCTGCATCTTCTGGCCACCCTCCCTCGTCGCAACGCGTGGGTGTTCTCCAGTCCCACAAGTA
>CAIKMZ010000143.1 GCA_903828665.1 uncultured beta proteobacterium
GGGCACTCTGATGCCGTATCCATCAGAGGATCCACCTCGATTGCTCGAAGTCTCTTCCTGAACAACGGCTGTTCATGCTCCTGGCGTTCAACGCTCTCCTGTTTATCCCCAGTGGGGAGGGAGGCATCCATAGCATCTCGACCCGCAATCCTCGTCTGCGACGCTACGCCGCCCCCAGCAGCGCCATCACCAGCGACACCGTCAGCATCGCCAGCAGCGTTGACACCGCCACGCTGGCGGTCACCAGCTCCTGCGCCACCTGGTAGCGCTGCGAGAACAGAAACACGTTGGCGCCGATCGGCATCGATGCCGCCACGATCATCACCGACAGCGCCAGACCGCTCAAGCCAAGCGACCAGGAAAGGCCCGCCACCAGCGCCGGAAACGCGACGTTCTTGATCAGCGCCAGTCCGAGCGCGCCCTTGAGATCGGCACCGACGCGCACCTGGGTCAGCGTGACGCCGACCAGTACCAGCGCGATCGGACCGAAGGCATTGCCCAGCAGCGCCAGCGGCTTGTCGACGATCTCGGGCAACACCCAACCGGTCTGCGCAAACAGCAGACCCACCATGATCGGCAGCGGCACCGGGTGAAAAATGCCATTGCGCACCGCCGCCAGAATCGTCAGCGCCATGTGCTGCCCGGCCTGTTCGCCGCTCGCAGCGGCCTCGCGTGCCACGGCCAGTTCCAGCATGATGGTGGCGAGCGTCAGCAAGACCAGCGCGTGCACCGAGATCAGGGTGAACAACATGACGAGACCGGCCTGGCCATAGGCCAGAGCGACCAGCGGCACGCCAATCATCACGGTGTTGCTGAAGGTGGCGGCCAGCGCCAGCACAGCGGCGCGCCGCGTGAAGCCCTGCCAGACCAGCACCGCCGCAAACAGCAGGACGGCGGCCACGAAGTACATCGCCACCGGTTTGAAATCGAGCTGTTCGACGTGCACCGTGCTCATGGTGCGAAACAGCAGTGCCGGCGTGAGCACCATGAACACCAGATTCGACAGGTCCTTGCTGGCCTCGGGCCTGATCCAGCCGGCGCGACCGGATATGAACCCGATGGCGATCAGCACCACCACCGGCAGCAATGCCGATATCACGGGGTTGTTCATGCTCAGGCGCCCAGCAAGGGACCGCTGCGAAACGCCTTGGCGCCGGCAATCTTGCCAAGCTCGCCGCCGGCGTGAACGTAGCGCTCACGCGTGCGTGCGTAAAAGATGCCGGCCACGCCGGCCACGACGCGCTGCGTCTGCCCGGCGATGGGGTCGATGATCTCGGCCACCAGATCGCCGGCCTGCAAATCGCTGCCGACTTCGGCCGCGAACACCAGGACGCCGGGGCCCGGCGCCTTGAGCGTTTCGGACCCGGCCAGCGGTGTCGGCTGGCACTTGAGCGGTGGCGCTTGCGGCGCCTGCGCGCACGCGACGGCCTGCACGTGCTGCAGCCATCCGAAGATGGCCTGCGCATCGGCCTGCGCCAGCGCATGGCGGACCTCGGCTTCGCCACGCAGTTCGATCGTGGTGCTGCAACAGGCCTGCGGCAAGGGAACGTTGCGGCCGACGGCTTTCAGCGCGCCGGCCAGTTGCCACCAGACGCCGGACAAACATTCATCGAAGGACCAGGCCTGCGAATCGCGCGCCAGCAAAATGGCCTCGCTGCCGAGAAAGCGCGCCAGCGGCTCCAGTTGCGGCCAGCAGGCATCCTCGGTGTAGAAATGCATGACGGCCTCGCTGTCGCAGTGCAGGTCGAGCACGCTGTCGGCATCGTGCGCCAGCAGCAGCAGCGTGCGGCGCAGGCTTTGCAGTTCGCTCGCCGGCGCCCAATTGCGCAGGTAGCCGCCGATCGCCTCGCGCACAAGCGCGATGTTGGCCTGCGCGTCTTGGCCCAGCACGTCGCGCAAGGCCGGCTCGATGGCCTTGGCCAGGTCGGGGTAATGCCGGTTGAAGTTCTCGGCACTGTCGAGTTCAAAGCGGCCCATCGCCTTGTGATTGAGTCGCTGCGCCAGTCCGATCGGATTGGCAACCGGCACCAGGATGATCTCGCCGCGCACGGTGCCGGCGGCATCGGCCGCTTCAAGCAGGGCGCGCAGATGATGCGCGACCAGCATGCCGGGCAGTTCCTCCGCATGCAGGCTGGCCTGCAGGTAGACCTTGGGGCCGGATCCGGCGCGGCCGAAGTGAAAGCTGGTCAGCGTCTTGTGGCTGCCCAGGCTGCTGCTGAGCAAGAGATGGTCGATGCGTTGCATAGGGTCAGGGTTGGCGCCGGGACCCCATTGTCTCAGTTCCGCCGAACACGAGGCTTACCTGACCAGGCGCGCAAAGGTCTTGCGAAACTTGCTGACCTTGGGCGCCGCGACGGCCATGCAATAGCCCTGCTGCGGATTCTTAGCAAAGAAGTCCTGGTGGTAGTCCTCGGCCGGCCAGTAGTTGTCCAGCGGCAGCACTTCGGTGACCAGCGGCCGGTCATAGACGCCGCTGTCTGCCATCTCCTGCAGCAGCGCCTTCGCCACGTCGGCCTGATCCGGCGTCGAGTAGTAAATGCCGCTGCGGTACTGCGTGCCGCTGTCGTGGCCCTGGCGGTTCAGCGTCGTCGGGTCATGGATCAGGAAGAAAATTTCCAGTACCTCGCGCACGCTGATTTGCTGCGGGTCGAAGCGCAGCTTGACCACCTCGTTGTGGCCGGTCCGGCCGCTGCAGACCTGCTCGTAGCTCGGCTGCACGGTCTGCCCGTTGCAGTAGCCGCTCTCCACATCCTCGACGCCTTTGACATTGACGAAGACCGCCTCCGTGCACCAGAAGCAGCCGCCACCGAGGGTGATGGTTTGCAGGGAATCCGACATGAAAGCGCTCCTTGAACAGTGGATGCCGGATCAAGCCCGGCACGAGGTGCGGATTGTCGCGCCTGTGCCAGTCCTGTGCAGCGCGAAGGGCTTGGCCCTGCAATTGACAGTGCCGCCGCTCCAAGCTACATTACTAACCCTCTAGTCATTAACTTCATGCCCTCCTCCCAAGCCGTCACCAAACCCCGCCCCGCGACGCTGGTCCGCCACGAACGCCGCAAAGATGCGCGTCCGGGCGAACTGCTGGCCGCCGCGCTCGACCTGTTCGTCGAAAAGGGCTTTGCCGCGACCCGGGTCGAGGAGGTGGCCGTGCGCGCCGGCGTCTCCAAGGGCACGCTGTTCCTCTACTTTGCCAGCAAGGAAGAACTGTTCAAGGCGGTCGTGCGGGAGAACATCTCGGGCCACTTCCCGCAGTGGAACGCCGAGTTCGAAGCCTATCAGGGCAGCACGCCCGACATGCTGCGCTACGCCATGACGCTGTGGTGGCAGCAGCAGGGCAGTTCCAAGTCGTCCGGCATCGCCAAGCTGATGCTCAGCGAGGCCGGCAACTTCCCCGAGTTGGCCGCCTTCTTCCAGCAGGAGGTCGTCCAGCCAGGGCATGACTTGATCCGGCGCATCCTGCAACGCGGCGTGGACCGCGGCGAGTTCGCCCCGATCGACAAAAAATACAGCGTCTATGCCGTGCTGGCGCCGATGATCTTCCTGCAGCTGATGCAGCACAGCAATCCATGCTGCTTCGATGCGACCGACCCCGTTGTGCCCGAGGAATTCCTTGCGGCGCACGTGCAAACCACGCTTGACGGCCTGCGCCTGCGCCCGTCTTCTCCTGCTTCCGACAAAGGATCGCGCTCCGTATGAAACGCTGGTTGAAATGGGCGCTGGTCGCCCTGGTGCTTGTTTTGCTTGGCGTTGGCGTCCTGCGTGCCCTGTCGGCGCGCAAGACACAACAGCAGGCCGTGACCGCTGCCGCGACGCAGCGCGAGCAGACCGTGATCGAGCTCGGCGCCGCCGACGTGGTGCAGGCCAGAACCCGTGAGATGAAGGCGGGGCTGGCGATCTCCGGCACGCTCAAGGCGGTCAGCAGCGCGGTCGTCAAGGCCCGCGTGCCAGGAGAATTGCAGAGCCTGACGCTGCGCGAAGGCGATGCCGTGCAGGCCGGGCAAGTCATCGCCCGCATCGATTCGTCCGAGTACCACGCACGTGTGCGCCAAGCGCAGCAGCAGGCCGAATCAGCCAAGGGCCAGCTTGACATCGCCCGGCGCGCCTTCGAGAACAACCGTTCGCTGGTCGACCAGGGCTTCATTTCCAAGAACGCGCTCGAAACCTCGCTGTCCAGCCTGGCCTCGGCCGAAGCCAACTACCGGGCCGCGCAGGCCGGCACCGAGATCGCCGCCAAGGCGCTGGAAGACACCATCCTGAAGGCGCCGATCAGCGGTCTGATCTCGCAGCGCCTGGCGCAACCGGGCGAGCGCGTCGCCGTCGAGGCGCGCATCGTCGAGATCGTGGACTTGAGCCGGCTCGAACTCGAAGCCAGCCTGAGCGCTACCGAATCGCTCGATGTGCGCCTGGGCCAGAGCGCCGTGCTGCAGATCGAAGGCGCTGCGACGACGGTCAAGGCGCGCGTGGTGCGCATCAACCCGAGCGCCGTCAACGGCAGCCGCGCGGTGCTGGTCTACCTGGCCATCGATCCGACGCCCGGCCTGCGCCAGGGCCTGTTTGCCCAGGGCACACTGGTCACCGGCCAGCTGCAGGCCCTGCTGGTGCCGCTGACGGCCGTGCGCACCGATGAACCGCAGCCCTATGTGCAGTTGCTCAACCAGCAACAAGTCGTGCACCAGACGGTGGAGATTGGCGTGCGCGGCGAGCTGGACGGCCAGACCATGGTGGCGGTCAAGGGCGTGCCCGAGAACGCGCTGCTGATTGCCGGCTCGGTCGGCAGCGTGCGCGCCGGCACCGCCGTCCGGTTCACCACGCCGCCCAATCTGACACCCGGCGTCAAATAAGCCATGTGGTTCACCCGTGTCAGTCTGAAGAACCCGGTGTTCGCGACCATGGTCATGCTGGCCATCGTCGTGCTCGGCCTGTTCTCGTACCAGCGTCTGCAGGTCGACCAGTTCCCCAACGTCGACTTCCCCGTCGTCGTCATCACCACCGAGTACCCCGGCGCGTCACCCGAGATCATCGAGAGCGAAGTGACGAAGAAGATGGAGGAAGGCGTCAACTCGATCGCCGGCATCAACGCCCTGACCTCGCGCAGCTACGAGGGCATGTCGGTCGTCATCATCGAGTTCCAGCTGCACATCAACGGGCGCAAGGCGGCCGACGACGTGCGCGAGAAAGTCGCCATCGTGCGCCCCACCCTTCGCACCGAAGTCAAGGAGCCGCGCGTGCTGCGCTTCGACCCGGCCAGCAAAGCGATCTGGTCCTTGGCGGTCTTGCCGGATAGTGGTGCAAAGACCGCACCGAGCGCCGGCGGGCCGTCCCAAGGCGCGAGCGCCCCCTCGGGGGGCAGCGCAGCACGCGCAGCGGCAAGCGTGGGGGTCAAACAGCTCAGTGATGTGGAGTTGACGAACTGGTCGGACCAGGTCCTGCGCAAGCGCCTGGAGAACGTGCGCGGCGTCGGTTCGGTGACGCTGGTCGGCGGCGCCAAGCGCGAAATCAACATCTACCTCAAGCCACTGGCGCTCGAAGCCTTCGGCGTCACGCCCGAGCAGGTGGTGTCCGCGATCAGCTACGAAAACCAGGACCTGCCGATGGGCGCGATCCGCTCGCTCGAGCAGGAACGCGTGGTGAAGATCGAGGCGCGCATGAAACGGCCGGAGGATTTCGGCAAGATCATCGTGGCGCGCAAGAGCGGCGCGCCGGTGCGGGTGGACCAGATCGCCAGCGTGGTCGACGGCGCCCAGGAAACCGACAGCCTGGCGCTCTACAACGGCCAGCGCACCCTGCTCATCAGCGTGCAGAAGGCGCAGGATGAAAACACCATCGGCGTGATCGACGGCCTGCAGAAAACGGTGGCGGCGATGAAGGCCGAGCTACCGCCCGGCGTGCGGCTTGAGCCGATCTACGACGGCGCGCGCCAGATCCGCGTGGCCGTGGAAAACGTGCGCGAGACGCTGTTCGAAGGCGCGCTGCTCACCATCCTGATCGTCTTCCTGTTCCTCAATTCATGGCGCTCGACGGTCATCACCGGCCTGACGCTGCCAATCGCCCTGATCGGCACCTTTCTGTTCATGAACCTGTTCGGCTTCACCATCAACATGATCACGCTGATGGCGCTGAGCCTGTGCGTGGGCCTGCTGATCGACGACGCCATCGTCGTGCGCGAGAACATTGTGCGCCACGTGCAGATGGGCAAGAAGCCGTACCAGGCCTCGCTCGACGGCACGCAGGAGATCGGCCTGGCGGTGCTGGCTACCACGCTGTCGATCGTGGCGGTGTTCATGCCGATCGGCTTCATGGGCGGCATCATCGGCAAGTTCTTCCACGAGTTCGGCATCACGATCGTGGCCGCCGTGCTGATCTCGATGTTC
Organism: uncultured beta proteobacterium; assembly: GCA_903828665.1. GTDB lineage: Bacteria > Pseudomonadota > Gammaproteobacteria > Burkholderiales > Burkholderiaceae_C > Rhodoferax. The sequence continues at coordinate 6,372 of CAIKMZ010000143.1, forward strand.
GTCAGCTTCACGCTCGACCCCATGCTCTCGAGCGTCTGGCACGACCCCAGCATCGAGGCGCATCGCAACCATGGCCTCAACGACGACGGAACGCCGCGCCAGCCCGTCAACTTCTATGACAGAACAATCGGCCGCGTCACCGGCTGGGTCGACCATGCGACGGAACTGCTGATCGACGCCTACCAGGCCATCCTGCGCTGGGCGCTGGTGCACAAGCTCAAAACGCTGGGCCTGGCCTTCGTCATCTTCGTCGCCAGCATCTTCATGGTGCCGCTGCTGGGCACGGAATTTGTGCCGTCGGCCGATTTTTCGGAAACCTGGCTCAACTTCTACACGCCGATGGGCGCGTCGATCGAAGTCACGGAAGCCAAGGTCAAGCAGGTGGACGCGATCGTGCACAGTTATCCGGAGGTCAACTACTCGCTGGCCACCATCAACACCAGCGGCGCGGGCAAGAGCTACGCCAGCTTCTATATCCGGCTGACGGACCGCAAGCTGCGCGTGCGCAATGTCGACGAGCTGTCCGCGGTCCTGCGCGAGCGCCTGAAGCAGGTGCCCGGCATCGTTGTGACCCACGTCGGCCTGATGGACCCGGTGGGCGGGCAAAAGCAGATCGAATTCTCGCTGCAGGGCCAGGACCTGGCCGAGCTCGAACGCCTGACCGGGCTGGTCACGCAGAAGATCCGCGCGATCCCCGGACTGGTCGACCTCGACTCCAGCGTCAAGCCGCGCAAGCCGACGATTGACGTGACCGTGCGCCGCGACGCGGCGTCCGACCTCGGCCTGGGGATCGGCCAGATTGCCAGCGCCCTGCGCACGCTGGTGGCTGGGCAGACCATCGGCAACTGGCGCGCGCCGGACGACCAGACTTATGACGTGAATGTGCGCCTGGCGCCGCAGGCCCGCGACAACCCGGACGACCTGCAGCACCTGCCGTTCACGCTCGGTCTCAATGCCGACGGCAGTTCGCGCATCGTTCACCTGAACCAGATTGCCAGCGTGACCGAATCGACGGGGCCGAACCAGATCAACCGGCGCGACATGACGCGCGAAGTGGCCATCAACACCAATGTCTACCAGCGCTCGGTTGGCGAAGTCTCGAACGACATCAAGGCGGTTCTGGCGGGCATCAATTTCCCGCCCGGCTATCGCTACCAGATGGGCGGCTCGACCAAGAGCATGGCCGAGTCTTTCGACTATGCGATCTCCGCGCTGGCGCTGGCCATCGTCTTCATCTACATGATCCTGGCCAGCCAGTTCAAGAGCTTCTTCCAGCCGCTGGCGCTGATGACGGCGCTGCCGCTGACCCTGATCGGTGTCGTGCTGGCACTGCTGATGTTCGGCTCCACGCTGTCGATGTTTTCCATCATCGGCATCGTGATGCTGATGGGCCTGGTGACCAAGAACGCCATCCTGCTGGTGGATTTTGCGATCCGCGCGCGCGAGGACGGCATGGAGCGCAGCGCCGCGCTGCTGATGGCGGCCAAGGTGCGATTGCGCCCGATCCTGATGACCACGCTGGCCATGATCTTCGGCATGCTGCCGCTGGCCTTTGCGATCACGGAAGGCTCCGAGCAGCGCGCGCCGATGGGCCAGGCCGTCATCGGCGGCGTCATCACATCGTCCCTGCTGACCCTGGTGGTGGTGCCGGTCGTCTACTGCTACATGGATGATCTGGCGCAATGGCTGCGCCGGCGCTGGGGCGCCGGTGACGGCGCCGCCGGGTAAAATTTTGCCTGAACCGTTAATTACCCTCCCTGGAGTGACCCCATGAATATCGAGCAAGCCCGCTTCAACATGATCGAACAGCAGATTCGTCCATGGAACGTTTTGGACGACGAGGTGCTGCACCTGCTGTCGGTGGTCAAGCGCGAAGACTTTGTCCCGCTGGCCCACAAGGCGCTGGCGTTTGTCGACATGGAAATTCCCCTGGGATACGGACAATGCATGCTGGCGCCGCGCCTGGAGGCGCGCCTACTGCAGGACGCCGAAGTGCGCAAGCACGAGAAGGTGCTCGAGATCGGCGCCGGTTCGGGCTACATGGCCGCGCTGCTGGCGCATCAGGCGCAGCGCGTGATTTCGCTGGAAATCGATCCCGACCTGGTCAGGATGGCGCGCGCCAACCTGCAAAAGGCCGGCGTCCACAACGCCGAAGTGCGCCAGTTCGACGGCGCGGTCGGTGCTGCGGCGGAAGCGCCGTTCGACCTGATCGTGCTCAGCGGCTCGGTGGCCGAAGTACCGCAATCCCTGCTCGCGCAGCTCAAGGTCGGTGGCCGCCTGCTGGCGATCGTAGGCGAGGAGCCGGTGATGCGCGTCACCCGGGTCACGCGCAAGGGCGAGGCCGAGTTCAAGACCGACAAGCTCTGGGACACGGTCGCGCCAGCCTTGCAGAATTTCCCGGTGCCATCGCATTTTCATTTTTGATCTGCGGCGTTTCCAAGCCGGCAACGCCAACCTGACTTTGAGGCCCCTATGAAAATGTTTCGTCTGCTTCCCCTGTTCTTTGCGGTCGGCGCGGCGCTGGCACTGCCCGCGCAGGCGCAAAGTCTGGTGAAACTGTACGAGTCGGCACGCGGCTTTGATGCGTCCTACCAGTCGGCCAAATCGCAATACGATGCCACGCTGGCCAAGGCGGATCAGGCCAAGTCCGCAATCCTGCCGGTGGCCAATCTGGCGGCCGGCTATTCCCGCTCACGGCAGGGCTACACTCAGGATGCGGCCACGACGATCGAGAGCAACTATGGCACACAGAGCGGCACGCTGAGCGCTTCGCAGCCGCTCTACCGTCCCGCCAACTGGGCCAGCTATCAGCAAGGCATCAAGCAGATCGACCTGGCGCAGGCCCAGCTGGCCAGCGCCGATCAGGACTTGATCGTGCGCGTCAGCCAGGCCTACTTCGACGTGCTGGCGGCCAAGGACAGCCTGGCCTTCATCCAGGCGCAGAAAGCAGCGGTGGCGGAGCAACTGGCATCGGCCAAGCGCAACTTTGAAGTCGGCACCGCGACCATCACCGACACGCGCGATGCGCAGGCCAAGTACGACCTCGTCGTGGCCCAGGAAATCGCCGCCGACAACGACTTGCGGGTCAAGAAGATCGCGCTCGACCAATTGGTTGGCGCGGAGAACACGCAGCCGCAGGAACTGGCGCAACCGCTGAACCTGCCGGCCCTGCAACCCGAAGACGTCAAGGTCTGGGTCGGCCAATCGGAGAGCGGCCACCCCGTGATCCAGCAGGCGCAGATTGCGCTCGATGTAGCCCAGCTCGAGACAGAAAAGGCCAAGGCCGGGCACAAGCCGACGCTCGACCTCGGCGCCAGCTACAGTGCCATCAACAACATGGACGGCAGCAGCACGCCGGGCAGCAAAGGCTCGCACGTCAACTCAGCGACCCTGGGCCTGAGCTTCAACCTGCCCTTGTTTGCCGGCTTCGCAACCCAGAACCGCATCCGCGAAACCCTGTCACTGGAAGAAAAGGCGCGCAACGATCTTGAAGGCGCCCGCCGCGGCGTGGCGCAGGCCACGCGCACCGCCTTTTTCGGCGTGCTCTCGGGCCTGGGCCAGGTCAAGGCGCTGGAAGCCGCTGAAGTGTCGAGCCAGAGCGCCCTGGACGCCAACAAGCTCGGCTACCAGGTCGGCGTGCGCATCAACATCGACGTGCTCAACTCGCAAAGCCAGCTGTTCGACACCAAGGCCAGGCTGGCCAAGGCCCGCTACGACGTGCTGCTCGGCGGTCTCAAACTGCGCCAGGCCAATGGCACGCTCAAGGCCGACGACCTGCAGCGGGTCAACGAACTGCTGGTGAAATAGAGCCCCCACGCTCCTCGCTTCGCGTAGTTCGCTGCCCCCGAAGGGGGCTGATCCGGCTTGGGGCGGCCCGGCGCCGGATCGTCGACCCCCACGCTCCCCCGCAATCCATGGTTCGCCTGTGACAGCGAGAAGTTTCAGCGAGCGCCGCTCTCCAGCAACTGCGCAATCGCCTCAACCGTTCGCCCGGTCGCGCCACGGTGCGCGCCGGAAAACACATCGGCGGCGTGGCGGGCGGCCTGCAGGCGCGGCGTGTCCTGCACCAGCGCCAACGCGCGTGACAGCGCCTGCGCCAAGTCGTTGACGCGCAGCGCAGCGCCGGCCGCCTGGGCCAGTTCGGCAGCCTCCGTGAAATTGAAGGTGTGCGGCCCCATTAGCACCGGACAGCCGCACGCCGCAGCCTCGATCAGGTTCTGCCCGCCGAGCGGCTCGAAGCTGCCACCGAGCAGTGTCACATCGGCCAGACCGTAATACAGCGCCATCTCGCCAAGTGAATCGCCAAGCCAGATGCAGCCACTGGCGTCACAAACCGGCGGCCCGTCCTGCCACACGCTGCGCCGTGAAAGCGCAAAGCCCTGCGCCTGCACCATCGCCGCCACGGTGTCGAAGCGCTGCGGATGGCGCGGCACGATCAGCCAGTGCGCCGCCCGCGCCGCCGGTTCGGCGGCCAGCAGCCGCAGCAGCGCCTCTTCCTCGCCCTCGCGCGAACTGGCGAACATAATGACCCGACACGCCAGCCGCGCGTGCCAGGCGCGGCCACTCGCCAGTTGCGCAGCATCGGGCGAGGCGTCGAACTTGAGATTGCCGAAGACGCCCTGAACCCTTGCGCCCATCGACGCCAGACGGCGGGCATCATCCTGCGTCTGGGCCCAGACCGCCGTGAGGCTCGCGTAAGCGGGCCGCGCCGCCCAGGCCAGGCGCTGGGTCTGACGCCAGGACTTCTCACTCAGGCGCGCATTGGCCAGCACCAGCGGCACGCCGGACCGGGCACAGCCGGCCACCAGATTCGGCCAGATCTCGGTCTCCATCAAAATGCCCAGACACGGCCTGAAATGCGCGAGAAAGCGCGCCACCGCTGCCGGTGTGTCCCACGGTTGCCAGGTCTGGCTGTCGCCCGGGCGCAGCAACCTGGCGCCTTCGGCGCGACCGGTTGCCGTGCCATGCGTGAGCAGCAGGCGCATGCCCGGTAGACGCTTGCGCAATTCAGCCACCAGCGACGCCGCAGCCCGCGTTTCGCCGAGCGATACGGCATGCAGCCACACTGTTTTCCGGCCCGGCGCCGGATCGCCTGCCCCCACGCTCGCGCTGTAGTAGCCGAAGCGCTCTTCCACCGCCTCCAGATAGCCCGGTTCCTGCAGGGCACGCCGGGCCAGTTTGCGCCGCAGCGCCGGCTGCAACAGCCACATCAACAGGCTGTAGAGCTGGCGCATCATGCGTTGCCGCCCCCGGACACCGCGAGCCAGGCCTGCCAGACGGCGTCCACCGACGGCGTCGGTTGTGCAAAGACGCAGCGCTGGCGAGCGGATTGTTGCGGGCCCGTGCGCCAGGCCGTGTCGAAGTTGTAGATCTGCACGTGCGGCCGGTCCAGCGCCACCGCGATGTGGCTCAGACCGCTGTCCACACCGATGACGCCGGCGCAACCGCCGAGCGCGTCGGTCAGCGCATCCAGGCCCAGCCGCGGCCAGACCTGCGCGCGCGCGATGCCGCCGGCAATGCGCTGCGCCATCGCCTCTTCTGCATCGCTGCCGTGCGGCAGCGTCACGGCGTAACCCTCGTCATTCAGACGCTGGCCCAAGGCGTGCCAGGAGGCCAGCGGCCAGAGCTTGTCGGCGCGCGAACTGCCGTGCACCAGCGCCACCACCGGTGTCACCGCCGCGCTGCTGTACAAGCCGCAGGTCTTGGTGGCGGGAAGCGCGTAGCCCAGCGCCTTGGCGCACAGTTGGCGCGAACGGGTCTCGGCGTCGATGTGCTTCGGCAGCGTGATCGAGACGTCAGCCAGCCAGCGCGCCGGCGCTTCGAAGCTCGAGCCTTCGCTGGCCGTGGCCAGACCGAAGCGCAAACCCCGCGGCGCCAGCCGCGCCAGGCGCGCGACGAGGGCCGACTTGGTCAGACCCTGCAGGTCGATCACGGCGTCGTATTCATCCTGCTGCAATTCCGCCTTGAAGGCGCGCCAGTCGCGGCGCGTGGCCGCAGAAAAAGGGGACTTGCGCCAGCGCCGCAGCTCGCAGGCAATGACACGCCGCACACCGTCGCAGCGCCGCACCAGGGGCGCAAAGCCGCGCTCCACCACCCAGTCGATCTGCGCCTGCGGCAGCGCGCTGCGGATATCCTGCACGGCCGGCATCGCATGCACCACATCGCCAAGCGACGAGAGCTTGACGATCAAGATCTTCAAGAAAAACCTTTGCGCTTTGGCTCAATGCGCGGCCGCGTCAACCACGGCGCCGGGCTTGACGGTGCGCAGCAGGGCCAGCATCTCGGCTTCGATGCGATGCAGCGCCGCTTCAGTCTGGCCTTCGAAGCGCATGACCAGCACCGGCGTCGTGTTCGACGCACGAATCAGGCCGAAGCCGTCCGGCCAGTCGACGCGCAGGCCATCAATCGGATTCACGACCGCCGGCGCAGCGAATTTCGCCGCAGCCAGCAATTGCTCCACCAGTATGTGCGCCTCGCCCTCGGCGCACTTGACGTTGAGCTCGGGTGTCGAGAAGCTGGTCGGCAGCGCGTCGAGCACGGCGCTCGCATCCGGTGAGCGGCTCAGGATTTCGAGCAGGCGGCAGCCGGCATAGGTGCCGTCATCAAATCCGTACCAGCGTTCCTTGAAAAAGATATGGCCGCTCATCTCGCCGCCCAGCGGCGAGTTGATCTCCTTCATCTTCGCCTTGATCAGCGAATGGCCGGTGCGGTACATCAAGGCCTTGCCGCCAGCCGCCTCGATCGCCGGGGCAAGTCGCTGTGTGCACTTGACGTCATAGACGATGGTGCCGCCCGGGACGCGGCTGAGCACATCCTGCGCGAACAGCATGATCTGCCGATCAGGGTAGATGTTGTTGCCGCTGCTGGTGACGATGCCCAGGCGGTCGCCGTCGCCGTCGAAGGCCAGGCCGAGTTCCGCGTCGCCGGCCTGCAGCGCTGCGATCAGGTCGCGCAGATTCTCGGGCTTGCTCGGGTCCGGATGGTGATTCGGAAAATTGCCATCGACCTCGCTGTACATCTCGGTCACCTCGCAGCCGATCGCGCGCAGGATGGCAGGCGCCGAGGCGCCGGCGATGCCGTTGCCGCAGTCGACGATGATCTTCATCGGACGCGCCAATTTGATGTCACCGACGATGCGCGCGCGGTAGGCTTCGAGCACATCGACTTCGCGCTGGTGGCCGCCGCTTTGCAGCGACCATGACTCGTCCTCCATGATGCGGCGCAGGCCCTGGATTTCCTCGCCGTAGATGGCGCGCCCGGCCAGCACCATCTTGAAGCCGTTGTGGTCCTTCGGATTGTGGCTGCCGGTGACCTGGATGCCGCTGCGGCACAGCGTGCTGGCCGCGAAGTACAGCATCGGCGTTGTCGCCATCCCGATGTCGATCACCTCGACGCCCGACGCCACCAGCCCGCGCATCAGCGCCGCGCTCAGCACTGCGCCGGTCAGGCGGCCATCGCGCCCCACCGCGACCGTGTTCTCGCCCTCGCCGCGCGCCACGGTGCCGAAGGCCCGTCCCAGCGCCTCGGCCATCGCCTCATCGATGGTGCTCGGCACGATGCCGCGGATGTCATAGGCCTTGAAGATCGAAGCGGAGAATTGCATACCGGAATCCCTAAATAAGAAGTGGTCTTTGGCTTGCGCTGTGCCTTGCATTGTAGGCGGCGGCCGCGACAGGGAGAGGTCCGAAAACGGCTGGTTCAGGCCTTGGCAATGCCCGCATGCCGCTTATCATGAAGACCATGACACCCGATGCCGCGCAGACCGCTGACGACGCCCGTTACCTCGCCCTCAAGGCCCGCGACGCACGCTTTGACGGGTGCTTTTTCACCGGCATCACCTCCACCGGCATTTATTGCCGCCCGGTCTGCCGCGTGCGCACGCCCAAGCGCGAGAACTGCCGCTTCTTTGCCCAGGCGGCGCAGGCCGAGCAGGCCGGCTTCCGTCCGTGCCTGCGCTGCCGCCCGGAGATCGCGCCGCGCGCGCCCCAGGGAGCACAAGGCGTCTGGTCGATGCAGAACGCCAGCCGCATGCTGGCGCTGCAGGCGGCCCGCTTGCTCGACAGCCCCGAGGGCTGGGGCGAAGCCACACCCGGCGTGGCGCCCCTGGCGCAGCGCATGGGCGTGAGCGACCGCCACCTGCGCCGGCTGTTCGAGGCGCAGTGGGGTGTCTCGCCGCTGCAGTACCTGCAGACACGCCGCCTGCTGTGCGCCAAGCAGTTGCTCACCGATACCTCGCTGCCCGTCACCGAGGTCGCGCGCCTGAGCGGCTTTGCCAGCCTGCGCCGCTTCAATGCGGCGTTTGCCCAGCATTACGCCCTCAATCCGACGCAGTTGCGCCGCGCTCGCGGCAAGGGCGCGACGGCCGCGCCGGACCAGGGCATCCGGGTCAAGCTGGCCTATCGCCCGCCCTACGACGTCGACGCGATGCTGCATTTCTTCGCCACGCGCCAGATCGACCGCATCGAAGCCGTGAACCGTGCGCGCGACCAGCAGCAGTTCGGCAAGACCGTGAGCGTCGCCGTCGACGGCCATCTGTTCACCGGCTGGCTGCTGATCCGCTTCGAGCATACCGAACCGGCGCAGCACCGGATTGATCTGCTGCTGAGCGATTCGCTGCGCGATGTGCTGCCGGTCATGATGGAGCGCGTGCGCTGCCTGCTCGACCTCGACGCCGACCCGCAGGCCATCAACAGCGTGCTGCACGCGCGCTTTCCCGAAGGCGACGGCCTGCGCGTTCCCGGCAGCCTGGACGGCTTCGAGCTCGCCGTGCGCGCCGTGCTCGGCCAGCGCATCAGCGTGGCCGCGGCGCGCACCGTGAGCACGCGGCTGGTGCAGCGCTTGGGCGCCGTCATTGAGACGCCGCTGGCGGGACTGAACCGCCTGTTCCCGACACCGGCCGTGCTGGCCGGCGCCAGCGGCGACGCCCTCGGGCAACTGGGCATCGTCAAACAGCAGCAGGCGGCCATCCAGGCTCTGGCGCGCGCCATGCTCGAAGGCAGCCTGCCATTGCACGCCGGAGCCGACCTCGAGGCCACGCTCAAGGCCTTGCGCGCGCTGCCCGGTGTCGGCGACTGGACCGCGCAGTACATCGCGATGCGCGCGCTGCGCTGGCCCGACGCCTTTGTGGCTGGCGACGTCGCGCTGCAAAAGGCGCTGGGCGTACAAGGCGAGCCGCATCCGGCCAAAGCGGCGCTGACGCTGGCGCAGGCCTGGCAGCCCTGGCGCAGCTATGCCGTGATCCGGGCCTGGGCATCGCTGCCCCATGACACCCAACCTAGAATGACCGACCTATGAAGTTCGCACCCGACACCGTTCAATGCCGCTACGCGAGTCCGCTCGGCCACATGATCCTGGCCGCGCATGGCGCGCGCCTGGCTGGCCTGTGGTTCGAGGGCCAGCGCCATCAGCCCGACACCGCCGACTGGCCGCAGGACGCCGCGAACCCCGTGCTGCAACAGACCATGACCGAACTGTCGCAATACTTTGCCGGCCAGCGCCAGGTCTTCGACCTGCCGCTGGACCTCGAGCGCGGCACCGCCTTCCAGCAAGCCGTCTGGCGTGCCCTGCTGGCCATTCCCTGTGGTCAGCACAGCAGCTACGCGGCGCTCGCCGCTGCCATCGGCAAGCCGCGCGCGGTGCGCGCCGTTGGTGGCGCCGTGGGGCGCAATCCGCTTTCCATTGTCGTGCCCTGTCATCGCGTGCTCGGCGCGCTCGGCGCCCTGACCGGCTACGCCGGCGGCCTGGAGCGCAAGGTCAAGTTGCTGCAACTCGAAAGCCGGGCTTGAAGCCGGCAAGTGCAGGCAAGCCCTGGCTCGGGCGCTTCATCCTGCTGGCCGCGCTGTGGGGTGCATCCTTTTTGTTCATGCGCATCGGCGGCCATGCATTCGGCGCACTGCCCACCGCCGGTCTGCGCGTCGTCATCGCGACGCTGTTCCTGCTGCCGATCCTGCTTGGGCGCGGCCTGGGTCCGCAACTGCTGCAGCACTGGAAAAAGGTGCTGTTCATCGGCGTCTTCAACTCCGCTCTTCCGTTTGTCTGCTTCACCTACGCCCTGCTGTCGATCAGCACCGGCCTGTCGGCCATCCTCAACGCCAGCGTGCCGCTGTTCGGCGCGCTGGTGGCCTGGCTCTGGCTCAATGACCGCCCGCAACGCCTACGTGTACTGGGCTTGCTGATCGGCTTTGCCGGTGTCGCCTTGCTGGCCTGGGACAAGGCGAGCTTCAAGCCCGACGCGTCGGGTCTGTCGAGCGGCTGGGCCGTGCTGGCCTGTCTGCTGGCCTGCCTGTGCTACGGGCTTTCAGCCAGCTACACCAAGCGCTACCTCGGCGGACTGCCGGCGCTGGTCACGGCCACCGGCAGCCAGCTCGGCGCAGCCCTGGCCCTGGCGCTGCCGACGATCTGGTTCTGGCCGCAGCAGACACCGGACACCACCGCCTGGCTGGCCGTGCTGGCGCTGGGCGTGCTGTGCACCGGTGTGGCCTACATCCTGTATTTCTGGCTGATCGAGAACATCGGGCCGGCGCGCGCGCTGACGGTGACCTTTGTGCTGCCGGTGTTCGCCGTGGTGTATGGCCTGATCTTCCTGCACGAGGCGATCTCGCTCTGGATGCTGTTGTGCGGCGCCATCATCATCTGCGGCACCGCGCTGTCGGCCGACCTGATCAAGCTGCGGCGCCCTTAGGGACGCTTCGCGCCGGCGTACATGTAGTCGCGCGTCAGCGGCTGGCGCGAAAGCGCCGTGCTTTGCGATTTGCAGCACAGGATCTGGTACAGGTTCATCCAGCCGTGGGCAAAGCCGTAGGCGCAGCCGGCCAGGTAGATCTGCCAGATGCGGTAGCGCCGCTCGCCGATCATGCGCACCGCCTCCGCGCTGTGCGCCTCGAGCCGGTCCGACCAGGCCTCGCAGGTGCGGGCGTAGTGCCGGCGCAGCGATTCGATGTCGAGCGCTTCCAGATCAGCGCCGGCCATTTCACGCAGCGCCAGCGACAGGTGCGGCAACTCGCCATCCGGAAAGACGTAGCGGTCGATGAACTCGCCCGCGCCCATGCCGATCCAGCGGCTTTCCACATCGCTGCTCGTGATGCCGTGGTTGAGCACCAGGCCATCGGGCTTGAGCAAGCCGTGGATCACCTGAAAGTAAGTCCGCAGGTTCTTCAATCCGACGTGCTCGAACATGCCGACACTGGCGATCTTGTCATAGGCCTCGCCTGGGTCCAGGTCCCGGTAATCGCACAGCAGCACCTGGCAGCGGTCAGCCAGGCCGGCGCGCGCGATCTGCTCGCGCGCATGCTCGAACTGGTTTTTCGACAGCGTGATGCCGGTGGCGACGGCGCCGTAGCGCTGCGCCGCGCGCAGGATCAGTGCGCCCCAGCCGCAGCCGATGTCGAGAAACTTTTCGCCGGGCGCCAGGCGCAGTTTGTTCAGGATGTGGTCGAGCTTTTGCGACTGGGCGGTTTCGAGCGTATCGGCCTCATCGCGGTAGTAGGCGCACGAATAGACCATGGCGGGGTCGAGGAACAGGGCGTAGAAGTCGTTCGAGACGTCGTAGTGGTATTCGATGGCGGCGCGATCACGCGCCGGGCTGTGATCCGCGAGCCACTGCATGGCCGCAGGCAATCTGGCGCTCACGCTGCGCGCCAGGCCCTCGGCCACACGGAACACGTTGCGCGGCGATCCCTGCACCTGGATGTGGCCTTCGACGAAGGCCTCGCCGAGGCTGTTGAGACTGGGCGGCAGGAAGTAGCGCAGCGCCGACGGGCGCGGGATGGTCACAGTCACATCGGGCTCGCCGCAAAAGTCAAAACGCCGGCCATTCCACAACTCGATGCGCAGCGGCACAGCGGCTTGCGACCGGATTTGTTCGACGGTATTCAAGAAACGCTTTTCGAAGAACATCGAGTTGCTCCTTTGAAACGCCACCCATCGACGTCCCGGCGATGACAGGGCGATGGTCGAGGCAGTGACCATCGGGTCTGTTGCGATTTGTCAATCAATGCCCGCACCATCGAACCTACGCTAGCGCGACACTTTAGTGAATTCCATGTATCGGATCAAGTTCCTGACAGCGCAGAAGGACTGTTCGCGTTCAAGCCGCCGCAACACGGCGGGCCAGGTTCCGGTCGCCGAGCCCCGACTGCAGACCCATCACGAAGAAAGGACCAAGATGGACAAAACCTGGATCCTGATCGCCAACGCACATCGGGCGCGCTGCTTCGAGCGCCTGACGCCCGGCCACGCGCTGAACGAACTCGATGACTTCGTCTTCCCGCAAACCGATGCCTTGAAGCCCGACGGCGAAGGCGATCGCAGCGGCGACGCCGGCAAAGGGCACGGTCGCACCGGACACGCCGGCACCCAGTTCGAACCCCGCACCGAATCCCATGCCAAACAGCGCGCCAGCTTCGCGCGCCAGTTGGCCGATTACATCAACCGGGCGGTGAGCACCCGGCAATGCGGCGCCGTCGTGCTGATCGCCCCGAGCGCGATGCTGGGCCAGCTCAAGCCGGTCCTGAGCCCCGCGGCGCGGCTGGTGCTGCGCAACTGTGTCGACAGCGATCTGACACGCTACCAGGGTGCCGAGTTGAAGGAGCGCGTGGACCATGCGCTGCGCCTGCCCGATTGAAGCGCCAGCAGACCCGCGATGAAAGGAAGACCATCGTGAAGATCCTGATTGCCGTTGACGGCTCCGAGCCGGCGAACCGGGCCATCGAGGCTGTTGCCAGGATGGCCAGGTCGGCATTGACGCTGGAGGCCACCCTGCTGTGCGTGAGCCCGGAGCCGGTGTTCTACGGCGACTACACTGCCAGCACCATCCAGCGCATCGACGCCGACCAGAAGGTCCAGCAAACCAGGGTGCTGGCCAAGGCGGCGGAACTGGCCCGGACCAAGGGACTCAATCTGGGCGAACCGGCACGCGCCTATGGCGTGGTCGCCAATGAAATCGTGCGCGTCGCGAGCGACCTCAAGGTGGACCAGATTGCGATGGGAACGCGCGGCATGGGCGCGGTTGGCAACATGCTGCTGGGTTCAGTGGCCCAGCGCGTGGTCCAGCAGTCGCCGCTGCCTGTCCTGCTGGTCAAGTAGGGGCGGGTGAGCCGCCCGAGTGGCCCTCGTGGCCCGACACGGGCAGCGCCATCTCCAGGCAATCCCGCCCGCGGTGCTTGGCACGATACAGCGCGACGTCAGCCAGATTCAGGAGCGCTGAAAACGAGCGCTGGCCGCTGAAGCTCGCGGCGCCGGCGCTCACGGTGTACGAGACGTGCTGCGAGCCGGCCGCCACCGGGCTGGCGCGCACGCTGTCGATGATGCGCTGGCCCAGCGCGCGACCGCCCTCCAGGTTCGTGTTGGGCAACAAAACCGCAAACTCTTCGCCCCCCAGGCGTCCGATCAGGTCGGACTCGCGCAGCACCGATCGAACCGTGTGCACGAAGCCCTGCAGCACGGCGTCGCCAATCGCATGGCCGAACTGGTCGTTGATTTCCTTGAAATGGTCGAGGTCGAGCATCAGCACCATCAGCGGCAGGTCGTAGCGCAGCGAGCGCGCCAGTTCCTGATCCGCCAGACTCAGGAAATTGCGCCGGCTCAGGGCGCCGGTCAGGGTATCGGTGTTGGCCAGCACCAGGCTGGCCAGTTCGGCGGCCTTGAGGTCGCTGACATTTTCATGGCTGACAACCATCCGCTCCTGCCCGCCAGGCACTGCCATCACCTTCATGCCGAACCACGATTCGTAGCGTGACGCGTAGAACGGATGATCGAGCTTGAAGGCCATTGACGCGCCGCAGCGCACCGCGTCGATGCCGGCCTTCGCGACCGTTAGCGTCAGCTCGTCGTTGTCCGCAATGCCGGCCAGCACCTGCAGGTAGTCGCGGCCCAGGTACGCGGCGCTGTCGGCATGGCTGCCGGCCAGCACGGCCTGATGCCAAGCGTTGTTGATCTGCACGATGGTTCCATGCTGATCGATCACCGCAATGCGCGCGTCCAGGGAATCGAACACCGCCTGCTGGAACGCGTTGGCATCGCGCAGCGCCTGCTCGGCCTGCTTGCGCTGGGTGATGTCGGCGTGCGTGCCGACGACGCGCAAGGGATGTCCTTCCGGCGTACGCGTGACGATAGCGCCGCGCGCCAGCACCCATTTCCAGCTGCCGTCCTTGCAGCGGCCGCGGTATTCGCTGGCGTAAGCGCTCGCCATGCCGCTCAGGTAGGCCTGCATCTCGGCGGCGACACGCATCAGGTCATCCGAGTGCACGCGCGCGCGCCAATCCTCGATCCGGTTGCCGTATTCGTGCTCGGCAAAGCCGTAGAGTTGTTCAAAGCGCTTTGAATAGACCACGTCACCGCTTGGCACATTCCAGTCCCAGACGCCGTCGCCGGACGCCTCCAGCGCCAGCTTCCAGCGCTCTTCGCTCGAATGCAGCTGCGCCTCATGAATGCGGCGCTCATTGATGTCCACCAGCACCACATGCCAGCCGCGGTTCGCTGGCAAGGGCGCCACCCGCATGTTCACGTACTGCACCACGAACTCCATGCTCGTCAGCGTCAGCTCGGTGCCCTGCACGTCACCCGTGCTGCTGGCGCGCTGCATCAAGGCATTGAACAGCGGACGATCGGCCTCTGACACATACAGGCCCAGCTTGCCGCCCATCAGTCGGGCGCGCTCGCCCCCGAGCAGGCGGGCCGCCGACAGGTTCAGCTTGGTGATGGTGCCGCTGCCGTCGAGCGACAGACTGCCAACCGGCGAAAAATCGTAGAGCTCGCTGCTTTGGCTCAGCGCCGACTCCAGTTGCGCGCGGGCCTCGTTCAAATGCTCATTCTGCAATTCCAGCTCGATCTGATGGGTCTCCAGCTCCTCGATCAAATGGTCAACTTCGGGCGGGCTCATGACCCTGGCCTCCCGCACACCGCGGCCCTGCAGGCGCGCTTTGGCCTGCCGGCGCAACTCGTCCACGCTGAGCGGATTTCTACGATAAGCCATGCACGTCATCCTGTTCGCCGCTGGCAGCCGGTAGCGCCACCCGCTTCGCCTGGACGCTGCGCAACTCGCGCTCCAGCCGCTTGTTCTGTGTGGCGTCCGAAAAAGTGATCACGAGGCCGTCAATCCGGTTCTCATGGGTGCGATAGGGCATGACGCGCACCTTGAACCAACGCCCTTGCGTGGCAGGGACATCACGTTCCCGGCACACCAGCGTGCGCAGGACGTCCTGCGCGTCGGCCACCAGTTCGGGGTAGCGCAGGTCCGAAGCGACATCCGTGATCGGTCGCCCGATATCGGTCGCAATCAGCTTGAAGATGCGTCCGGTCTGAGCCGTGAAGCGCCGGATCTTCAGGGCCTGGTCCAGAAACAGGGCCACGGCCTCGGTGCTGTCGAGCAGGTTGCGCATGTCGTTGCCGGCGCGCGCGAGGTCGACCACCTTGGCCTGCAGTTCGCAATTGACGGTCTGCAGTTCCTCGTTCATCGATTGCAGCTCTTCCTTGGAAATCATCAATTCCTGGTTGGCGCAATGCAGCTCCTCGTTGCTCGTCTTCAATTCCTCCTGCGAGGCCTGCATCTCGTCGCGCATGGCTTTGGCTTCCTCGCGCGCGCGCTTGAGTTCATGGTCCAGAGCCTGCAGCCGTTCACCCTCCTCGCTGTCCTCGAGTGGCGCATGACCGGCGCGCCGTCGCAGCGGGACCACCACATCGTAGAACACGAGCAGCACCATTCCATCGAGCGCGGCCGGCTCGGACAGCGGCTGCACCAGCACATCAACGTAGTACGGCGCGCCATCGCCGTTGATACTGACCTTCTTGAGCGTGACCAGCGCCTTCTCGCGCAGGGCGCGCGGGAACGCTTCGCTCAAGGCCTGGCTCAATCCGTCGCGCGCCATGGCAAACAGGTTCAGGGTCGGACTGCCGGCTGCCGGTTCCAGGTATCTTCCCGTCCTGCCGCTAAAATAAAGCATGTCGCCCTGCGCTGCAACCAGCACGGCGGCCGGCGCATAGCGTTGCAGCACCATGCCGTCGACGAGCGTTCGCAGCGCGGTCGCCGGAACGGCCTTGCTGGCCTCGATGACACCCCAGGACTTGGGCTGAACCCGGGACCGCGAGCCCGGAAATCCCGTCGGCATCGCCCGCAGCGGCGCGTCCAGACGCCGGTAGATGCGCGTCTTGCCCCCCAACTGCGCAAACAGGTCGCCGGCCGCGCCCGCGGACTCGGCAACCCCGAGCACCAGAAAGCCGCCCCGATTGAGACTATAGTGAAACAAGGCCAGCAGTTGCGCCTGCAGCGCCGGCTGCAGGTAGATCAGCAGGTTGCGGCAGCTCAGCAAATCGACCCGGATGAACGGCGGATCATTGATGACGTTCTGCACCGCGAAGACCAGCATGTCACGCAACTCTGCGTTCACCCGAAAGCCGCCCGGGTCTTCATGAAAAAAGCGATTGAGCCGCTGTTGCGACACCTCGGCCGCGATGCTGCGGGCATAGATGCCGGCGCGCGCCGTGGCGATGGCTTCCCGGTCCAGATCCGAAGCAAAGATCTGCAGCGAGCAGCGGGATTCCAGACTGGATGCTTCCAGCGCCTCCTTGAAGGTCATGGCCAGCGTGTAGGCCTCCTCGCCGGTTGAGCAGGCCGGCATCCAGGCCCGCAGCGCCGCGCCCGGCGGGTTGCTGGCCAGCAGCGCCGGAATCACCTCGGCCTTGAGCTGCGCCCAGACTGGCGGATCGCGAAAAAAACTGGTCACGCCGATCAACAGTTCGTTGAACAGCAATTCGGCTTCCTGCGGGCTCTCCCGCAGGTAACGCAGGTAGTCTGCGCTGCGCGTCAGTTGATGCAAGCCCATGCGCCGCTCGATGCGCCGCAGCAGCGTGCCTTTCTTGTACTGCGAAAAGTCGTGGCCGGACTGCGCCTGCAGCAGGATGGCGGCCTTCTCCAGAAACCCGGCCTCGACCGGACTGACCTGATCAAGCGCGTCGGGCTCGGCCCGCAACTGCGCGCGCCGCACGTAGGCCAGGATGCGCAGCGGCAGCTCCTCCGCCGGCGCCAGCACGTCGGCGACACCGGCATGGATGGCGCTGCGCGGCATACCATCGAACTGTGCCGATGCCGGCGTCTGCACGAAGCACGCGCCCGCGGCCTGCTTGATGGCGCGCAGGCCCTGTGTGCCGTCCGAGCCCATGCCCGACAGAATGACGCCGACACCGTTCTGCTTGCAATCCTGTGCCAGCGACTTGAAAAAGAAATCGATCGGCAGATGCGGGCCGCCGGATGCGACCGGTTCGAGCAGGTGCAGCACGCCGTTGAGGACCGAAAGATCGCGCCCGGGCGGAATGACGTAAACGTGGTCAAGCTCGATCGGCATCTGGTCGTGAATCTGTGCCACCGGCATGGCCGTGTGGCGCTGCAGGAGATCGACCAGCATGCCATTGCGGTGCGGATCGAGGTGCTGCACGATGACCAGTGCGATGCCGGCGTCGGGCGGCACATGCGACAAGAACGCCTCCAGCGCCACCAAGCCTCCGGCCGAAGCTCCGATGCCGACAATTGGAAAATACACGCGCGCGTCCTGCACCCTGCCGCCTTCCGATTCGCCCCACTGTTGCTTGACTACAGTTTGTCAGCGAACTATAGGCGGTTTCTTGTCAAATCGGTCAGCAATATTGCCGCCCGGCTTCGCCCCTTCGGGCGAGGGGCGTCTCAGGGCTCGATCGCGTTTTCACGCATCAGCGCTTCGGCATTGCCAATCTCATCGGGGGTCGGCCGGTCCACCATCACCGGTATCTGGGCCAGGGTCAGGGCCTTGAGAGCAACGCTGCCGAGAAAGGCGCGCGACAGGCCGCCGCGACCGTGCGAGCCCATAAAGATCATGCTGCAATTCTCGCGCCGGGCCGCCTCCACGATGGCCTGGGCCGTGGCCGAATTGAACTCGATGCGCTTGCTCACCGGCACACCCATGGCGGTCGCGGCATTCGCCACCAGATCGAGATAGCGATCGGCGATGGCGCGGCATTGCGTCTCGTAGTCGATTTCGGACGGGTATTCAAAAGGGATGCCCCCGACATAGACCGGGTAGCGATAGACCGGTATCGAATGAAAGGCCACCAGACGCGCCTGCAGGCGTTTGGCAAACAGCACCGCCTTGAGCGCCGCCGCTATCGACAGGGCCGACCCATCGGTCGGCACCAGCATCGTGTCAAACTCTGGGTCGTTGCGTGCCAGGCGCACCACGTTGCCCGCAACCATGATGATCAGCTGCCGTAATTGCGCAAGGCCTCGTGCGAAAAGATCCTGACTTCACGGCGCTCCACCTCGATGATGCCAAGCCGGCGCAGCGCGGAAAAGGCCCGGCTCACGGTCTCCAGCGTCACGTTGAGGTAGTTGCCGATATCACGCCGCGTCATGGGCAGGATGAACTGGTTGGGCGAATAGCCCATCGCCGCAAAGCGCTCGGACTGGATGCACAGGAAGTGCGCCACGCGCACCTCGGACTTGGGCGAATAGGTCAGCGCATAGGCGCTCTGCTCCTGCACGATCTCGCGGCTGACGGCCCAATAGGCCACGTGCTCCAGGTCGTTGCAGCCGCAGTCGGGCATGAACAGGCTTTCCGCCGGTATCCGGATCAGGTCGCAGTCGGTCAGCGCCACCACTTCACTGAGGTACTTGCCCTGGCAGACGCCGTCGGAACCGAGCAGATCGCCCTTCATCGGGAACGCCACCACGTGCTCACCGCCGTCGACGTGGGTCATCCAGGTCTTGAGGGCGCCCAAGCGGACCACGTACAGGCCGTCAAACGGCTGGCCCATGCACAGCGCGGACTGGCCGGCCTTGAGGCGCCGCCGGCGGAACAGCGTGTTGTCGTGGATGTGCTGCAGGTGGCCTTCAAAGTGCAACAGATTGAGGACTTCGGAGAAGTCGGACCAGCGCTCATCCTTTTCCAGCTTGAGCGCAGGTTGGCGCATCGAAGGTAGCCAGCGACCGGCAACGGCGCCGGTCTCAGCCTGTACGTTCAACATGGTTTTTATCCCCTGGCAAATTCGCGCCCTGCGGACGTCATACTCGCTCCCTGGAGATAACTTTAGGGTTTACCCGGGTCGCCGTCTGTAGGGAGTTATCGACATCAGGTGTCGGACAAGCGGGATAAGCGCAGTGCCGCTTGACCTGTATGCGGGGTGGCGCCGGTCGGTCCATCCGCGTCGATCAGCCCGAAACGCACCGCCAGCCGCACTAGGCCGGCCAGATCGCTCACGCTAAGCTTGGCCATGAGGCGGCTGCGGTAGGTGGCGACCGTCTTGGGCGACAGATGCAGTTCCAGGCCGATGCGCGCGCTCGATTGACCATTGACCACCATGGTGATGATCTGGCGCTCGCGCGGCGACAGCGTTGCCAGCGGGTCGACCTCATCGACCTGCGTGAAGACTTCGAGCGCCAGCCCCATGACCTCCGAGCCCAGGTGGCGCTTGCCCTGCACCGCCGCCTCGATCGCCTGCAGCAGATCGCTGCCCGGCGAGCCCTTGAGCACATAGCCATTGGCGCCCAGGCGCAGCGCCTCGGCCACGTCGCGCGGCTGCGCCGACATGCTCAGCACGACGCAGCGCGTCGGCAGATGGCGGCGTTGAATTTCGACCAGCAGTTCAAAACCCGAACGCCCGCCCAGATTGAGGTCGAGCAGCACGACTTCAGGGCGCAGGCGCACCAGATCGGCCAGGGCCGCGGTCAGGTCGGCCGATTCACCCACCACCTCGTAGCCCTTGGCCTCGAGCAGGGCACGCAAACCTTCGCGCATGATCTGATGGTCATCGACCAGGTAGAGCCGCGTCATGACAGCGCCTCCCAGCTGAAATTCACGCGCGTCCCGTGTCCGGGCGCGGAGTCGACGGTCACGATGGCGCCGATCATCTGCGCGCGCTCGTGCATGCCCAGAATGCCGAGGTGGCGCTCCTTGATATGCGCCACCGGCGCCATCCCCTCGCCATCGTCCGCGACTTCCACCTGCAGGGCGCCGACCTTGCCCGACAGGCGCACCACAATCGTCGGCGAACCGGAGTGGCGCAGCGCGTTTTCGACCGCTTCCCGCGCCACCATGAAGGCTGCGTATTCGACTTCGGCCGGCCAGCGCAGATGCGCCATCTCGGGCCCGACGTGCAGGGAAATGTCGATCTGCGGCTGTGTCAGCGCGCGGTTGCGAAGCTCGTTGTCGAGCGCTGCGACAAAGCCCTGCTCCTCCAGCAGCGGCGGGCGCAGGTCGACCAGCACCTGCCTGATCTGGGCGATGGCCTGGCTCACCAGCGCGCCCATCTGCCCCTGCAGGCGCGCGACGCCGGGCGACACGGCCAGATCCTGGTCGGACTGCAGCGTCAGAATGGTTTCGTGCGCCATGCGAATGGCGGCCATGGTCTGGCCCAACTGGTCGTGCAGGGTCTGCGCCAGGCCCTTGACCAGCGAGCGCTCCTGCGTCATGAGGCGCTTGGTCAGGTCGGTCAGCCGCGTCTGCGACCGCTGGGCTTCGGCGTCCAGTCGCACGCGCTCGGTGACATCGCGCAGGCAGGCGATCAGCAACTGCTGCTCGCCGACTTCGATCTTGGAGATGATGACTTCAAGCTCGAGAATCTGGCCATCCGAGCGCAGCCCCTTGACGCGGCGGGTCAGGCCGATGGCGCGCGTGGCGACGTTCGAGGCGGCGAATTCGCGCAGGTGCTGCGGGTGCATCGCCCGCACGCCGTGCGGCAGCAGAAGGTCCAACGGCTGGCCCAGCATGCTTTCGCGCGTGCGCTGGAAGATCCGCTCGGCTGCGGGGTTGAACATGTTGATCCGCCCGTCGACATCGATGCTGATCAGGCCGTTGCTGGTGACGTTGATCACGGCCGCGAGGGTCTGGCGTTCTTTCTGCAACGCCTGCTCGATCTCGTGCTTTTCGGTGATGTCACGAAAGTAGACTGCCAGACCGTCCTTTGACGGATAGGACGTCACCGACAACCATCGGTTCACACCCCCGGCGGCCTGCGCCTCGAAATTGGTCGTGCAGGATTCTGCCAGCGCACGCTTGAATTCGGTCTGGTACACCGTTCCCACGGCATCCGGGTACTCGTCCCACACAATGTGGCCCAGCAACTCATCGCGCCGGCGCTCCAGGATTTTCTCGGCTTGGGCGTTGACATAGGTGAAGCGCCCGTCGCGGTCCACCGTGAAGAATGCATCGGTGATGTTCTCGAGCGTGTTGGTCAGGCGCTGCGTCAGTTCACGCTCGTGCTGCTGCGCGCGCAATTGCTCGGACACATCCTTCACCATCACCATGCGCGCGGCGGTCTCGCCAACGGCAAGGTCCTGCGTCACGATTTCGACGTCCATCACACGGCCATCGCAGTGGCGGTGGCGCCAGGTCCGCTGCGCCACCCGCGCCAGCAGCGGCAGCCTGAGGTTCTCATGCAGCCGCGGCACATCTTCCGGGACGTGCAGATCGGGCACGCTCAGCGCAAGAAACGCCCGCTTGCTGTAGCCATACATCGCCAACGCCGCCGCATTGACCGCCAGTAGCCGCAGCGACTGTACGTCATAAAGCCAAATCGGCAGCGGGTTTTCCGCAAACACCTGCCGGTAGCTGGCGTCTATGCCCTCGAACAGGTTTTTCGACAACGTGTCCGGGCGCGGATTTTCAGGGGCAGCTGGCACGGCTGGACATTTTCATGACGGACGCCTGGCGAAGATAGTTTTCATTCTGGTGACAATGCTACTGGAGACAGTCCGCAGCGTAAATAGATAGCCTTATCCAACGAGGTATGAGCCTGAAGCGATGTCCGTGATTCCAATGAGGTATGAGCCTGAACTGCGGGTTTGGGTCGATCATTTCCCACATGGTGATCGACATGGACGAGACCCGTCTGCAAACAATTTCTCAA
>CAIKMZ010000144.1 GCA_903828665.1 uncultured beta proteobacterium
AGGGCACGCTGCCCAGGAAATGCAAGGTCACATGCCAATCAACCGGCTTGTAGCGCGCACATTCTGCAGGCCAGGTCCACAGATTCGCATGGTCGACGATGGCTCCTTGCGTGTCAGGATCGGGCCAGAGTGCCAGGAAGAGGCGATGCGAACGACTTTGCGGAGCAGGCATGTGCCGGATTCTGCGGCAAGTCGGCGATTGGCTGACGCCAATGGTTTGCGCCGCCATGAAATGTTCCAGGCAAGTAATGAGGTTGACGAGCCTTGACCCCGGCACTGGCTCCACAGTTAGGGCTGCTTGGTTCCCCACCTGACCCGGTTGGCCGCTTCACCATGCGGGAAGGCCCGTCAGTTAGTATTGTAAGGGGGCTTGGCGGATCGGGTCGGCTTAGAATCAAAGCATGTCCTATCTCGTGCTCGCCCGCAAGTACCGTCCCCGCAATTTCTCCGAGATGGTGGGCCAGGACCACGTGGTGCGCGCTCTCTCCAATGCGCTGGGCACGCAGCGCCTGCACCACGCCTATCTGTTCACGGGCACGCGTGGCGTCGGCAAGACCACGGTCTCACGCATTCTGGCCAAGTCGCTCAATTGCCAGGGGCCGGACGGCACGGGTGGCATCACGGCCACGCCCTGCGGTGTCTGCCAGGCCTGCACCGACATCGACGCCGGGCGCTTTGTCGACTACACCGAGCTCGATGCCGCTTCGAACCGCGGTGTGGACGAGGTGCAGACGCTGATGGAGCAGGCGGTCTACAAGCCGGTGCAGGGCCGCTTTAAGGTCTTCATGATCGACGAAGTGCACATGCTGACGGGCCACGCCTTCAATGCGATGCTCAAAACGCTTGAAGAGCCGCCCGAGTACCTCAAGTTCGTGCTTGCCACCACCGATCCGCAAAAGGTACCGGTCACCGTGCTCTCGCGCTGCCTGCAGTTCAACCTGCGCCCGATGGCGCCCGAGACCATTCGTGAGCATCTGGAAAAGGTCCTGCAGGCCGAGAACGTCGGCGCCGACGTGCAGTCGCTGCGCCTGCTCGCGCGCGCGGCGCGCGGCTCAATGCGCGACGCGCTGAGCCTGACCGACCAGGCGATTGCCTTTGGCGCGGGCGAGCTTGGCGAGGCCACGGTGCGCCAGATGCTGGGCAGCGTGGATCGTTCCTACGTCTTGCGGCTGATCGAGGCGCTGGCGCTCGGCGAAGGCAAGTCGATTTTCGAGATCAGTGAGGCCCTGCGGCTGAACGGCCTGAGCGCGGCCTCGACGCTGGAAGAAATGAGCGCGGTGCTGCAGCGCATGGCCGTGCTGCAAGCTGTGCCCGGCGCAGCCGCGCAGACCGACGAGAGCGACCCGGAAGCGGCCGATATGGTGCGCCTAGCGGCTCTGATGCCGGCCGATGAGACGCAACTGCTCTACAGCATATGCCTGCATGGACGTGCCGAACTGGGCTTGGCGCCGGATGAATACGCGGCGCTGACCATGGTGCTGCTGCGGCTGCTGGCCTTCAAGCCCGCCACGGCCCCGCGGCCAACGGCGGAAAAAAAAAGTCTGATTGAGGCGCCCCGGCCGCCAGTGGCTCCGGTTCGCGTTCTGCAGCAGGAGCCGGTCAGAGCCGCCGCGGCCCCTGCCGCTCCAATACCGGCCCCTGTAAAGCAAACTGATTTGGTGACCGCGGCGCGGGATGCCGTGCTGCCGGAGGCACAGCAGTTGCACGTCGTTCAGATGCCTGCCGGCGCGCGTCCCGTTCCGGGCGCTGAGCCGGTACCGGCGGCCGCGGCGCGGACGCCAGCCCGAATGGACGCGCTGCCGGTGCGGGTGCAGGCGGATTCGCGCCTGGAAGCGCTGGCCGGCCAGTCGGCGGCCACGCTGCTGGAGGCGACCGAGGAGGGCGAGTTCTGGCATGCGACGGTGCAGCAACTGATTGCGGCCGAGACCGTCACCGCCATGGTGCGCGAGCTGGCCTTGCAGTCGCAACTGGTGGCGCGCGACACCGACCAATGGATTCTGCGCGTTGAGCGCGAGTCCCTAAACCAGCCGGCCAGCCGCGAACGCCTGGGCGCTGCGCTGCAGGCAGCCGGCCACCCGGTGCGCCTGGTGGTGGAGATCGGCCGCGTCACCGACAGCCCGGCACGCCGCAATGTGGCGCTGGCCGCCGAGCGGCAGCTGGCGGCGGAAAAAATCATTTTTGATGATCCGTTTGTGCAGACCCTGATGCGCGATTTTGCGGCGAAAATCGTGCCAGGCAGCATCAAGCCGGGGTGATGATCCACGTCAGCGCCTGAGCCAAGTTGGCAGGCTCTGCGGGCCATTCAAATTCAGTCATTCAAAACACCATCGAAGGAAACTCCATGTTCAACAAAGGACAACTCGCCGGACTCATGAAGCAGGCGCAGGCCATGCAGGACAACATGAAGAAGGCGCAGGACGAACTCGGCAACATCGAAGTCACGGGCGAGTCCGGAGCCGGCCTGGTCAAGGTCACCATGACCTGCAAGCACGATGTCAAACGCGTCACCATCGACCCGAGCCTGCTCGCCGATGACAAGGACATGCTCGAAGACCTCGTGGCAGCAGCCTTCAACGCCGCCGTGCGCAAGGCCGAAGAGACCTCGACCGAGAAGATGGGCAAGATCACCGCCGGCATGCCCGGGTTGCCCGGCGGCATGAAATTCCCGTTCTGACCGAATGTCCAACACCAACGCGCTTGATGTCCTGATCCAGGCCTTGCGGCGCTTGCCGGGTGTCGGGGTCAAGTCCGCCTCGCGCATGGCGTTTCACTTGTTGCAGCATGACCGCGCGGGTGCGCGCGCCTTGTCGCGGGCGCTGCAGGAGGCTGCCGAGACGGTGCAGCATTGCGAGCGCTGCCACACCTTCACCGAGGCGCCGATCTGCACCACCTGTCTGGATCCGCGCCGCGACGCCAGCAAGCTGTGCGTGGTGGAGACGCCGGCCGATCAATCGGCTGTCGAGCGCACCGGCGCCTACAAGGGGCTGTACTTTGTGCTGATGGGCAAGCTCAGTCCGCTCGATGGCATCGGTCCGAAGGACATCGGCTTGCAGGACCTGTTCGAGCGTGCCTGCGACGGTCAGGTGCAGGAGGTAATCCTGGCCACCAATTTCACGGCTGAAGGCGAGGCCACGGCGCACGTGATCGGCGAAGGCCTGAAGGCGCGCGGCCTGCGCCTGACGCGGCTCGCACGCGGGGTGCCGGTGGGCAGCGAACTCGAGTATGTGGACCTGGGCACGATCGCGCATGCCCTGGTGGACCGACGTGAAAACTGAACCTTCGCAGCAACACATTGCATGAACCGCAGCGGGCTTGATCGACGCACCTTTTCATCGGCCGTGGTCCTGTCGGCCGCGACCCTGGGTGCGCCCGCGCTGTGGGCCGAGTCCCGGCTCGAAAAGCCACGACTCGTGATTGCCGCTGTGGGCCATACCAGCCTGTACCAGCTGGTATTGACGGTGGCCGATCAGCTTGGCTATTTCAAGGCTGAAGGCCTGGACGTAACGATCCGTGAAATCGCTGGCGGCGCGCGCAGTGTGCAGGCACAGGCGCAGACCGGCAACGCCGCCGATGTGGTGTCAGGCCCCTATGCGCAGATCATTCGCCTGCAGGCCCAGGGCCAGAAATTCCAGGCCTTTGTGCTGCAGGGCCGCACGCCGGCCGTGGCCATGGGCATTTCTTCGCGGCTGCTGCGGCATTTCAAGTCGGCGGCGCAACTGCGCGGACGTCGGATCGGCATCTCGGCCATCGGCTCGGCCGGCCAGATGGTGGCCTACGTGATACTCGCGCGCGCCGCTCTCGCACCAACCGACGTGAGCTTTGTCAGCGTTGGCAACAGCAGTGATGCGCTCGCGGCCTTGCGCTCGGGTCAGATCGATGCCATCAGCCATGGCGAGCCGGTCATGAGCAGCCTGGAGCGCAAGGGCGAGATCCGATTGCTCGCCGACACGCGCACGATCAAGGGCACGCTTGACATGTTTGGCAGCCTGATGCCGGGCGCCTGCCTGTATGCGTCCCAGGATTTCGTCAAGAAGAATCCGAAC
>CAIKMZ010000145.1 GCA_903828665.1 uncultured beta proteobacterium
TGATATCGGGGCGGCTTGCGAATACACAAGCGCGCCAGGCCTGGAAAACTGGCCTTGACGGCCAGGCGCCGACGATTCGGTTGCGGGCTTGATTAATCGCAAACCGTGCGCTGCCGCAAGGCCAAGAATCCGTCTGTGCAATGGAGGCTTGCCCATGAAACATCTTCTACACGATCGATGCCGGCTTCGGCCGGCTGTGCTGGCATTGAGCCTGGCGCTTGTCGCACTGACCTTGAGCGCGCCAACGCTGGCGCAAAGAAGGGCGCACGCGACACCGCCGCAATGGCGCGGCGACATCTCACGTTTCCACGAGCACGACTGGAGTCTGTGGCGCGGCGGTCACTGGCGTCAGGCCCGGCATGACGGACGCTGGGGCTGGTGGTGGGTCGTGGGCGCCAGCTGGTATTTCTATCCAGCGCCGGTCTATCCCTATCCCAATCCATGGGAGCCGCCGGTTGTTGTGGTGAACCCGCCGGCCGGTGCGATCGCTCCGCCGCCGCCGACCCCATACTGGTACTACTGCGAGCCGGCCAGGGCCTACTACCCGTACGTGTCAAGCTGCCCTTCGGGTTGGATGCAGGTGCCGGCCCAGCCGGTCGGCGCGGCACCGGCCCCAGGGAGCCCATGATGCGCAACATCCATGAAGCGTCCCGTTTGGCTCCGCGCCGCACGACGCCGGGCCGCCTCGGCGTGGCTGGCATCGCGGCGCTGTTGCTGGCGGCCTGCGCCCCGATGCCCAGCGGGCCATCCGTGGCCGTCATGCCGTCGCCGAACAAGCCGTTCGAGGTCTTCATGCAGGAAGATCAGCTGTGCCGCGGCTGGGCCGCGCATTCGATCGGACAGGCCGGCAACGATGCCGCAGCCGATGCCATGCTCAGGTCCACGGTGACCGGAGCGGCCGTTGGCGCCATCGCCGGCGCGATGGTCCGCGGTGACCGCAATATTGGCGCCGGCGCCGCCATAGGAACGGTCATGGGCGCAACGGCCGGGGCGAACCAGAGCGGCGCCACGGCGGGCAGCGCGCAGCGACGCTACGACATCGCGTACCAGCAGTGCATGTATTCCAAAGGCAATCAGCTGCCGTCCTACGACTACGGCTCGCGTCGCTATCCGCCACCGCCCCCGGCATCGCCGGCACCGCGTTGAGCGAACCGGCAGAGCGGCGAATCGGAGAATTTTCGCAAACGCCATGTATTCGGCGGGCGCCTGCTCATGGTCGGCTGTCCGGCGCGAGCGGTCCGCCAATTGACGTATTTGCCGCAAGGTCTCTGGTTGGAGGTACATTGCTCCAGCGCCGCCATTCAAGCCGCAGGCTTGCACTTGCACTTCCAAACCCGAGGGAACCGATCATGTTTCTAAAGAGCAGCGACGCAGAAATTCTGGTTTCGTCATACGGCAGTGCGGCGAGGACCTTTGTCGCGCACGGTGGATGGGTGGGAAGCGGCGAGCTGTGGGCCGCCCCATTTGAGCAGCTGAGCCGGTCCTGGCGCACCGTGACCTATGACCATCGCGGGACCGGTGCGACCCGAAGTACCGCACCCGGGATTACGATGGAACTGCTGGTTTCGGATCTGTTTCGGGTGCTCGATGCGCTCGAAATTGACACCTGCGTTCTGGCCGCGGAATCGATGGGGGCCATGGTGGCATTGAAGGCGGTGCTGCTTCACCCCGATCGCTTTTCAGGCCTGGTGATCGTCGGCGGCCGGTACATCGGGGCGCCGACGCCGGCGCGGGATCGATTGCTGGCCGGATGCAAGCTCAACTTCCCGGCGACGATGGAGGCTTTCGTCAACGCCTGCACGCCGGAAGGCGATTGCGACGCCGAGCGCGCATGGGGCAAGCTGATCGTCAATCGTTCGAACGGACCCGACGCGGTGCAGATGATGGCGTGTGCCGAGCATGTCGACCTGACGCCGCGCCTGAGCGCCATCACGTTGCCAACGCTGATCCTGCACGGTCGCAAGGATGTGATTGTGCCGCTCAGCTCGTCCGAGACCCTGGCGTCGCTGCTGCCCAACGCAAAGCTCGTCATTGCTGACGATGCAGGCCATGTGCCGACCCTGACGCGACCTGTTTGGGTCGCCAATCAGATCGACGCATTCTTCGCGAACCAGCCGGCGTAGCCGCTGCGCAAGACCTGCACGGCGCGTGCGCCGTCGCCGGTCGTGCGATCCTCGGCTCAAACGGATACGCTGCGCCCGGTGCCGATGTACTCAAGCCGGTCGCCCATGGCACCCTTGAGGACGGGGAAGGCATGTGATCCGGTGCAGTGGCAGGTGTAAACACGGTGCAGCGGGAACGCCAGGAGCCGCTTGCCGATTTGTGCCACCTCCTGCTTGCTGCCGGCTATGAAATTGAAGGGCGGGAACGCCATGAAGTGCATGCCACCCAGGACCGCCTTGATGGGAACGCCCGGGAACGCCTTGGTCACCGCCTGAACCATATTCAGAACGCCCTGATGGGCACAGCCGGTGAACACAGCCAGGCCGTCGGCTTCCTGCAGCACCAGAACCAGTTCGTGTGCAAAGCGGTCGGGCTCGAGCTGGCCATTGGCCTTGACGAAGATGGACCGGTTGCCGTGTGGCGGCGGATACGTGTGCTCCACGTCGGTGAGGATGAAAGCCCCGGGCGCGATGCCGGTCCTTTCATTCACGAAGACGAACCGGTCCTGATGCTCGCGCAGCAGTTCGCGGTCGAGCCCGATGTACTTTTGAAACCATAGGAACTTGCCATAGCATTCACGCAAAGCCGGACCGCGAAGGTAGATGGGCGCTCTGTTGTTCGATTGCAGGAATCGCCGCAGGCCGCCGCCATGATCGAAATGATGGTGTGACAGGACGACCATGTCGATCGACTGGAGGTCGATGCCCAGCGCTGTGGCGTTATCGGCAAATGCGCCGGATGCGCCCGTGTCGAACAGGAATTTCCTGTTCGCGTGCTCGATCAACAGCGACAGGCCGTGTTCGGCTTTCAGGTGCTCGATGCCGGGCGAACGGGTGTTCTCGATGAGTGCAGTGATCTTCATATCGCTCCTTCGCGCAACAACTGCGTTGCAGCATGACTCACGCTAGTCATTGCAGCGGACCCGTGCAACGACAACGATCAAGCGCGCATGTATTGGCCTCTGATTTTGTTGACAGACAGTGCCCGCGCCGACGGGGCTGATCGATCGGTCTCATCCGGATTGCGCCTCTTGCGTTTTGTCAAAAATGAGGATCTGCGCAGCACCTAAGCTGGCGCCTGGGTCTGGCGTTGTGTGTTGGGGCCGGGCCGGCATCGGGCATTTGAGCAACCGGATCCGTGGTGGGCAAGTTGCCGCTGACGGCAGTCGTCATCGCTCTGAACGCCATTTATATTTTCAATACGTTTGGAGGATGCCATGGTGCGCAAGATTGCATTACCGTCGGTCGAACTGCTGTCCGCAATCCTGGCGGGTTGCGGCAGCCTCGATCGCCCAAGAGAGGCTCGCGATGTCGGTGTATCCGACGTGCGCCTGAAGCACTTGAGCGCTGAAGTCGCGTCGAATGTACAACGAGGGTTCATTCCCGGCGCGGTGATTCTTGTCGCACGCGACGGCAAGATCGTCTATTCGGATGCAGTCGGGGTGCAGGATCCAAAATCCGGCGCCGCGATGCGGCCCGACGCCATCTTCCGGCTCAAGTCGATGACAAAACCGATTGTGTCAGTCGGCATCATGATGCTCGTCGAGGAGGGAAGGATACTGCTCAGTGATCCGGCGTCCGATTACTTTCCGGAATTGAAGGACCAGAAGGTGGGTATCGGAAAGAAGAACGCCGACGGCAGCACGGCAATCGAGGAAGGTGCGGCATCACGTCAGATGACGATACAAGACCTGCTGCGCCAGACCTCGGGCTATCCGGGCTACTTCACGAAGCCCCCGGTGAAACAGAAATACCTGGACAGCAGGGTGGATTCCGATCCGAATCAAACGCTTGCGGAATACGTGAGCCGCGTGGCGAAGCTGCCCTTGGCGTACCAGCCCGGAACCACCTGGGACTACAGCGCCGGCACCAACATCCTGGGGGCGATCATCGAGCGGGTGAGCGGCCAGACAATCGACGCATTCCTGTCTGAAAAAATCCTGCGGCCTCTGGGCA
>CAIKMZ010000146.1 GCA_903828665.1 uncultured beta proteobacterium
ACCAGACCGACGGCCATGCCGGCCTCGCGCATCGCGTCCACCGCGTCGCGCACCGTGCCGCACATGCTGCCCATGGTGACGATCGCGGTGCGCGCGCCGTCGCAGCGGTAGCGCTCGATCACGCCGAAGCTGCGCCCGGTCAGCTGCGCCCACTCGTGATCGGCCTGCGCCGCCAACGCGGGCACGCGCGCCATGGCTTCGGCCAAGCTCTGGCGATGGCGGTAGTACATGTCCTGCGTCGCGACGTTGCCCCAGGACTCGACCTTGTCGGTATCAAAGCGATGCGGCGGATTGAAGGGCGGCAGGTAGCCGTCGACCAGCGCCTGCTGTGGCACCTGCACCGGCTCCAGCGCGTGCGAGACGTAGAAGGCATCGAGGTTGACCATGGTCGGCAGCAGCACCTGCTCGGCCACGCGGAACGCCTGCAGCACGCTGTCCAGGGCCTCCTGCGCGTCCTCCACGTAGTACTGGATCCAGCCGGTGTCGCGCTGCGACAGGCTGTCGGTCTGATCCGGCCAGAAGGCCCAGGGCGAAGCCACGGTGCGGTTGACGTTGACCATCACGATCGGCGCGCGCGCGCCGCTGGCGTAGTGCAGCAGCTCGTGCATCAGCAGCAGGCCCTGCGACGCGGTGGCGGTGAAGACGCGCGTGCCGACCAGCGAAGCCGGAATGCAGGCCGACATCACCGAGTGCTCGGACTCGGGCGTGACGATCTCGGCATCGAACGTGCCTTCGGCCGCGAACGCCGTGAGCTGCTCGAGCACCGGCGTCTGCGGTGTGATCGGGTAGACCGGCACCACCTTGGGCCGCGCCAGGCGCGCGCCCCAGGCCACCGCTTGGTTGCCGGTCAGCAAGATCGACTTGGCCGCTGTGCTCATCGCAATTCCTCCTGCATCTTCATGGAACCGGTCGGGCATTCCTTGACGCACAGACCGCAGCCCTTGCAGTAATCAAGCAACACGGTGTAGCCGCCCTCGACGCGCTTGACCGCCATGTCCGGGCAATAGACCACGCAGTTGTCGCAGAAGATGCAGGTGCCGCACGAGAAGCAGCGCTCGCTCTCGGAGAGCGCCTGTTCGATGTCGAGCCCGAGCTGGACCTCGACCTCGCGCGACAGCCGCTCCTGCACGTCTAGCAGCCCGGTTGCGGCGCGCGCCTGCGTCGGGTGATAGAAGGTGCTGATGGCCGCGAGCGGCACCAGCGGTTCGCGCTCTGTCGGCTGCGCGCCGGCCGCGCCGCCCTGGCGCAGGCGCAGCTCATCCGCAATCGCCTGCGCCGCGCGCTGGCCCATGCCGACGGCTTCGGTCACAAAGCGCGCCATGCTCGTCATGTCGCCGCCGGCGTAGACACCGGCGTGGCTGGTGGCGAATTGCGCGTCGGTCTTGAGCAGGCCGCCGACTGCAACAAAGCCTTCGCCCAGCAGCGAGAGATCGGGGTCCTGCCCGATCGACGTCACGATCGCGTCGCAGGCGATGGCAAAACCGCTGCCGTCCACCGGGTTCAGGCTGAACTGGCCGCGCTGCGCCCCGGGCACAAACAACACCTTGCTGCAACTCACGCTCAAGCCGCTGGCAGCGCCGCTGACCGCATCGAGGCGCGCGCCGTCGACCAGCGTGATGCCCTCCTCCAGCGCCTCCTCCACTTCCTCGGCCTGCGCCGGCATCTGCGCGCGCTGTTCCAGCGCCAGCAGTGTCACCTCGCGGCCGAGGCGCCGCGCACTGCGCGCGGCGTCGAGCGCGGCGCTGCCGCCACCGATCACCAGCAGGCGCCGGCCCAGCGCCAGCGGCTTGCCGGCGTTGGCCGCAGCGAGAAAAGCCGCACCGTCGCAGACCCAGGGCTGCGTGTAATCGAGCGCGGGCAGGCGCTTGTTGCGCGCCGCGCCCAGCGCCAGGTAGAGCGCATCGTGCTGCGCCGCCAGCGCCGTGAATTCCTCGGTGCTGCCGATTCGATGGCCGCAGTGCACCGTGACGCCCATGGCGACGATGCGCGCAATCTCGGCTTCGAGCACATCGCGCGAGAGCCGGTAGGCCGGGATGCCGTAGCGCATCAGGCCGCCCAGTTCAGCCTGCGCTTCGTACAGCGTGACCTCGTAACCCATGCGGCGCAACTGGAACGCCGCCGACAGGCCCGACGGGCCGCCGCCGACGATGCCGATATGGCCCGCGCCCGGCGGCGTCGCCACCTCGAAGCGCCAGCCCTGTTCCAGCGCCTGGTCGCCGACAAAGCGCTCGAGCTTGCAGATCGACAGCGCCTCGTCGTAGCCGCCGCGATTGCACGCGGTCTCGCACGGGTGGTGGCAGATGCGCCCGGCAATCGACGGGAACGGGTTGTGCCGCGCCAGGACCTGCCAGGCGCCCTTGAAATCGCGTGCACGCGCCAGCCCGATCCACTCGGCGATGTCGCCGTCGACCGGGCAGGCGCCGTGGCACGGCGCCGGCGCCTTGATGTGCGTGGCCAGCGACGCGCGCCAAGTT
The DNA here is from genome assembly GCA_903828665.1 of uncultured beta proteobacterium. GTDB lineage: Bacteria > Pseudomonadota > Gammaproteobacteria > Burkholderiales > Burkholderiaceae_C > Rhodoferax. The sequence goes on from CAIKMZ010000146.1 coordinate 2,475, forward strand.
CCGGTCTTGATGGCGCTGGTGCTGCCGGTGGTCCAGGTGGTGGGGATGGGCATGGGCGCGTTCATGCCGCAACTCCCGACAGTTGCCGGTCAGCCCAGCGGTAGCCTTCGGTGCAGGCGGCGATGTTCTCATCATGGTGCTTGGGCGCGTTGTCCACCAGCGCCTGCGTCAGCACCGCGAGCGTGGGTGCCTGGATGACGCGCGCCAGCGCGCCCAGCAGCGCCGAATTCACGATGCGCCCGAGCCCCTGCTCGCGCGAGATCGTCAGCGCGTCGATCGGCACGACGCGCCGGCTCGGCAGGATGTGGGCAAACTCGGCCGCGCTGCGCGCCGAGTTCACGACGATCAGCGTGTCGGCGTCGGCGCAGGCCAGCAGCCGGCCTTCAAGCAGGCTGGCGTCGAAGCACAGGATGGCGTCGGCGCGCTCGATGTCGCAGCGCACGCGCACCCGCCGCTCGTCGGCGCGGATGTAGGAATTCACGGGTGTGCCGCGGCGCGCGCCGCCATAGCTGGCGAAGCACTGCACGTGCAGGCCCTGCGCGTGGAACGCGCCGGCCAGCAGATTGCCGGCGGTCTGAGCACCCTGGCCGCCGCGGCCCTGGATGATGATCTCAAGCACCTTGTCGTCTCCTTCCCGAACTCCGCCAAACGCGTGCGCGCATAGCAGACTTCGTTATTGTTGTGTTCCCGTCAGGGCTTTGTATGGAGCGCAATTTAGGCCGATTGCCGCCATCTGCCTAATTGATTTTTCAAATCCGCTACATTCACGAGACGCATAATCAGGACAAACCCTCATACGTTTTTATGAATTTCAGACAACTCGACCTGAACCTGCTGCGCGTGCTGTGCGCGGTCTACCGCCACGGCTCGGTGACCGAGGCCGGGCGCCATCTGGCGCTGTCGCAGCCGGCGACCAGCAACGCGCTGGCGCGGCTGCGCGCGATCTTCGATGATGAGCTGTTCGTGCGTTCGCCGCACGGCCTGCAGCCCACGCGCAAGGCGCAGCGCATGGTGCCCGCGGTGATCGAGCAGTTGCACCTGCTGGAGAACACGGTCAGCAGCGACGACGTCTTCGAACCCGCGAGCAGCCACATGCGCTGGCGCCTGTCGTTGTCCGACCTGGGCGAGATGATGTTCCTGCCGCCGCTGGCGCAGGTGCTGCGCGCCGAGTCGCCGGGCAGCCACGTCGCGAACGTGGCGGTGGCGGCGACCGAGGTCAGCGCTGCGCTGGAGGCGCATGAGATCGACCTGGCCATCGGCATCCTCGACAGCGGACGCAGCGCGAGCGCGAGCGAGCTGCTGTTTCAGGAGAACTTCGTCGCCATCACGGCCGACAACTGGCGCCCGCAAGCCTGGCGCGCGGGCAGCCGCCTGAGTGCGCGCCAGCTGGCTGCGGCCTCGCTGGCCGTGGCCTCGCCGGCCGCCACCTTTCATGGCAGCGTCGACCTGATGCTCAGCAAGCTCGAACTCAACGAGCGCATCATGCTGCGCGCGCGCCACTACGCCGCCCTGCCCGATCTGGTGACGCGCACCGACCTGCTCGCCATCGTGCCGCTGATGTACGCCAAGTCGCTCGCACCGCGTTTTGATGTGCGCATCTGGGAACTGCCCAAGCACGGCGCGAGCTACGACGTCCACATGGTCTGGCACCCTAGCGCCACGCCGGACCTCGCGCACAGCTGGCTGCGCGGCGTGGTGCGAAAACTGTTTCAGAGAAAGTGATGCAACCAGCACTCGGATCAGGTCCCGGGGATCCGGCACCCGGTCGAGGTTGTCATCCCGGACTTGATCCGGGATCCAGTGCCACGCGGACATGGATTG
>CAIKMZ010000147.1 GCA_903828665.1 uncultured beta proteobacterium
GGAAAAACAGACCGGGCAAATGCTTGGGGCTTTCGGGATCAAACGCTGATCGAAAGATGAATGCTGGGACAATCGGTACATGAGTGAAGTCATAACAAAGAAAATCAATGCGCCCAAGGTCGGGTTCGTCAGCCTCGGATGTGCCAAGGCACTGACGGATTCCGAATTGATCCTGACGCAACTCAGTGCCGAGGGCTATCAAACCTCCAAGACCTTCCAGGGTGCGGATCTGGTCATCGTCAACACCTGCGGTTTCATCGACGATGCGGTCAAGGAGAGCCTAGACACAATCGGCGAGGCCCTGGCGGAAAACGGCAAGGTCATCGTCACGGGTTGCCTTGGCGCGAAGACTGCGGCAGGCGGCGGCAATCTGGTGCGGCAAATGCATCCAAGCGTGCTGGCGGTGACGGGTCCGCAGGCAACGCAGGAAGTGATGGACGCCGTGCATGCCGCATTGCCCAGGCCGCATGATCCTTTTCTGGACCTGGTGCCCCATGCGTTTGGCGTGGCGGGCGTGAAACTGACGCCGCGGCATTACGCCTACATCAAGATCAGCGAAGGCTGCAATCATCGCTGCACTTTTTGCATCATCCCCTCCATGCGCGGCGACCTGGTGTCGCGGCCGATTGGCGATGTGCTAAAGGAAGCGGCAGCCCTCTTCGAAGGCGGGGTCAAGGAACTGCTGGTGATCAGTCAGGACACATCGGCCTATGGGGTCGATGTCAAGTACCGCACCGGGTTCTGGAACGGCAGGCCTATCAAGACCCGCATGCTGGAACTGGTGCAGGCGCTCGGGGAGATGGCCGAGCCTTATGGCGCCTGGGTTCGCCTGCATTATGTGTACCCGTATCCGAGCGTCGATGAGGTCATTCCCCTGATGGCAACCGGAAAAATCCTGCCCTATCTGGACGTGCCGCTGCAGCACAGCCACCCGCATGTGCTCAAGCGCATGAAGCGACCCGCCAGCGGTGAGAAGAATCTGGAGCGAATCCTGCGCTGGCGCCAGGACTGTCCTGACATCGTGGTGCGCAGCACTTTCATTGCCGGTTTTCCGGGCGAAACCGAGGAAGAATTCGCCCATCTGCTCGAATTCATGCGCGAGGCGCAAATCGACCGGGCCGGATGTTTTGCCTACAGCCCGGTGCAGGGCGCCACTGCCAACGACCTCCCCGGGATGCTGCCGGCAGAAGTCCGGGAGGAGCGACGAGCGCGATTCATGGCGGTCGCTGAAGCAGTGTCAGTGGCCCGGCTGCGTCAGCGCATCGGCTCGACCATGCAGGTTCTCGTGGATTCGGCGCCCGCACTGGGGAAGAAAGGCGGCATGGGCCGGACTTATGCCGATGCGCCCGAGATCGATGGGGTGGTCCAGTTACTGCCACCCGAGAAGATCAGCAAGACATTGCGGGTCGGCGAATTTACCAAGGCGCGCATTGTGTCCGCCGTCGGCCACGACCTTGTGGCACAACCGTTTTAGCCACGACGTCTTGAACACGACGTGGACGCGAAAAAAAGCCGCTGGCAATGCAGCGGCTGATTTCAAAAAGCATCCGTTAATCTTCTTAGAAAATGAACGGATTTCATTTATATTGGTGCCCAGGAAGGGACTCGAACCCCCACGAAGTTACTCGCTAGTACCTGAAACTAGTGCGTCTACCAATTCCGCCACCTGGGCATTTCAGGAAAGAGAGTTATTGTATCAAAAATAGTAGCCAAGCCAGCGGCTTGCTGGATGAAGTTGAAGGAATAGTGCAAGGTCATCGCGATGGTCATGGATTTGTGACACGCGATGACGGCGGTCCCGACATCTATTTGCCACCGAATGAAATGCGGGCCGTGCTGCACAAGGACCGGGTCAAGGCCCGCGTTGTGCGTTCGGACCGCAAGGGCCGGCCCGAGGGCCGTGTGCTCGAAATCATGGAGCGCTCCAGTCAGACCATCATCGGGCGGCTGCTGCAGGAAAGTGGCATCTGGATCGTGGTTCCGGAAGACAAGCGTTACGGTCAGGACGTATTGGTGCCCAAGGCTGCCACTGGCGCCGCCAAGGCGGGGCAGATTGTCGTCGTCGAACTGACCGAGGCGCCGTCACTTTATGGCCAGCCCGTGGGACGTGTCACCGAGGTGCTCGGCGAGGTTGACGATCCTGGCATGGAAATTGAAATTGCGGTGCGCAAGTACAGCGTGCCGCATGAGTTCTCGCAGGCCTGCATTGCGCTGGCCCGCTCTCTGCCCGACGCGGTTCGTCCGCAGGACCACAAGCATCGCGTCGATCTGACGGATATCCCGTTGGTCACGATCGACGGCGAAGACGCGCGCGACTTCGATGACGCGGTCTATTGCGAGCCGGTCAAGATCGGAAGAGGCAAATCCGCGGTCGGCGGCTGGCGCCTGCTGGTGGCGATAGCCGACGTCAGCCACTACGTTGAAACCGGATCGAGCATCGATGTCGATGCCTACGACCGTGCCACCAGCGTTTACTTTCCGCGCCGTGTGATTCCCATGCTGCCGGAAAAATTGTCGAATGGACTGTGTTCACTCAACCCGGAAGTCGAGCGCCTGTGCATGGTGTGCGACATGATGGTCAGTGAAGATGGCGAAGTCTCGGCTTACCAGTTCTATCCGGCTGTGATGTGGAGTCATGCGCGCTTCACTTACAACGAGGTCGCAGCGATTCTTGCCAATACGCGCGGCCCGGAAGCGGTGCGACGCAAGGAACGGGTCACGGACCTGATCAACCTGCACGATGTCTACCGGGCCCTGCACAAGGCGCGCGTGCGCCGCGGCGCAGTCGATTTCGAGACGGTTGAAACGCAAATTGTTTGTGACGAGAGCGGGCGCATCGAGAAGATCGTTCCCCGCACGCGCAACGACGCGCACAAATTGATTGAAGAGGCAATGCTGGCGGCCAATGTCTGCAGCGCTGACTACATTTCACAGAGCAAGCACGCGGGCCTGTTTCGCGTCCATGAAGGCCCGACGCCCGAGAAGGTCGAACTGCTTCGCAACTACCTCAAGGCCATTGGCGTGTCGATGACCGTCAGCGACGAGCCAACGCCGGGCGAGTTCCAGGCGATCGCCGCGGCAACTGCAGAGCGGCCGGACGCGACGCAGATCCACTCGATGCTGCTGCGCTCCATGCAGCAGGCGATCTACACACCGGTCAACAACGGGCATTTCGGGCTCGCGTTCGAAGCCTACACGCACTTCACCAGCCCGATCCGGCGCTATCCGGATCTGCTGGTGCACCGGGTCATCAAGGCGATCCTGGCCAAAACCAGGTACCAGCTCCCCGTGCTGCCGACGCCGGGCGAAGCCCATGCCAAGCTGTCGCGCCGGCTGGAAAAGGGATTGGCCGCACGCGTTGCGGAACCAGGTCACAAGCCAAAGAAACTGAGCCCCGAAACCCAGGCGTGGCAGGCCGCCGGCATGCATTGCAGCGCCAACGAACGCCGTGCCGATGAGGCCAGTCGCGACGTCGAAGCCTGGCTCAAATGCAAGTACATGCGTGAGCACCTCGGTGAGGAGTACGGTGGCGTGGTCAGTTCCGTCACCAGCTTCGGCATCTTCGTGACGCTTGATGCGATGTATGTGGAAGGGCTGGTCCACATCACGGAACTCGGCGGCGACTACTATCGTTTTGACGAAGCACGCCAGGAACTGCGCGGTGAGCGCACTGGCGTGCGTTATGCCATCGGCACGCGGGTGCAGGTTCAGGTCAGCCGGGTTGACCTCGATGGGCGCCGGATTGACTTCCGGCTGTTGCACGAAGGTGACGGGATGCTGGTGCGTTCCATCAAGGGCAAGGAACCTGCGCATAAGGTCGATGGGCGCACGGACGCTGGCGACAAGCCTGGCACTTCCGCCGCCAAACGTCCGGCGCGCAAGACCGCGCCGCGTTCAACTCGTGCGGCCGAAACCGATGGCCGGGCCACCAAAGCGGGAGATCGCTCAAGCCCGACCAAGAGCAAGTACAAGGCGCGCAAATCGCGCCGTCGAATCTGAGTCGGACGCGCCATAACCCGTTTCATAGCAGCATGACACTGAATTCAAAAGTCGCCGTCGTGACCGGTGCCGGAACCGGTATCGGCAAAGCCGCCGCCTTGGCCCTGATCAAGGACGGTTATCGCGTGGTGCTGGCCGGTCGACGGGCCGTACTGCTGGACGAGGTGATGACACTGGGCGGCGCGCCTGATCGGGTTCTGGCCGTTGCCACCGATGTTGCTGACCCGGATTCGGTCAAGGCATTGTTCGACGCTTCGGTGAACCGCTTCGGTCGCGTGGATGTGCTGTTCAACAATGCGGGCGTCGGTGCGCCAGCCATTCCACTGGAGGACCTGACACTGGCGCAGTGGAGGAACGTGGTCGATATCAACCTGACCGGCATGTTCCTGTGCATCCAGCAGGCGTTCCGCGTGATGAAGGCGCAGACGCCGCAGGGCGGGCGGATCATCAATAACGGGTCGATCTCAGCGACCACGCCGCGTCCGAATTCAAGTCCTTACACGGCGACCAAACATGCGGTAACCGGCTTGACGAAATCAGCGTCTCTGGATGGGCGCAAGTACGACATTGCCGTCGGCCAGATCGACGTTGGCAACGCGGGCACCGACATGGCACAACGCATGGCTGCAGGCATCCAGCAGGCCAACGGTGAAATTGCCGTCGAGCCCCTGATGGACGTTGAGATCGTGGGCCAGTCCGTGCTGTACATGGCCAATCTGCCGCTGCAGGCCAATGTCATGTTCCATACCGTGATGGCGACCAAGATGCCTTTTGCAGGACGCGGCTAATGCCAGTGCAGTGATCGAGCCAGCGTGCCGGCGGTCAGAGGCAGATCATCAGGCCAGTGGTCGGACTGCAGCCCGTGTTGATAGACAGAGTCGCATGCGGCCTGCAGGGCGGGCAAACCGGCAGTCAGCCTGGCTCCGATTAGGCCCGCCAATACATCGCCGGTGCCGGCCGTGGCCAGTCTGGCGTTGCCGGTGGGATTGATGACCGGCGTCTGTCCGGGTGCTGCAATGACGCTGCCTGAGCCCTTGAGCACCACCGTGCAGCCGAAGCGTTCGACCAGGAGCCGGGCAGCGGCCAGGCGATCACCTTGCACCTGAGCCGCCGTGCATTTCAACAGGCGGGCTGCCTCCAACGGATGCGGGGTCAGAACGGTGCCGGTGAAGCGCTTGCAACGGGCGATCAGCAGGGTTTGGAGTTGCGGGTCTGCTGCGATGGCGTTGAGCGCATCGGCATCGATCACCAGTTGCGCAGCCGTGGACAGCAGTCGTGGCAACTGGCTGCGAACGGCATCACCGCCGCCACAGCCGCAGACGACGGTCATGGCCTTGAAGTCCAATGCGTCAACCGGCCTGAACATCAGTTCCGGCTGGCTTGTATCCGCACTCAGGGTGCCGCCGTCGAGCAGCCCGACAAAGACGCGCCCGGCGCCGGCATACAGCGCCGCCGATGCGGCCAGCAGTGCAGCGCCCGTCATGCCGGACGCCCCCCCGACCACAGCCACGTCGCCATAGCTGCCCTTGTGCGACGCATGCAGGCGGGGCACAGCGGCGGTCGGTGCTCCGCACAGCCACGCGTCAGCTTCGATCGGGCCCCCACTTGGCTGTTGAACTTGCAGTGTGTCGAGCCACACGGTCTGCGCGGCATCGCGGCCATGGCCCGTGAACAAACCGGGTTTGAGTGTGAGCAGGCTCAGGCAGTGATGGGCGCCGACACAGGCTTGCGCGGCGCTGCCGCTGTCCGCCTGCAGGCCGGTCGGTATGTCGACGGCCAGCACGATGGCATTGCTGGCGTTGAGTTGGTGGATCCATTGAGCCATGCGTCCTTCTGGCACCCGCGTGGCGCCGATGCCGAGTATGGCATCAATCCCCAGGTCGAAGTCCTTCGGTGCTTCCTCGGAAAACTGGACGCCGGCGTTGACGGCTCGCTGCCAGGAAGCCAGCGCGTCGGGCGGCGCGCTGTCTGGCGAGCCGAGCCAGGTCACCACGGGTTGCTTTCCCCAGCGCAGCAGGTGCATGGCAGCTTCCAGACCGTCGCCGCCATTGTTGCCCGGGCCGCAGGCGATCCACACGCGCCCGCTGTGCGGCGCCAGCGCCAGCGCCAACTGCGCGACAGCCAGGCCGGCGCGTTGCATCAGCGAGTGCGGCGCAAGGGCCTCCTGCGCCGCCTGCTCGATGCGGCGTGTCGATCCAACGCCGTGCAAGGCATGCGGTCGGGTGAAGTTGATGCGTTCCACCGGACTCAGAACTCGTAGGTTTCGCCTTCGCGCGCCAGCCGGTAGTCCGGTCCGCCGCTGGTGTGCCGGTTATTCGCCAGAACCTGCGCAAAGACGGCCTCCAGGGCGTCATCACTGCGCGTCGGTTCGTGGTGCGTGCAAAACAGCATCTTGACTTTGGCATTGATCGCGTATCGGATGCTGGAGTTGAAGGTGCCGTGGCCCCAGCCCTTTCTTGCCGCATATTCCTGCTCGGTGTAGGAACAATCGGCAATTAGCACATCCACCCCGCGCATCGCGCGCAGGATGTTGTCGGACATTTCATCGATCAAGTTTTGGTACTGGTCGTATTCGGGGTGGCCTGGTTCATGAATGTTCAGTGGCGGTTCGTGGTCCCCGGTGAAAAAGATCGACTTTCCATTGGCTTCGATCCGGTAGCCAAAATTGATCACCGGGTGGTTGAGCAGGTAGGGTGTGACCGTGGCCGAGCCGATCCGGATGCTTTGTTCCGGCGCCAGCGTTACATATTCGATGCGTGCTTTCATCTTTTCCTCGAGCACGGGGAAATAGCTGTATTGCAGTTGCACCGACATGACCTGCTCGACGCCTTTGCCCGACACCGGATCAAATGCGCCATGCAGGCGCAGCACGTTGCCGGAAATGAAGTTCGGCACAAAAAACGGCAAGCCCTGGATATGGTCCCAGTGGGAATGGGTGATCAGCACATTCGACGTCAGCGGCATCTCGGCCAACAGGGTCTGGGACAAGGGAAAGATCCCGGTGCCGGCGTCGAGGATGATCAGTTCATTGTTGTCGGTGCGAATCTCGATGCAGGTGGTGTTGCCGCCATAGCGCACGGTGTTCGGACCTGGTGAGGCAATGGAACCCCGCACGCCCCAGAATTTGATTTTCATGCGTTGCCCTCAGATCGTTCCAGATGGTGATTTCTCGCAATCTGCTTTGCGAACCTGTTGCACGATAGAAGGAGTTCATCGCGATGGCCGTTGACGGGCTTGTTTGGGCTCATGGCGTGAATTGTCTTTCAACGTCGAAATCTGTCAACACATAAGGGCGAGTGGCCATGCGGCATGATCACTTGCGCAGTCGCTTTGCGCCAAAACCGGTCAGGTCCAGGTCAGGCTGTTTGTTGCCCAAGAGGTCCGCGAGCGCCCTGGCGGAGCCGCAACTCAGGGCCCAGCCGCTCGAGCCATGCCCCAGATTGAGCCAGAGGCCGGCCAGGCCGCTGGCGCCGATCATCGGCGGGCCGTTGGGCATCATCGGCCGCGCGCCTTTCCACTCCTGGACGCCGCCGGACAGGTTGGCGGCGCCCGGAAACCAGTCCTGCAAGACCTTGTACAGGGTTTGCAGCGAGCTGGCGCGCATCTTGTCGGCGGTGCCTCCAAGTTCGGCACTGCCCGCGACGCGGACGCGCTGGCCCAGCCGTGAAATGGCCACTTTGTAGCGCTCATCCATCACCGCGCTGCGAGGGGCGTTGAGGGGTTCGCGGATTGACGCGCTGACCGAGTAGCCATGAACCGCGGTCAATGGAATCTTCAGGCCGAGCGGCGCAAGAAGGTGGGCCGAAGCCAGTCCGGCGCACATGACAAGGGCGTCATATCGGCGCGGTCCGCTTTCGCCCGCGACGTCAATGCTGGCGCCGTTGGCGCAGGCAACGCGTTTGACTTCGGTATTGAACTGGAAGTCGACACCCAGCCGCTGCGCCTTGTTCTTGAGCAACAAGGCAAACTGCCGGCAGTTCCCGACCTCGTCGTCGGGCAGGTGGATGGCGCCGAAGAACGAGGTATCCGGGTTGAGCGCCGGTTCCACCTTCCGTGCGTCGACAGGGCTGATTTCCTTGAACATGACGCCGGCGTCGCGCAACACCTGCAGGCCGGGCTGTGCCAGTTTGCTGTCGTGCTCGGAACGCAGCAGCACCATGTAGCCGTCGCTGCGCTCGTATTCCAGCGACAGTTCGCTTGTCAGGTGATGCAGGCGTTCGCGGCTGTAGAAGGCCAGTCGCTGCAACTGTGCGCGATGGGCAAGGTAGGTGTCGAGATTGCAGGCGCGCAGCCATTTCCACATCCAGACCATGTCGCGCCCCGACAGCGGCAGGCCCACCTTGACCGGCGCGTAGTGGCTGAGCAGATGTCCGAGCACCTTGGTCGGCATGCCGGGGGCGGCCCAGGGTGTGACGTAACCCGGCGCCACCAGTCCGGCATTGGCAAAGCTAGCTTCCTCGGCGGCTGCTCCGCAGCGCTCCAGCACCGTGACCTCGTGACCGTCGCTGGCCAGTTCGTAGGCCGTGGTGACACCGATGATGCCGGCACCAATGACTGCAATCTTCATGAACCCCTTTGTAGCAATTGCTCGATCTGCAAGGCGATGTTGAGCACCGGATCATCGCGCATGGCCCCGGCCCAGACCATCATACCAACGGGCAATTCATCGGGCGCGTGGCAGGGGATCGAGATGGCGCAGCCATCGAGCATGTTGACCACGCTGGTATTGCGCAGCAGCAGGGCGTTGAGACGGAAGAACGCTTCGTCGCGCTCGGCGCCGGGCGCGACCTCTGCAATCGGCGCGGCGGTCACGGGCGTCGTCGGCGACAGGATGGCGTCGAAACCCTGCAGGGCCGCTTCCATTGAATCAATCCAGCGGCGCCGCGCCGCCAGCATCTCGATGTAATCACAGGCGCTCATGGCACCGCCGCGCTGGATGCGGGTGGCCACGCGCGGGTCGTAGCTTGCGGCCTTGCGTTGCAGCAGCTGGCGATGCCAGGCGTAGCTCTCGGTGGCCGCGATGCTGCCGGTCGCCTGAATCTGTCGCAGGGCATGGAGTTCGGTCAGCGGCAACTCGGTGATGCGCGCGCCGCGCTCGCGCAGGGCGCCTAATGTGCGCTGCCAGGCACGCGCCACGGTGCTGTCGAGGTCGTCGAGCATGATGGTGCTGGCGACCGCCAGGCGATAGGCGCCGAGAGGGGCGGCGCTGCGCGTCACCTGGCGCTGCGCCAGAATCTCATGGGCCAGGATGGCATCGGACACCGAGCGGGTGAGGGCGCAGACGGTATCGAGCGTAGTGGACAAGGGGAGCACGCCATCGGTCGGAACCAGGCGGGCGGTGTTCTTGAAGCCGACGATGCCGTTGAGCGCTGCCGGGATGCGGATCGAGCCGCCCGTGTCTGATCCGAGTCCGATGAACGCGGCGCCGCTGGCCACCGATACCGCAGCGCCTGAAGAAGAACCGCCGGGAATGCGCGCGACGTCCGTCGCGCACGCGTTGGCTGGGGTGCCGAAGTGCGGGTTGACACCGACACCGGAGAACGCAAATTCAACCATGTTGGTGCGCCCGATGAAGGCAGCACCGGCGCGGCGCAGGCGCGCCACGGCCGGGCAGTCCTGCTGCGCCGGTGCCGCATCCTGCAGGGTGATCGAGCCTGCGGCGGTGGTCTGTCCCGCGACGTCAAACAGGTCCTTGACCGAGACCGCAAGCCCGGCCAGCGGCGTTGTTTCAATCTGCGGCCGATTTGCAACGGCTCGGGCTTCTTCGAAAGTCGGCTTCACAAAGACATGCTGGCACCGTGCCGACCGGGCGACGGCGACGCTGCGTTCGATTTCGGTCGCGGATCGGGTTTCACCGCTGCGCAGCCGGCACAGCGTTGCTTGAAGGTCTGGAATCATGGGGTCAATCGGGCCTGTGCTATAGTCTTTGGGTTTTGCTGAGTGGTCGAATGACTGTCCGGCGAAACAAATCCGCAAACCAGTTCAATCAAGGTGTTGCGACTGCCACGGGAGAGTTTCGGTGGCAATCGCAAAAACGAACTGGATTTTAGACCTAACCTTTGGAGTTAAACATGTCAGTTACCATGCGCGAAATGCTGGAAGCCGGTGTCCATTTCGGCCACCAGACCCGCTTCTGGAACCCCAAGATGGCCCCGTTCATTTTCGGCCATCGCAACAAGATCCACATCATCAACCTGGAAAAGTCGCTGCCGATGTTCCAGGAGGCCGCCAACTTCGTGCGCCAGATTTCCGCCAAGCGCGGCACGGTGCTGATGGTCGGCACGAAGCGCCAGGCGCGTGAGACGGTGGCTGAAGAAGCGCGCCGTGCCGGCGTTCCCTTTGTTGACCAGCGTTGGCTCGGTGGCATGCTGACCAATTTCAAGACGGTCAAGACATCGATCAAGCGCCTGAAGGACATGAAGATCCAGCAGGAGGCCGGTCTTGACAGCCTGAGCAAGAAGGAACAGCTGATGTTTGCCCGCGAACTCGCCAAGCTCGAACGCGATATCGGCGGCATTCAGGACATGTCGGTTCTGCCGGACGCCATTTTCGTGATTGACGTCGGTTTCCACAAGATTGCGATCGCCGAAGCCAAGAAACTCGGCATTCCGCTGATTGCGGTGGTCGATACCAACCACTCGCCCGAAGGCATTGACTATGTCATCCCCGGCAACGACGACTCGTCCAAGGCTGTGGTCCTGTACGCCCGCGGCATTGCCGATGCGATCATCGAAGGCCGCACCAACATGGTTGACGATGTCGTCAAGGCCATGGTGGCGGAGAGCGGCGATGAATTTGTCGAAGTGGACGAGGCATCCGCCTGAGTTGTCCGCAACCCCAAGAAAGGGGGCTTCTGTGCCCCTTTTTTTTAGTCTTTTTTTCAATTAACTGAACTGAGTACGGAGAATCAAGATGGTTGCAATTACCGCGAGCATGGTTGCTGAACTGCGTGGCAAGACCGACGCCCCGATGATGGAGTGCAAGCGTGCACTGACCGAGGCCGAAGGCAATATGGAAAAGGCTGAAGAGCTGCTGCGCGTTAAGCTCGGCAGCAAAGCTGGCAAGGCTTCCGGCCGCATCACCGCCGAGGGCGTGATCACCATCGCCATGGCTGATGGCGTCGGCGCGATGCTGGAAGTGAACTGCGAGACCGATTTCGTCACCAAGAACGACAGTTTCCTGGCGCTGGCCAATGCCGCTGTGCAACTGGTGGCCAAGCACAATCCGGCCGATGTCGCCGCGCTGGGCGCCTTGCCCTACGCGCAGGACGGTTTCGGCCCGACGCTGGAAGACGTGCGCAAGGGACTGATCGGCAAGATCGGTGAGAACATGAGCTTTCGCCGTTTCAAGCGCTTCGCCGACGGCGGCAAGCTTGCTTCCTATCTGCATGGCACGCGCATCGGCGTGGTGGTCGAGTTCGAAGGCGATATGGTTGCGGCCAAGGATGTGGCCATGCATGTTGCCGCCATGAAGCCGGTTGCGCTGTCGAGCGCCGATGTGCCGGCCGAACTAGTGGCGCGCGAGCGTTCCGTTGCGGCAGCCAAGGCGGCTGAAGATGCAGCCTTGGCGACGGCAGCGGGCAAGCCCGTGCAGTCGGCCGAGATCGTTTCCAAGCGAATCGAAGGCGGCGTGCAAAAATACCTCAAGGAAGTGTCGCTGTTCAACCAGTCGTTCGTTAAGAACGACAAGCAGACGGTCGAGCAGATGCTCAAGGCCGCCGGCACCACGGTCAAGGGCTTCACGCTGTATGTGGTTGGCGAAGGCATCGCGAAGAAGGTCGATGATTTCGCGGCCGAGGTGGCGGCTCAGGTCGCCGCCGCGAAGCAGTCGACGTAGTCGACTGCGAAACGTGAGCGAAGGGCTTGCCGGCGCATCCATGTACGCATTGCGATGATCCGGTTGAGTCTGGCTTTATAGGGTCCGTATCAGTCAATTTCAAGGAGTTCATCATGTCCGTCGCCCAACCAGCCTACAAGCGCATTTTGCTCAAGCTGTCAGGGGAGGCCTTGATGGGCGACGACCAGTACGGCATCAATCGGGGCACCATTGTCCGGATGGTGGAAGAGATCGCCGAGGTCACGCGCCTTGGCGTTCAGGTTGCCGTGGTGATTGGTGGCGGCAACATCTTCCGCGGTGTGGCCGGTGGTTCGGTCGGCATGGACCGCGCCACGGCCGACTACATGGGCATGCTGGCCACCGTCATGAATGCGCTGGCGCTGGGTGACACGATGAACAAGGCCGGTCTGACCGCGCGCGTCATGTCGGCTATTGCGATCGAGCAGGTGGTCGAACCCTACGTCAGACCGAAGGCCCTGCAATACCTCGAAGAGGGCAAACTGGTCATCTTTGCTGCCGGCACCGGCAATCCGTTCTTCACCACGGATACGGCGGCCGCTTTGCGCGGCGCCGAGATTGGCGCTGAAATCGTGCTCAAGGCGACCAAGGTGGACGGCGTTTATACGGCGGACCCCAAGAAGGACCCGCTCGCCACCCGCTACACGCGCCTGTCATTCGATGAGGCGATGTCGAAAAATCTGGGCATCATGGATGCCACCGCATTTGCCTTGTGCCGCGACCAGAAACTGCCGATCAAGGTGTTTTCCATCTTCAAGCACGGGGCGCTCAAACGCGTGGTGATGGGCGAAGACGAAGGAACGCTGGTCTATGCCTGATCATGGCAAAATTGCAGCGCTTGTGCATTGCCATTCGAACAGCTGAAAGAGGATAAGAATATGCCGATTCCTGACATTAAGAGCACGGTAGAGGCCAAGATGGATCAGTCCATCGCTGCTTTCAAGAACAACCTGACCAAGATCCGAACCGGGCGCGCCAATCCGGCGCTGCTCGATGCCGTGCATGTCGACTATTACGGTTCCATGCTGCCGATCAGCCAGGTGGCCAATGTGTCCCTGCTCGACGCCCGCACGATCAGTGTCCAGCCCTGGGAAAAGGGCATGGGCGCCAAGATCGAAAAGGCGATCCGCGACAGCGACCTGGGCTTGAATCCGTCGTCGATGGGTGACCTGATCCGCGTCCCGATGCCGCCGATGTCGGAAGAACGGCGCAAGGAGTTGACCAAGGTTGTGCGCAACGAGGGCGAGGCCGCCAAGATTGCGGTGCGCAACTTGCGCCGCGATGCCAATGAAGCGGTCAAGAAGGCGGTCAAGGACAAACTGGCTTCGGAAGATGACCAGAAACGCTCGGAGACCGAAATCCAGAAGGTGACCGACCGCCATGTCATCGAGATCGACCGGCTGGTGGCGGCCAAGGAACACGACATCATGGCGGTCTAGCGTGCCGCTATGCCTTGAATGTGGCCGGCTGGCGCATTGTCATCGTCGGACCGCATCATGAGCCAGATGCCGCACCATATCGCGATCGTGATGGATGGCAACGGGCGCTGGGCGTCCAAGCGTTATCTGCCGCGGATTGCCGGACACAAGCAAGGTGTCGACTCCCTGCGCCGCTGCGTGCGTGCGGCCGGCCAGTGCGGCGTCAAGGTATTGACCGTGTTTGCCTTCTCCTCGGAAAACTGGAGCCGCCCGGCCGATGAGGTGTCGGGGTTGATGGACCTGTTCGCCCTGGCGATCGGGCGCGAGATCCCGCAACTCATGGCCGATGGGGTACGGATCTGCTTTGTGGGTGAGCGCGCCGGTTTGTCGCCGCGTGTGCTGGCCGGCATTGAAGCAGCCGAGCGCGCGACCGCGTCCAATACCAAGTTGATCCTCAACGTCTGCTTCAACTACGGCGGTCGCTGGGATATCGTGCAGGCGGCTGCCAGGCTCGCGGCGCAGGGCAGCGCCGTGACCGAGCAAACCTTGAGCGCGGCCATGTCGCTGGCCCATGTTCCGGATCCCGACCTGGTGGTGCGTACCGGCGGCGAGCAGCGGATCAGCAATTTCCTGCTCTGGCAAAGCGCCTATTCCGAGTTCTACTTTAGCGACAAGTTGTGGCCAGAGTTTGACGAGGCCGAACTCGACCGTGCGATCGCGTCTTTCCAGCAGCGCGAGCGGCGCTTTGGCAAGACCTCGGGCCAGATCGCCGCGCAAGCGGCTGATGGAAGTTCCTCTTGAGGCTCGGAGCCAATCCATGCTGAAGCAGCGCATCATCACCGCCCTTGTCCTGCTGGCCATCCTGCTGCCGGCTTTGTTCTATCGCACACCAGAGCCGTTCTGCGCCGTTGCCCTGCTGCTGATCGCCGCCGGCGCCTGGGAGTGGGGTCGTCTCAACGCTTGCACGCAAGGCGCGGCCCTGGCTTGCTCGGCGCTGTGCGTTGTCGCCTGCGGCGCGAGCTGGTGGCTTGGACTGCTGGTGCAGCCGCTGCACTGGCTGTGGACGCTTGCGGGCGCGGCCTGGGTGCTCGGCGGCGCCTGGCTGTTGCGCAGCGGCGTGCCGGCGTGGGCCGGGTATCCGCGCGGTCTGCGGCTGATGTCGGGTCTGCTCGCGCTGTGGCTGGCCTGGCTGGCGGTGGCCCAGGCCAGGACGATCGGCATCAATTTCCTACTTTCCATCCTGACCCTGGTCTGGGCGGCGGACATCTTTGCCTATTTTGCCGGCCGCACGTTCGGCGGGCGTTTCAGTCGCGGCAAGCTTGCGCCCGCCATCAGTCCCGGCAAGAGCTGGGAAGGTGTCTGGGGCGGCATGCTCGGCGTGCTGGCGCTGGCCCTGGCCTGGCGTTGGGCTGACGCGGCATGGACTGCCGAGGTTCCGAGCCTGTACACGCGGCTCGGGCGCGCCGGCTGGTGGCTGTTTCTGATTGCGCTGGTGTTCATGGCGGCGATGAGCGTGGTGGGCGATCTGCTGGAGTCGCTGGTCAAGCGCAGTGCCGGCGTCAAGGACAGCAGCGGTTTGCTGCCCGGTCACGGCGGTGTGCTGGACCGGGTCGATGCCCTGCTGCCCACGCTGCCGCTGGCGCTGATGCTTTACTCTGCCTTGGTATTCAAATGACCGCATCCGACCCGGTGTTGAAACAGCGCGTGGCCATTCTGGGATCGACCGGATCGATCGGCGTGAACACGCTGGACGTGATCGCCATGCATCCCGAACGCTTCGAGGTGTTTGGCCTGAGCGCGGCCACCCAGGTCGAGTCGATGCTGCAGCAGTGTGTGCGTTTCAAACCCGTGTTCGCCGTCATGGCCAGCGAAGCCCACGGGCGGGTGCTAGAGCAGAAATGCCGCGACCTCCATCTCGCAACGCGGGTTCTGTGGGGCGCGCAAGCCATCACCGCGCTGGCTTGCGACGAGCGCGTTGATGCGGTGATGGCCGCGATCGTCGGCGCGGCCGGCCTCGCGTCGTGCCTGGCCGCGGCGCGCGCCGGCAAGCGTCTGCTGCTGGCAAACAAGGAAGCGCTGGTCGTCGGTGGCGACTATTTCATGCAGGCGGTCGGGCAGGGCAGGGCCAAACTGCTGCCGATCGACAGCGAGCATTCCGCCATCTTCCAATCGCTGCCCGCCGATGCCGCCACTTGGCCCGCCCAGATCGACAAGATCATTCTGACGGCATCCGGCGGGCCATTTCGGCAACGCGATCCGCTGACCTTGCGCGATGTGACGCCGCAGCAGGCCTGCGCCCACCCCAACTGGGTGATGGGACGCAAGATTTCTGTCGATTCCGCCTCGATGATGAACAAGGCGCTCGAAGTGATTGAAGCGCGCTTCCTGTTCGACGTGCGGCCGGAGCAGATCGAAGTCGTGATCCATCCGCAAAGCGTGATCCACTCGATGGTGCAATACCGGGACAACTCCGTCGTTGCACAACTCGGCACGGCCGACATGAAAGTGCCGATCGCTTATGGCTTGTCCTGGCCGGATCGCATGACTTCAGGCGCTGCGGCGCTCGACTTCCGGGCCATGGGTGCCATGACCTTCGAAGCGCTCGATTCGAATGGGCATGGTCAGCGTTTCCCTGGCCTGAAACTGGCCTGGGATGTGCTGCGCGGCCCTTCAGGATCGACAGCCGTTCTCAACGCTGCAAACGAGGTGGCCGTTGCGGCTTTTCTTGACGGACAGGTCCGCTTTGACCAGATTCACGCCGTCAATACCGAGACGCTGGCGTCGGTCGTGCCAGCCCAAGTGGGGTCACTGGAGGACCTGCTCGCACTCGATGCGCAGTCGCGCGAGGCGGCGCAGCGTGTGGTGCGCCGCTTCGGTGCACCGTAACAGCCACCTGCTGCGACCATGCTCACCCTTGCCGCATTTGTTCTGGCGCTCGGCCTGCTGATCGCCGTGCATGAGTTCGGCCACTACCGGATGGCGGTGGCCTGCGGCGTCAGGGTGCTGCGCTTTTCCATCGGATTTGGCAAGCCGCTGGTTCGCTGGCAGCCCAAGGGTTCGTCGACCGAGTTTGCGATCGGCGCGTTTCCGCTGGGCGGTTACGTGCGCATGCTCGACGAGCGCGAGGCGCCGGTGCCGCAGGCCGAGCGCCACCTCGCGTTCAACAACCAGCCCCTGCGCTCGCGCATTGCCATCGTGGCCGCCGGCCCGCTGGCCAATCTGCTGCTGGCCGTGCTCCTGTATGCGGTGGTGAATTGGAGCGGCGTGCAACTCCCGGCGCCGATCCTGGCCAGCCCGGAAGCCGGATCGATCGCCGCCGGCGCGGGTGTGGTCGGCGGTGAGCGGGTCGCGCGCGCCGGTCTTGTCGACGCCGAGTTGCAGGACATGACCTCGTTTGAGGACCTGCGCTGGGTGCTGACCCGCGGCGCGCTGGAAAAGCGCGATGTGCGCCTGGTATGGAGCGGCGCGACGCATCCCGAGCGTGCCGACATCGTTCTCAAGCTCAGCACGATGGACGTCGGCGATGCCGATGCCCAACTGTTTCGCAGGATCGGCATCGGTGCGCCTTTCACGCAGCCCGTCATCGGTCAACTGGTGGCCGGCGCGGCGGCGGACCGGGCCGGCTTGCGAGCGGGTGACGTCGTGCGGCAGGTCGGTGCCGTGCCGGTGGTCGACGGCCAGCAGCTGCGCCAGTTGATCCGCGCCTCGGCCTCCAGCGGCGAGGCCCCGGCGACGGTGTGGCGAATCAGCCGTGGTGCCTCCGAGCTTGAAGTCACGGTGAAGCCGGAGCGGGCGCTCGAGGGCAGCGCCGCCGTCGGAAGGATTGGCGCCTATGTCGGCGCCATGCCCGAGCTGGTGCTGGTCCGATACGGCGCGCTCGATGGTCTGTGGCGTGGCGTCGTCCGTTGCACCGATGTGTCGGTTCTGACGCTGCGGATGATGGGGAAGATGCTGATCGGCGAAGCCTCGCTCAAGAATCTCAGCGGTCCCCTCACGATTGCGGACTACGCCGGAAAGTCCGCCGGCATGGGTCTGACCCAGTACCTTCTGTTCCTGGCCCTGATCAGCGTGAGTCTGGGTGTTTTGAACCTGCTGCCGCTGCCGGTGCTCGATGGCGGGCACCTGATGTATTATCTTTGGGAAGGGATCACGGGCAAGCCCGTCTCCGAAGTCTGGACAGAACGCTTGCAGCGGGGTGGCGTTGCCGTGCTGATGGCCATGATGGCGATTGCCATCTTCAACGATATCAACCGCTTGTTTGGCTAAATATCCGGGGCTGATTTTGCAGCGCCGGTTTGAATCTTAAATAGTAAAAATGCAATTCAATCGTTTCAATTTGCGTACCGTCTCGGCCGTGGTGTCCCTGGCTGTCATGGCCAGCACCGCATGGGCCGTCAGCCCGTTCACCGTGCGCGATATCCGTATCGAAGGTTTGCAGCGCGTCGAGTCCGGAACGGTCTTTGTGTCCCTGCCGGTTCGCGTCGGCGATGTGTACAACGACGACAAGGGTTCGGCCGCGATCCGGGCGCTGTTCGACCTGGGCCTGTTCAAGGATGTGCGAATCGAAGTCAGCGGCGATGTGCTGGTGATTGTCGTGGAGGAGCGTCCCACGATTGCCACGGTTGATTTCGTCGGCACCAAGGAGTTCGACAAGGAAGTGCTGGTCAAGGCCTTGCGCGACGTCGGCCTCGCCGATGGCCGCCCCTTCGACAAGGCGCAACTGGACCGCGCCGAGCAGGAACTCAAGCGCCAGTACATCAACCGAAGCCTTTATGCGGCCGAAGTGGTGACCACGGTGACGCCGATCGAACGCAACCGCGTCAACCTCACGTTCACCGTGGTCGAGGGCGAGCCGGCCAAGATCAGCGAAATCCGGCTGGTCGGCAACCAGGTGTTCAGCGAGTCGACACTGCGCAATCTGTTCGATCTGGATACCGGTGGCTGGATGAGCTGGTACACCAAGTCGGACCGGTACTCGCGCGCCAAGCTGAACGCCGACATCGAAACCCTGCGCTCCTACTACCTGACGCGCGGCTATCTCGAATTCAGGGTCGATTCGACCCAGGTCGCCATCCTGCCGAACAAGACCGACATTGCCATCACCATCAACATCACCGAAGGCGAGCGTTTCATCGTCAGTGGCGTCAAGCTCGAAGGGAACTTCCTTGGCAAGGACGAGGAATTCAAATCGCTGGTGACGATCCGGCCTGGGCAGCCTTACAACGCCGATGAAATCGCGAAAACGACCAAGGCATTCACGGATTATTTTGGCAATTTCGGCTATGCGTTCGCACGGGTCGAGGCACGCCCCGAACTGGATCGGGCCAACAACCGGGTGGTTCTGGTGCTGCAGGCCGACCCGTCGCGCCGTGCCTATGTGCGCCGCATCAATGTCGCCGGCAACAGCCGCACCCGTGATGTGGTCGTGCGCCGCGAGTTCAGGCAATTGGAGGCGTCATGGTACGACGGCGACAAGATCAAACTATCGCGCGACCGCGTTGACCGCCTGGGATATTTCAAGGACGTCGCCGTGGAGACCCAGGAAGTGCCCGGTTCGCCCGACGAGGTCGACCTGACCGTCAATGTGACGGACAAGCCGACCGGCAGCCTGACCCTGGGTGCCGGTTATTCGTCGGCCGACGGGATCGGTCTCTCCTTTGGCGTCAAGCAGGATAACGCCTTCGGTTCGGGCAACTCGCTGGGCATGCAGATCAACACCAGCAAGCTCAACCGTGTTCTCGTGTTCAACACGGTCGATCCCTATTTCACGGCCGATGGCGTGTCACGCGGTTTCGACATCTACTACCGGACCAGCAGTCCGTACCAGGATCAAAGCTACTACCAGGTCCAGACGACCGGTGCCAATATCCGCTTCGGCGTGCCGTTCACGGCGAGCGACACGGTCTATTTCGGCGCCGGCTTCGAGAAGACCGCGATCGTGCCGGGCACGCTCCTGCCGTTCTCCTACATGCGCTACATCGATCAGTACGGCTATGACAGCTGGGGCTTGCCGCTGGTCGCCGCCTGGTCGCGCGATAGCCGCGACAGCGCGATCGCGCCGACGACGGGCCGCTTCATGCGTGCCAACACCGAATGGTCGGTGGCCGGACAGGTCCGCTATGTGCGCGCGACCTACCAGCAGCAGGACTACATATCCCTGAACAAGCAGTTCACCGTTGCCCTCAATGGCGAAGTGGACGTGGGCGCGGTGGTCGGCGACCGGACCTATCCGGTGTTCAAGACCTTTTACGGTGGTGGCCTTGGTTCGGTGCGCGGCTTCGAACAAGGCAGCCTCGGGCCGATGGATGCCACCGGCATCGCCTTGGGGGGCACCGGCCGCTACCTGTTCAATGCGGAATTGCAGGCGCCGTTCCCCGGCTCCGGCAACGATCGCACCTTGCGCATGTATGCTTTCTTCGATCTGGGCGCTGTGACCGGCCCGGACGGCGGCCTGGCCATCAACGTCGATGCGAACAAGCCGCGTTCCTCGGTTGGTATCGGTGTCAGCTGGATTTCTCCGATGGGCCCGTTGCGGCTGGCATTTGCCAAACCCATCAAGAAGTTCGAAAGCGATAAAATCCAGAGTATGCAATTTCAGATCGGAAGCTCTTTCTAATGAACCAATTTCTCAATCGATGCGGTGCCAGCATTTTGCTGGGAGGATTGCTTGTCTCGGCACAGGTTCAGGCACAGGAGTTCCGGATCGGCTTTGTCAGCACCGATCGGATCTTTAAGGAAGCCAGCACGGCCAAGACGGCCCAGGGCAAACTGGAGCAGGAGTTCGCCAAGCGTGAGAAGGATCTGGTCGATCTTCAGGTCAATCTGAAGTCGCTGGCGGACAAGTTCGAGCGGGAAGCCCCGACGCTGCCCGAGAGCCAGCGGGCTAGCCGCCAGAAGCAGCTCGTGGACCAGGACCGGGAGTTCCAGCGCAAGCGCCGCGAGTTCCAGGAGGACCTCAACTCCCGCAAGAACGAGGAATTGCAGCAGGTGCTCGAGCGCGCCAACAAGGTTGTCAAACAGGTGGCCGAGGCTGAAAAGTACGACATGATTCTGCAAGAGGCGGTCTACGTCAATCCCAAGCACGACATCACCGACAAGGTCATCAAGGCATTGAATTCGGGCGCGGCCAAGTAAAGCACGCAAGGCATGTGAAGCGTGGCTTTCAGTCTGGGTTTCATTGTCGAGCGTCTTGGCGGCGAGTTGCATGGCAACCCGGAACTCCTGATCGAAGGCCTGGCGCCGCTTGAGTCGGCCAGTTCAGCACAGCTGAGTTTCCTCAGCAATCCCAAGTACCAGAGTCAACTCTGCGCCTCCCGCGCCGGCTGCATCATTGTCAGCCCCCAGATGCGCGAGACGGCGCTGCTGCGCGGTGCCTGCATCGTGGCGCAGCAGCCGTATCTTTATTTTGCCCGGGTCACCCAGCTCTGGAAGAAGAGCCAGGCCCAGCCGCAGGAAGCGCTGCGCCATCCCAGCGCGGTGATTCATCCGCAGGCCGTTGTCGATCCGAGCGCCCGCATCGGCGCCCTGTGCGTGATCGAACGCGGTGCCCGCATCGGCGCCGACACCGTGCTCAAGTCGCGCGTCACGGTCGGGGAAGACTGCATCATCGGCGCGCGCTGCCTGCTGCATCCGGGTGTCGTCATCGGCGCCGACGGTTTCGGCTTTGCCCCCAATGCCGGCGCCTGGGAGAAGATCGAGCAGCTTGGCGCCGTGCGCATCGGCGATGACGTGGAGATCGGCGCCAATACCTGCATCGACCGTGGCGCCCTGCAGGACACGATGATCGGGGACGGCGTCAAGCTCGACAACCTGATCCAGATCGGCCACAACGTGCGCATCGGTAAGAACACCGCCATGGCGGGCTGCGTCGGCGTCGCCGGTAGCGCGATCATCGGCGCCCACTGCACGATCGGCGGCGCCGCCAACATCCTGGGGCACCTTGAACTCGCCGATGGTGTCAACATCTCGGTGGCGTCGGTTGTGACACGCTCGATTCTCAAGCCCGGTCATTACACGGGCATTTTTCCGATCGACGAGAACGCGGCCTGGGAAAAGAACGCCGCGTCGCTCAAACAACTGCACGGCCTGCGCGCGCGCGTACGCGCGCTGGAAGATAAACTCAAGGCGTTGAACCCTGCAGGACCGTCCGACGCACCGTAAGCGGCGTCGCAGGTTCCTGAATTACCCTGAAACCGGTGGCGCGAACTGGCGCCAAATCTCTCCAACCCTGTTCCGAGTCAACTCAAGCCATGATGGACATCCACAAAATTCTCAAGCAACTGCCGCATCGCTATCCGTTCCTGCTGGTGGACCGGGTGCTTGAACTCGACAAGGGCAAGCGCATCAAGGCGCTGAAGAATGTCACGATCAACGAGCCGTTCTTCGAAGGCCATTTCCCGAACCGCCCGGTGATGCCCGGGGTGCTGATGCTCGAAGCGCTGGCGCAAGCGTCGGCCCTGCTGTCCTTCGACGCACTCGGTGCCTCGCCCGATGACAAGATGATCTACTACTTTGCCGGCATGGATGCGGTGCGTTTTCGCCGGCCGGTGGAGCCGGGCGATCAGCTGATCCTGGAGGCTGAACTGCTGCGCATGAAGGCCGGCATCTTCAAGTTCAAGACGCGTGCCCTGGTCGGTGAGGAACTGGCGGTGGAAGCGGAGTTGACCTGCGCCGTGCGCGCCATCAAGTAAGGGGCGCCGCATGACAGCGATCCATTCAACCGCCCTTGTCGATCCTGCGGCTGAGCTCGATGATTCCGTCGCGGTCGGGCCATACACGGTGATCGGCGCGCATGTCAGGGTCGGTGCCGGCACCACGATCGGCGCTCATTGCGTGATCGAAGGCCACACCACAATCGGCCGCGACAACCGCATCTTCCAGTTCAATTCGCTTGGGGCTATCCCGCAGGACAAGAAGTACGGCGGCGAGCCCTGCGCCTTGGTCATCGGTGACCGCAACACGGTTCGCGAGTTCTGCACCTTCAATATCGGATCGCCCGGCGACCTCGGTGTGACGCGGATCGGCGACGACAACTGGATCATGGCCTACACGCATATCGCGCATGACTGCCAGATTGCCAACAACACGACGCTGGCCAACAACACCACGCTCGGCGGCCATGTCCATATCGGGCCGTGGGTGACGGTTGGCGGATTGACCGGCATTCACCAGTTCGTGAAGGTCGGTGCGCACGCCATGGTCGGCTTCGCCAGCGCCGTCTCGCAGGACGTGCCGCCTTTCATGCTGGTGGACGGCAATCCGCTTGCGGTGCGCGGCGTCAACAGCATCGGTCTGCGCCGGCGTGACTTCAACGCCGAGCGGCTCGCCGCGGTCAAGGCCATGCACAAGGCCTTGTACCGGGAAGACCTGACACTGCAGGCGGCCAAACTGCGCATCGCCGACCTGGCCATCAGCAGTCCTGCCGCGGCACCCGATGTCGAGTTGATGCTGTCGTTTCTGGACCAGTCCTCACCCACGCGCGGCATCGCCCGCTGACGGACAGGCTGCGCATGACCGAAGCGAACGCTGCATCGGCTGGCGCAATGCAGCCGGCCGATCCATGCTTTGCCATGGTGGCGGGCGAGGCCTCGGGCGACCTGCTGGCGGGCTTGCTGCTCGACGGACTGCGCGAGCGCTGGCCGTCTCTGCAGGCGGTCGGTATCGGCGGGCCGCAGATGCGCGAGCGCGGCTTTGAAGCCTGGTGGCCGCACGACAAGCTTTCGGTGCACGGCTTCGGCTGGGAAGTGCTGCGGCGTTTTCGCGAAATCCTCGGCATACGCAATCAGCTCAAGGCCCGTTTGCTGCAGCAGCGTCCGGCTGTCTTCATCGGCGTCGATGCCCCCGACTTCAATCTCGACCTGGAAGCCGCACTGCGCCAGCAGGGTATCAAGACGGTGCATTTTGTCGCGCCCTCGTTCTGGGCCTGGCGCGCCAAGCGGGTCGAAAAAATCCGTGCCAGTGTCGACCACGTGCTGTGCATCTTTCCATTCGAGCCGGCCTTGCTGGCACAGCACGGCATTGCCGCCACCTATGTCGGGCACCCGTTGGCCAACGTCATTCCGATGCAGCCGGACAAGTCTGGCGCGCGCTCGCAACTGGGCCTGGCACCCGGCGATCAGGTGATTGCCATCCTGCCCGGCAGTCGCGGCTCCGAGGTGCGCAATCTGGCCTTGCGCTTCTTCCAGGCGGCAGTCCTGTTGCAGCAGGCGCGGCCGGCGCTCAAATTCGTGGTGCCGGCGATACCGTCGCTGAAGGCGGAAATCGAGCGCGCGGCGATGGCCTGCGGCACGCTGCGGCATCTGCAGATCGTCGAGGGACAGTCGCATACCGTGCTGGCGGCCTGTGACGCGACGCTGATCGCCAGCGGCACGGCGACGCTGGAGGCGGCGCTGTTCAAGCGGCCCATGGTGATCGCCTACCGCATGAGCTGGCTGTCGTGGCAACTGGTGCGCCGGCGCATGCTGCAACCCTGGGTCGGCCTGCCCAACATCCTGTGCCGCGATTTTGTCGTGCCCGAACTGCTGCAGGATGCGGCGACACCGCGGGCCTTGGCCGACGCCGTGCTGGCTTGGCTCGATGCCCCACGGCAGGCGCCGCAAAAGCTGGCCGCCCTGCAGGAACGATTTTCCGCGCTGCATGTACAGTTGCAGCGCGACACCCCTCGACTAGCCGCCCATGCGATCCAGCAAGTACTCCAGAGTTGAGCCCATCGGCCGATGGCAGACCACCCTGAATTGGTCCGTTGAAGGATTGACGGCCGGGGTCGACGAGGCCGGGCGCGGCCCGCTGGCCGGTCCGGTGGTGGCCGCGGCAGTGATACTGGACGACCTCAAGCCGATCAAGGGTCTGGCCGACTCCAAGGTGCTGAGCGCTTCGCGCCGCGAAAAGCTGTTCGACGAAATCCGCGCCAAGGCTCTGTGCTGCTCGATCGCCGAGGCCAGCGTCGAAGAGATCGATCAGCTCAACATCCTGCAGGCCACGCTGCTGGCCATGCGCCGCGCGGTCGAAGGCCTGCGGCTCAAGCCGACCAAGGTGCTGGTGGACGGCAACCGCCTGCCGGTGCTCGATGTGCTGGCCGAGGCCATCGTCAAGGGCGATGCCACGGTGCCGTCGATCTCGGCGGCCTCCATCCTGGCCAAGGTGCAGCGAGACCGCTGGTGCGCCGAGCTCGACGTCCAGTACCCGCAATACGGCTTTGCCCGGCACAAGGGCTATGGCACGGCCGAACACCTGGCGGCCCTGCGCGCGCATGGCGCCTGTCCCGAGCATCGAAGGACTTTTCGTCCGGTCACCGAGGTCTTGCGATGACAGCTCCAGTGGTCCAGCGCATCACGTCGCGCGACAACCCCTTGCTCAAGACGCTGCGCCGCCTGACGCAGGACAGCAGCGCCTACCGCAAGCTGGGCCAGGTCTGGGTCGAGGGCGATCACCTGTGCCGTGCCGCGCACGAGCGCGGCGTGCAGCCCCTGACTGCCGTGTTCTCGGAGTCGTTCTGGTCGCAGGCGAATGCGCAGTGGGCCGGCGCGGCGCGCCAGAACCTTGTGCTGGCTGATGCGCTGTTCGCCGGCATCAGCGCCCTGGAATCCCCCGCGAGCATGGGCTTTGTGCTGGAGCTTGCGCCACCGGCCGCCCTGCAGGCCGCTGCGCCGTCCGTCATTTTGGACCGCGTGCAGGACGCCGGCAACGTCGGCTCCATCCTGCGCAGCGCCGGTGCCTTTGGCTTCAAGCAGATCATCGCGATCAAGGGCACGGCTGCGCTGTGGAGCCCCAAGGTGCTGCGCGCCGGCATGGGCGCGCATTGGGGCTTGGATCTGATCGAAGGCGTGGCCTTGTCCGATCTCGGCGCGCTGACGCTGCCGATCATCGTGACCAGTTCGCACCGCGGTGCCTTTCTGCACGAGGCGCTGCGCGAGCAGACGCTGCCGTTTCCCTGTGCCTGGGCGCTCGGGCACGAAGGGCAGGGCGTCGCCGCCGAACTCGAAGCGCTGGCCGGCCTGCACGTGCGCATTGCCCAGCCCGGCGGCGAGGAATCGCTCAACGTCGCCGCCGCCGCCGCCATTTGCCTGCACGCGAGTGCGACAGTGGCCACCCCTCGGCTATAATTAGGCGCCTCACCGCACCCGGTACGCCTAGCGCACGCTCACCAGCCACTTCCCTCGACAAAGCAAGCCAAGAACTGTCTCTTGTGCGCGCGTGGGTGTACCTGAAACCCCATCCGGAGAACCCAGTGCTTTTGTCTTTACAGGGAACATGTCCCCCCGCCATCCTGGCGCTCGCAGACGGCACGGTGTTTGTTGGCAATTCCATCGGAGCCAGTGGCTCCACCGTCGGCGAAGTGGTGTTCAACACCGCCATGACCGGCTACCAGGAAATCCTCACAGACCCGAGCTACTGCCAGCAGATCGTCACGCTGACCTACCCGCACATCGGCAACTACGGCGTCAATGCCGAAGACGTCGAAGCGGCGCGCGTTCATGCCGCCGGCCTGATCATCAAGGACCTGCCGCTGGTGATGTCCAATTTCCGCGCTGGCATGACGCTGTCGCAGTACCTGCTGCAACAGAACACCGTTGCCATCGCCAATCTTGACACGCGCCAGCTTACGCGTCACCTGCGCACCCATGGCGCGCAGAACGGCTGCATTCTGGCCCTGCCGGCCGGTGCTGCCGTCACGCAGGCGGCGATCGACCAGGCGCGCGCGCTGGCGCAGGCAGCCCCAAGCATGGCCGGCACTGATCTGGCCAAGGTGGTCTCGACGAAGAGCCCTTATGCCTGGACGCAAACCGAGTGGCAACTGGCGCACGCGCAGCTGCAGGGCAGGCCCGGCTATGGTGAACAGTCGGATGCGAAGTTTCATGTGGTTGCCTACGATTTCGGCGTCAAGTTCAACATCCTGCGCATGCTCGCCGAGCGCGGTTGCCGCGTCACGGTGGTGCCGGCACAGACCAGCGCGGCCGAGGTTCTCAAGCACCAGCCCGACGGCATCTTCCTGAGCAATGGTCCCGGCGACCCCGAGCCCTGCGACTACGCCATCTCGGCCGTGGCGACGCTGATCGACACCGGCATCCCGACCTTCGGCATCTGCCTGGGGCATCAGATCATGGCGCTGGCCAGCGGCGCGCGCACCTTCAAGATGAAGTTCGGCCACCACGGCGCCAACCATCCGGTGAAGAACCTGGACAGCGGCCGGGTCAGCATCACGAGCCAGAACCACGGTTTTGCCGTGGACGAAAGGACCTTGCCCGCCAATCTGCGCGCCACACACGTCAGCCTGTTCGACGGCACGCTGCAGGGACTGGAGCGCACCGACCGGCCGGCCTTCTGCTTCCAGGGCCACCCGGAAGCCTCGCCGGGGCCGCACGATATCGCCTATTTGTTTGACCGCTTCACTGCGCTGATGGGGCAAGCCCAGGAGAAGAAGAATGCCTAAGCGCACCGACCTCAAGAGTGTCCTCATCATCGGCGCCGGCCCGATCGTCATCGGCCAGGCCTGCGAGTTCGACTATTCCGGCGTGCAGGCCTGCAAGGCCCTGCGCGAAGAAGGCTACAAGGTCATCCTGATCAACAGCAACCCGGCGACGATCATGACCGACCCGGCCACCGCCGATGTCATCTACATCGAGCCGATCACCTGGCAGACGGTCGAGAAGATCATCGCCAAGGAGCGCCCCGACGCCATCCTGCCCACCATGGGCGGCCAGACCGCGCTCAACTGCGCGCTCGACCTGTGGCACAACGGCGTGCTGGAGAAGTACAAGGTCGAGCTGATCGGTGCCAGCCCCGAGGCGATAGACAAGGCCGAAGACCGCCTGAAGTTCAAGGACGCCATGACCAAGATCGGTCTGGGCTCCGCGCGTTCCGGCATTGCGCACTCGATGGAAGAATCCTGGACCGTGCAGAAGACGCTGGGCTTCCCGACCGTGATCCGCCCGAGCTTCACGCTCGGCGGCACCGGCGGCGGCATTGCCTACAACGCCGAAGAGTTCGAAGTGATCTGCAAGCGCGGCCTGGAAGCCTCTCCGACCAGCGAACTGCTGATCGAGGAATCGCTGCTGGGCTGGAAGGAGTACGAGATGGAAGTGGTGCGCGACAAGGCGGACAACTGCATCATCATCTGCTCGATCGAAAACCTGGACCCGATGGGTGTGCACACGGGCGACTCGATCACGGTGGCGCCGGCGCAGACCCTGAGCGACAAGGAATACCAGATCCTGCGCAACGCGAGCCTGGCCGTGCTGCGCGAGATCGGCGTCGATACCGGTGGCTCCAACGTCCAGTTCGCCATCAACCCGGAAGATGGGCGCATGGTGGTGATCGAGATGAACCCGCGCGTGTCGCGCTCCTCGGCGCTGGCCTCCAAGGCCACCGGCTTTCCGATCGCCAAGGTTGCTGCCAAACTGGCGGTCGGCTACACGCTCGACGAGCTGCGCAACGAGATCACGGGCGGCGCCACGCCGGCCAGCTTCGAGCCCAGCATCGATTACGTCGTCACCAAGATCCCGCGTTTTGCGTTCGAGAAATTCCCGGCTGCCGACAGCCGTCTGACAACGCAGATGAAATCGGTCGGCGAAGTGATGGCCATCGGTCGCACCTTCCAGGAGTCGTTCCAGAAAGCGCTGCGCGGCCTGGAAGTCGGCGTCGACGGCATGAACGAGAAGACGCAGGACCGCGAACTGCTCGAGAAGGAACTCGGCGAACCGGGCCCCGAGCGCATCTGGTACGTGGGCGACGCCTTTGCCGCGGGCTGGAGCGTGGAAGAGGTTCACGCCATCACCAAGATCGACCGCTGGTTCCTGGTGCAGATCGAGCAGATCGTCAAGATCGAACTCGAGATCGAGCAGCTGCCTTCACCCGCTGGCGGCACGGCGCTGGACAGCATCGACGCCGCCACCTTGCGCGCCCTGAAGCAAAAGGGCTTTTCGGATCGCCGTCTGGCGCGCCAGTTCAAGACCACCGACACCGCGGTGCGCGAGAAGCGCCGCGCCCTCGGTGTGCGACCGGTCTACAAGCGCGTCGACACCTGCGCGGCAGAGTTCGCCACCAACACCGCCTACCTGTATTCGACCTACGAAGCACAGAGCCCGTTCGACAGCGCCAGCGAGTGCGAAGCAGCACCGACCATGCGCAAGAAGATCATGGTGCTCGGCGGCGGTCCGAACCGCATCGGCCAAGGCATCGAGTTCGACTACTGCTGCGTGCACGCGGCGCTGGCCATGCGCGAGGACGGCTACGAGACCATCATGGTCAACTGCAATCCGGAGACGGTCTCGACCGACTACGACACCTCGGACCGCCTGTACTTCGAGCCGTTGACGCTGGAAGACGTGCTGGAGATCGTGGACAAGGAAAAGCCGTTCGGCGTGATCGTCCAGTACGGCGGCCAGACGCCGCTCAAGCTGGCGCTCGATCTCGAAGCCAACGGTGTGCCGATCATCGGCACCTCGCCCGACATGATCGACGCCGCCGAGGACCGCGAACGCTTCCAGCAACTGCTGCATGCGCTGGGATTGCGCCAGCCGCCGAATGCCACGGCGCGCACCGAGCCCGAGGCGCTGGAGAAGGCCGCTGCGCTCGGCTACCCGCTCGTGGTGCGGCCGAGCTACGTGCTGGGTGGCCGCGCCATGGAGATCGTGCACGAGCAGCGCGATCTGGAGCGCTACATGCGCGAGGCGGTCAAGGTCAGCCACGACTCGCCGGTGCTGCTCGACCGCTTTCTCAACGATGCGATCGAATGCGACGTCGATTGCGTGCGCGACGCGGCTGTTGATGGCGCGCCGGGCCACACCTTCATCGGCGGCGTCATGGAACACATAGAACAGGCCGGTGTGCACAGCGGCGACTCGGCCTGCTCGCTGCCGCCCTACAGCCTGAGTGCGCAGACCGTCACCGAACTCAAGCGCCAGACCGCGGCCATGGCCCATGCGCTGAACGTGGTCGGCCTGATGAACGTGCAGTTCGCGATCCAGAACATCGACGGCAAGGACGTGATCTACGTGCTCGAAGTCAACCCACGCGCGTCGCGCACCGTGCCCTTTGTCTCCAAGGCCACCGGCATCCAGCTGGCCAAGGTGGCGGCGCGCTGCATGGTGGGACAGTCGCTGGCGTCGCAGGGCATCGGCCGGGAAGTGACGCCGCCGTATTTCAGTGTCAAGGAAGCTGTGTTTCCGTTCGTCAAGTTCCCGGGCGTGGACACGATTCTCGGCCCCGAGATGAAATCGACCGGCGAGGTCATGGGCGTGGGCAAAACCTTCGGCGAAGCCTTTGTGAAATCGCAGATCGGCGCCGGCACCAAACTGCCGCGCTCCGGCAAGGTCTTCATCTCGGCCAAGACCAATGACAAGCCGCGCGCCATCGAGGTGGCGCGCGCGCTCGCAGGCATGGGCTTCGTGGTGGTTGCCACCCGCGGCACGGCCGCGGCCATCAATGCGGCCGGCGTCCCCTGCACGGTGGTGAACAAGGTGACGGAAGGACGTCCCCACATCGTGGACATGATCAAGAACAATGAAATCGCGATGGTGATTCACACGGTGGAAGAACGCCGCAATGCGATCGCCGATTCGCGCCAGATCCGCACCTCGGCCTTGCTGGCGCGGGTCACGACGTTCACCACGATCGCCGGCGCCGAGGCGGCGGTGCAGGGCATGCCCCACATTGACAACCTGGACGTGATTTCGGTGCAGGAGATGCATGCGCAACTCGGCGCGGCCTGAGCCATGCTGACAATCGCGGCATAATCGCGGCAAACTGGTGCGCGCAGCACTGGGTCCCGCAACATGAACAACGCCGCCGCGCGGCAACGCGCGGCGGTTTCCTTTTGTATTTTTGAATAAACCGAACGGAGCAGGACGTGGCTACCATTCCCATCACCAAACGCGGCGCTGCAAAGCTCAAGGCCGAACTGCACAAGCTCAAGACGGTGGACCGTCCCTGGGTCATCAACGCCATCGCCGAGGCGCGTGCCCAGGGCGACCTGAGCGAAAACGCCGAGTACGAGGTTGCCAAGGACCGCCAGGGCTTCATCGAGGGACGGATCCAGGAGATCGAAGGCAAGCTCTCGGCCAGCCAGATCATCGAACCGGCTGACCTCAATGCGGGCGGGCGCGTCGTTTTCGGCGCCACGGTGAAGCTTGAGGACGTGGCCTCCGGCAGCATGGTGACCTACCAGATCGTCGGCGAAGACGAGGCCGACATCAAGCTGGGTCTGATCAACATCGGCAGTCCGATCGCCCGCGCCATGATCGGCAAGGAAGAGGGCGACAGCGTCGAGGTGCAGGCACCCGGCGGCATCAAGCACTACGAAGTGGTTGCGGTCAGCTACGTCTGAGCGCCAGGCTGATGTCACGTCTTTCCGTCTGGGTTGCGGCGCTGTGGTGGTGCAGCCTGGGTCTGATCGGCCTGCTGGTTGTGCCGTTGTTGTTCATTCACCTGCCGACGCCGGCGATGGCCGGCAGCATGGCCGCCAAACTGTTTCAGGCCCAGACCTGGCTGTCGGTGGTCTGCGGTCTGTTGTTGTTGCTGGGAACGCGCGCCAAGCGCGCGGACGTGCTGGCGCCGGTTGCGCTGGATGCCGTCCCGTTCATCGTGGGCGGCATGCTGCTGGCGCTCCTGTCGGAGTTTGCGGTGGCGCCGCACATTGTGGCGCGCGAGAACCTGCGCCTGTGGCACAACGTCGGCACCGCGATGTTCGCCTTGCAGTGGCTGTGTGCGGGCAGGATTTTCTGGAAGCTGACGCCGCCCTCGCCGGATGGCGCCCGAGACTGACCGTCGCCGGCAGACTTCAGGTCTGGCTGCGTTTCTTGATGCTGATTTGCTTGGGCTTGGCGCGCTTGATCTGGCCGCCTGAGGTCAGGCGTTGATTGCCGAGCACGCGCAGGGTTTTGACTTCGGGGCGCTGGCCGCCGCGCTTGCTGTACTTGAGGACCTTGAAGTCGCGCGGACCCGGCATGCGGTCTTCGTCAACCGCTTTTTCACGCTCGGGCATGGGACGCCAGAGCACCAGGAGTTTGCCGATGTGTTGGATCGGCGCGGCGCCCAGTTCGTCGGCGAGAGTCTGAAACATGGCTTCGCGGGCAGCGCGGTCGTCGGAGAAGACGCGAACCTTGATCAGGCCGTGGGCGTTCAGGGCGGCGTCGGCTTCCTTCTTGACAGCGGCGGTGAGCCCGTCACCGCCGACCATCACGACCGGGTCGAGGTGGTGAGCTTGCGCACGGTATTCTTTGCGTTGGGCAGGGGTCAATTGAATTTGGGGCATGGCCTTATTATCGGTTACGAAGGCAAAAATGAAAGTCAACACCAAAAGCAGCAAAGTCAACCGGGCGTGGATCAACGACCACGTCAACGACCCCTATGTCAAACTGGCCAAGCTGGAAGGCTACCGTGCCCGGGCCGCGTACAAGCTCAAGGAGATCGACGAGGCGCAGCATCTGATCAAGCCGGGGCAGCTGGTGGTCGATCTCGGCTCCACCCCTGGCGCCTGGAGCCAGTATGTGCGGCGCCGGATGTCGCCCAAGACCGGCGCCAGCGGGGGCGCGGCGGTCGGGGAACTCAACGGCACCATCATCGCGCTCGACATCCTGCCGATGGAACCGATCGAGGGGGTCCACTTCCTGCAGGGCGATTTTCGCGAGCCGGAGATGCTTCAGCGTCTGGCCGACCAGATGCAGGGCCTGTTGGCCGATGTCGTGGTGTCGGACATGGCACCCAATCTGTCGGGCATCGCCTCGGCCGACGCGGCCCGCGTGGAGGAACTGGTGGAACTCGCGATCGAGTTCGCGCAAACCCACATGAAGAAGCAGGGTACGCTGGTGGCCAAGGTCTTTCATGGCGGCGGCTACGACCCCCTGGTCAAGCGCTTTCGGGAAACCTTTTTGGTCGTCAAGCCGTTCAAGCCGAAGGCCTCGCGCGACAAGTCCTCCGAAACCTTTCTGCTGGGCATTGGCCTGAAACCGCTCTGAGTCCGTGGTATTTGTGCGCCCCGCAGCAGGAAAACCTCACTCGGGACGGCCTTAATCTTGAAACGCCTAAAATGAGTCCCATCTGTGCCTAGTTATCTCTCTTACCTGCTTCCCTACTGGAGCCTCGCTTGAATAATCAGTGGTTCTCGAAAATAGCCGTCTGGCTTGTCATTGCCCTTGTGCTGTTCACTGTGTTCAAGCAGTTCGACACGCGCGGGACCGCCGGTGCAGGGAACCTCGGGTATTCCGATTTTCTCGAAGAGGTTCGCGGCAAACGGATCAAGAGCGCCGTCATCCAGGAAGGCCAGGGCGGCACTGAAATCGTTGCCGTCACGACCGATGACCGCAAGATCCGGACAACCGCCACCTACCTCGATCGCGGTCTGGTCGGCGACCTGCTGGCGAACGGCGTCAAGTTCGACGTCAAGGCGCGCGAGGAAGGCTCGTTGCTCATGACCCTGCTGGTCAGCTGGGGGCCGATGCTGCTCCTGATCGGCGTCTGGGTTTATTTCATGCGCCAGATGCAGGGCGGCGGCAAGGGCGGCGCGTTCAGCTTCGGCAAGAGCAAGGCGCGGTTGCTCGATGAAAACACGAATCAGATCACGTTCGCCGACGTCGCCGGCTGCGACGAGGCCAAGGAAGAGGTCAAGGAAGTGGTCGATTTCCTGAAGGATCCGGCCAAGTTCCAGAAACTCGGCGGGCGCATCCCGCGCGGCCTGTTGCTGGTCGGCCCGCCCGGCACCGGCAAGACGCTGCTGGCCAAGGGCATTGCCGGCGAGGCCAAGGTGCCGTTCTTCTCGATCTCGGGTTCCGATTTCGTCGAGATGTTCGTCGGCGTCGGCGCCTCCCGCGTGCGCGACATGTTCGACAACGCCAAGAAGAACGCACCCTGCATCATCTTCATCGATGAAATCGACGCGGTCGGCCGTCAGCGCGGCGCTGGCCTGGGTGGCGGCAATGACGAGCGCGAGCAGACCCTCAATCAGATGCTGGTCGAGATGGACGGCTTCGAGACCAACGCCGGCGTCATCGTGGTCGCAGCGACGAACCGCCCTGACATTCTGGACGCAGCGCTGCTGCGACCCGGTCGTTTCGACCGCCAGGTCTATGTGACCCTGCCGGACATCCGCGGGCGCGAGCAGATCCTCAACGTGCACATGCGCAAGGTACCGCTGGGCCAGGATGTGAACGCCGGGATCATCGCGCGCGGCACGCCGGGCATGTCGGGCGCCGATCTGGCCAACCTGTGCAACGAAGCGGCCCTGATGGCGGCCCGGCGCAATGCGCGCACCGTGGAGATGCAGGATTTCGAGAAGGCCAAGGACAAGATCCTGATGGGCCCCGAGCGCAAGAGCATGGTCATGCCGGAGAGCGAACGCCGCAACACGGCCTACCACGAGTCGGGCCACGCCCTGATCGGCAAGATGCTGCCCAAGTGCGATCCGGTGCACAAGGTGACGATCATCCCGCGTGGTCGTGCCCTGGGCGTCACCATGAGCCTGCCGGCGCAGGACCGCTACAGCTACGACAGCGAGTACATGCTGAACCAGATCAGCATGCTGTTTGGCGGCCGCATTGCCGAGGAGGTGTTCATGAACCAGATGACCACCGGCGCCAGCAACGACTTCGAGCGCGCCACCCACATCGCGCGCGACATGGTAACGCGCTACGGCATGACCGATGCCCTGGGGCCGATGGTGTATGCCGACAACGAGGGCGAGGTCTTCCTCGGACGCTCGGTCACCAAGACGACCAACATGAGCGAGCAGACCATGCAGAAGGTCGACTCCGAGGTGCGGCGCATCATCGACCAGCAGTACAGCCAGGCGCGCAAGCTGATCGAGGACAACAAGGACAAGATGCACGCGATGGCAAAGGCCCTGCTCGAATGGGAAACCATCGACAGCGAGCAGCTCGACGACATCATGGCCGGCAAGGAACCGCGGCCGCCGAAAGACTGGATACCGCGCGTGCCGTCGGCCGGTGGTGATAACGGCAGTGGCGGCGCGCCCGGCGTGAAGGTCGATGCAGCACCCACTGCTGCATAGGCAGTTCATTCCTTGATACTTGAACGGGGCTGCGAGGCCCCGTTTTCACGCCCAGATTACGATCACCCCGCCATGCAGTGGAAGACAACCCGCTTTGATATCGACCTGAGTCGACCCCAGGTGATGGGCATCGTCAACGTCACGCCGGATTCATTCTCCGATGGCGGCGCGCATGACACGACGAAAGCGGCCCTGCAGCACTGCGAGGCGCTGCTGCGCGACGGTGCCGACATGCTCGACATCGGCGGAGAGTCGACGCGCCCGGGTGCTGATCCCTTGTCGCTGGCCGATGAACTGGCGCGTGTGCTGCCCGTAGTGCGCGAAGCCGTCAAACTCGGTGTGCCGGTCTCGGTTGACACTTACAAACCGAAAGTGATGCAGTCGGTGCTGGCGCTCGGCGCCGACATCATCAACGACATCTGGGCCTTGCGCTGGCGCGCGTCCGATGCCGCGCTCGGCGAGCCCGACGCGATGCAGGTCGTTGCCGCGCATGCGCGCTGCGGCATTTGCCTCATGCACATGCACCGCGAGCCCCGCACCATGCAGGTCGAGCCGATGACGGGTGATGTCGTACCCCAGGTGCGCGAATTCCTCGAACGCATGGCACAAACCCTGCAGGAGCGAGGCGTGCACAAGGACCGGATCGTGCTCGACCCGGGCATTGGCTTCGGCAAGACCGTGGCGCAGAACTTTGCCTTGCTCTCGCGCCAGCGCGAACTGCTCGCGGGCGGCCATGCGCTGCTGGCCGGCTGGTCGCGCAAGTCCTCGCTGGCCGGCATGGGCGGCGATGGCTCGACCCTGCCGCCGGCACAGCGCCTGGTGCCCAGCGTGGCGGCAGCGCTGCTGGCGGTCGAGCGCGGTGCTGCAGTCGTGCGCGTGCACGATGTGCGCGAGACCGTGCAGGCCTTGCGTGTTTTGCGCGCCCTAGAATGAGGCACATGGCATACCCAATGGGGAGTGAGAAGAAAAAATGAACAGAAAATATTTCGGAACCGACGGCATTCGCGGCACGGTTGGACAGGCCCCGATCACGCCGGATTTCGTGCTCCGTCTGGCGCACGCCGTGGGCCGCGTGCTCAAGCGATCGGAAGCGCGCCCGACGGTGCTGATCGGCAAGGACACCCGCATCTCGGGCTACATGCTGGAGAGCGCGCTCGAGAGCGGGTTTAATTCGGCTGGCGTCAATGTGATGCTGCTCGGTCCGCTGCCCACGCCGGGTGTGGCCTACCTGACGCGCGCCCAGCGCGCTTCGCTCGGGGTCGTCATCAGCGCCAGCCACAATCCGTTCGCCGACAACGGCATAAAGTTCTTCAGCGCGCAGGGCGCCAAGTTGTCCGATGCCTGGGAGCGCGAAGTGGAAGCGGCGCTGGACGAAGCACCGGTCTGGGCCGACTCCGCGAGCCTGGGCAAGACGCGCCGCCTCGATGACGCGGCCGGGCGCTACATTGAGTTCTGCAAAAGCACGTTTACCAATGAGTTGACGCTCAAGGGGCTCAAGATAGTGGTTGACGCCGCGCACGGTGCGGCCTACCAGATTGCACCGAAGGTGTTTCATGAACTCGGCGCCGATGTGGTCGCGATCGGGTGTTCGCCCGACGGCCTGAACATCAATCATGAAGTGGGTGCCACGCATCCCGAGGCCTTGATCGCTGCGGTCAAGGCGCATCACGCCGACTTCGGTGTCGCGCTCGATGGCGATGCCGACCGCCTGCAACTGATCGACGCCGACGGGCGCCTGTACAACGGTGATGAACTGCTCTACATCATGGCGGATGACCGCCTCGGGCGCGACGAGCATGTGCCCGGCGTGGTGGGAACCTTGATGACCAACATGGCGGTCGAAGTGGCGCTGAAGGCGCGCGGCGTGCAGTTTGTGCGCGCCAAGGTTGGGGACCGCTACGTGCTCGAAGAACTGGACAAGCACAAGTGGCTGCTCGGTGGCGAGGGCTCGGGGCACCTGCTGGCGCTCGACAAGAGCAGCACCGGTGACGGCCTGGTTTCTGCCCTGCAGGTGATCCAGGCCTGCGTGCGCAGCGGCAAGAGCGTGGCGGAGCTGCTGGCCGGAGTCACGCTGTTTCCGCAGACCCTGATCAATGTCCGGCTCAAGCCGGACCAGGACTGGCAGGCCAGCGCCGGTCTGGCCAACGCCATCACGGCAGCCGAGGCCGAGCTGGGTGGCAACGGGCGCGTGCTGATCCGCGCCAGCGGCACCGAGCCCCTGGTGCGCGTGATGGTCGAGGCGCGCGATGCCACCCAGGCCCGGCGCTGCGCCGAGCAGATTGCGGCAACCCTGGCCGTCTGAGCATGAACGGCGTTGCAAGCGTGCGCGTGGTTCGCGCTGATTACGCCAACGCGCTGCATGCGCAGGCGCTGCTGAGCCTGCTTGACGTCTATGCGCGCGACCCGATGGGCGGTGGCGAGCCCCTGAGCGCATTCACTCTGGCCAACCTAGTGCCGTCACTGGCGGCGCGCTCGCAGGCCTTCAGCGTGCTGGCTTTTGCCGGGGAGAGCGACGCCGAACCGTTGGGCCTGGTCAACTGCATTGAAGGTTTCTCCACCTTCGCCTGCCGGCCGCTGGTGAACGTGCACGATGTCGTGGTGATACCGGCATGGCGCGGCCAGCGCGTTGCGCAGCAGATGCTCTCGCTGGTCGAAGCGCTGGCGGTCGAGCGCGGTGCCTGCAAACTCACGCTGGAGGTCCTGTCCGGCAATGCGGGCGCGATCAGACTCTATGAACGCGTCGGTTTCGCCAACTACCAGCTCGACCCGGCCATGGGGCAGGCGCAATTCCTGCAGAAGTGGATTACGCCGTCGCGTTGACGCCAAGGCGCAGGATCAGGTAGTGATTGAGATGTTCCTGCACCACCGAAGGGGTCAGGGCCGACTTGATGATGGGGTTGCCGCTGGCGGTTCGGTGCAATTGCGGCGGGTTCAGCAGGGTGCCGGCATCATTCATCACGATGGCGACCAGCGGCAGGTTGGCCTTGCCGCCGCGGCGCATCACCACCGCCACCTGGCGGTTGTCGAGCCGCACAAAGGTGCCCGGCGGGCACAAGCCGACGATGCGCAGAAGCGCACGGCTCACCTCGTCGTTCTCGTTGACTGAATCGGTGGCGTTGCGGGCTTCGCGCGACTTGCGCGGGCTGATCATGGCGGCGTAGCGGTCCACCACGCGCAGGATGCGGGCCAGGCGCCGCGCCGGGGGCAATCCGTCCAGCGGCCCCTTTGCCGTGCCATCGTCGTGGTGCAGGGTGACGGTCTCGAGCCAGAGCGGATCGAGCACGCCGAGCGTTGCCAGCATCAGGGCGCTCTTCAGCGGGTGCGCCTTGATGTCCTCCAACTGGGTGGCGCTGGGTTTTTCCGGTTGCTGCGCCAGCTGGTCCTGCAGCGCGGTCATTCCGATGTTCATGGTCAGGGCCGCGCGCACCAGGCTGTCGCGCTCGGTCTCGGGCAGTTTCAGCTCCAGGGCGATCAGATCGCACAACACGGCGCAGACCAGTGCGTGCGACGCGCTGTAGCCGACCGGCGAATTGGTCGCCAGCTGGAACAGCAGGTACAGGCCGAGGTCGGCATCGCGCTCCAGCAGGGTTCGCATCCAGCGGTCGTACTGGCGCACGCGCAACTCGAACTCCTGCGTGCTGCCGGGGTTGCCCAGGATGATGCCGAGGCCCGATTCGAGATCGGACCACAGGCTCAGCAGGTCTTCGTATTCGTCTTCGTTGCGCACGGTTGCTGCAATCGGGTTTCAGTCGCGGAAGTTGTCGAAGCTCAGGGGCACATCGGTGATGTCCTTCCTGATCAGGGCCATCGCGGCCTGCAGGTCATCGCGCTTGGCGCCGGTCACCCGCAGCTTGCTCTCCTGGATCGCCGACTGGACCTTGAGCTTGCTGTCCTTGAGCAGGCGCTGGATCTTCTTGGACATTTCGGTCTCAATGCCGTTGCGCACCTTGATCACGATCTTGACCTTGTCGCCGCCCATCTTCTGAACATCGCCCTTGTCGAGAAAGCGCACGTCGACGCTGCGCTTTGTCAGCTTGTTGCGCAGGATATCCTCGATCTGGCCGAGCTGGAATTCTGCGTCGCCGATCAGCGTGATCTCCTTGTCCTTGATTTCAATGGCGGCTGGCGTTCCCTTGAAATCAAAGCGGGTCGCGATTTCCTTGGCGGTGTTGTCCACCGCATTTTTCACTTCCACCAGGTTGGCTTCGCAGACAGTATCGAATGAGGGCATGATGGTATTTCCGGAAGAATGGCAGGTACGCAGGTCAATGCGAGAATCAGTCCGATGTTAGTCGAGAAAAATGTCCCCTTACAAGCCTTGAACAGCTTTCACATCGTGGCCAAGGCGCATCAGCTGGTGCGCGTGGCCAGCCAGGCCGATGTGCAAACCGTGCTGGCCAGCGGCGAATTGGGCGCTCAACCAAAATTTGTCCTTGGCGGCGGCAGCAATATTGTGCTCACCGGCGATGTCAAACCCCTGGTGCTCAAGGTCGAGATCATGGGCCGGCGTCTGGTGCAGGAAACCGCGAGGGCCTTTGTGGTGGAAGCCGGCGCCGGCGAGGACTGGCACGACTTCGTGCACTGGACGCTGCAGCAGGGCTATGCCGGACTGGAGAACCTCGCGCTGATCCCCGGAACGGTCGGCGCCGCACCGGTGCAAAACATCGGCGCCTATGGCGTCGAACTGCAAGACCGATTTGATTCGCTGGATGCGATCGACCTTCAGACGGGCCGGATATTCACGCTCAATGCCGCGCAATGCGCCTTTGGCTACCGTGATTCGGTGTTCAAGCACGCCGCGCCAACGACCACGCGCGGGCTAGGCCTGGCGGGCCGCTCGCTCATCACGCAGGTGCGCTTTTCCCTGCCCAAGCCCTGGAAGCCGGTGCTCGGCTATGCCGATCTGGAACGCAGGATGGCCGAGGAAAACGTGCCGGCGCCGACACCGCAGCAGATATTCGACTGGGTGTGCGACATCCGTCGCGCCAAGTTGCCGGATCCGGCGCTGATCGGCAATGCCGGCAGCTTCTTCAAGAACCCGACCGTCACAGCCGAGCAATGCGTCGACATCATCGCGCGCGATCCGAAGATCGTTTACTACCCCCTGCTCGATGGTTCGATCAAGCTCGCCGCCGGCTGGCTGATCGACGCCTGCGGCTGGAAGGGCAAGACCGTCGGCCATGCCGGCGTCTACGAGAAGCAGGCGCTGGTGCTGGTCAATCGCGGGGATGCCACGGGTGGCGAGGTGATGACGCTGGCCAAGGCGATCCAGACCAGCGTCTATGAGCGCTTCGGCATCCTGCTGGAACCCGAGCCCGTGGTCGTCTGAATTACCCGAAATGGCAGATGTAGTGGTAGGCCTCGGCCACCCGGATCTGGAACGAGGAATTACCCGGGATGCTGAACT
Source organism: uncultured beta proteobacterium (assembly GCA_903828665.1). Lineage (GTDB taxonomy): Bacteria > Pseudomonadota > Gammaproteobacteria > Burkholderiales > Burkholderiaceae_C > Rhodoferax. The sequence continues at coordinate 39,680 of CAIKMZ010000147.1, forward strand.
TCTCGCCCGGACCTGACTTGAGCCAGACGTCGCTGCCGGCCAGTTTGTACTCGCAGCTGCCAGCCACGCATTCCATGGTTTCCGGGGCGCCGGTGTTGAAAATCAGCGTCGCCGGCAGCACCACGCCAACGGATTTCTTCGTGCCGTCGGCATAGGCGATGTTGTGGCTGACGCACTTGCCGTCGAAATAGACGTTGGCTTGCGTGCTGACGGTGATATTGGCGATGCTGGTAGTGCTCATGGCGGACCTGAAGGAAAAAAAGTTCCGCCATGTTAGCGGCTTTTCAGAGCCGGCTTCGTCGGCGTTTTGCGCTCGAGCCTGGCGCTTTGACCCTTGCGCGCCGGTGCTGCCTGTCCAAAGCGTTAAATTCGGAGCATGAATAAAGCATTTGTGATGGGTGGCACCGGTTTTGTCGGTGAACGTGTTTGCGCGCAGCTGCTCGCTCAGGGCTGGCAGGTCACGGTGCCCACGCGCAGCCGCGCCAGTTCCGGCACAGCGCCGCGCATCGGCGGCGTGACGCTGCTGGAGCTCGACGTGCATGACGAGGCAGCGCTGCGAGGCGCGCTGATGGGTCAGGACGCGGTCGTCAATCTGGTGGCGATCCTGCACGGCACGCAGGCGCAGTTTCAACAGGTTCATGTGAGCCTGTTGGAGAAGCTGGCGCGCGCCGCTGTCGCAGCCGGCGTGAAGCAACTGGTGCACGTGAGTGCCATCGGTGCCAACGCGCAGCAGCCGCTGTCGGCGCCCTCGATGTACCTGCGCAGCAAGGGGCAGGGTGAGGCAGTGCTGTTGCGTGCCGCGACGCTGACCGAACCGCCGGGATTTGAACTGACCATTCTGCGTCCCAGCGTGATCTTCGGTGCGCACGACAAGTTCCTCAATGTCTTTGCCAGTCTGCAAAAGACGCTGCCCTTCATGCCGCTGGCCGGCGCCGATGCGCGCTTCCAGCCGGTCTGGGTGGAAGATGTTGCCAGCGCCGTGCTGCGCTGCCTGGCGCGCAGCGAGCCCGCCGCCGCGGCCCGTGCGCCGCTGGTTCTCGAAGCCTGCGGCCCCGATGTCTTCACGCTGCGCGAACTAGTGCAACTCGCGGCGCGCCTGAGCGGCGTGCGAGGCGGGCGCGGCCGGGCGGTCTTCGCCCTGCCGAAATGGCTGGCGCGCGTGCAGGCGACGCTGATGGAACTGGCGCCCGGCGAGCCGGTCATGACCCGTGACAACCTCGACTCCATGAAGCTTGACAACGTTGCCAGCGGCGCTTTGCCGGGGCTGGACTACCTGGGCATCAAGGTCGCGGCGCTGGTGCCTGTTGCTACCGCGTATCTGGGTGCGAAGCACGCTGTTTGAGTGCTTGCGGCTGGTAATGTGGCCCGCTGGGCCTGACCCCACTGGAAAGCGCTCAAGGTGATGCGGTGCTTTGCCGCAGGACCAACTCAAAACCCAAATCGACGCTTGGCTCGGCGACCGGCTCACCGCGCATGAGCTGCAACAGCATTTGCGCGGCTCTAACGCCGATCTCCCAACGGGGTGTTTTCACCGTGGTCAGGCTCGGCACGAATTCAGCGCTGCCTGGCAAATCGTTGAAGCCGGCGATGGAAACCTGGCGCGGCACCTTGATGCCCATGCGCAAGGCGGCCAGCAAACCACCCTGGGCCAGGTCATCGTTGCAGAAGAAGATGGCATCGACGCGAGGGCGAATGCTCAGTATCTGTTCGAACATGGTGTTCCCCACCTTCAACGAAGAAGGCGCCGGGTTCTGCCACTCGAGCGTGGCGTCGTACAAGCCCGCCGCCTTGAGGCAATCACGGTAACCCTGGGCGCGCTGAATCGTGCGTGCGTCGAGCTGTGCGGCCGCAAAGGCAATCCGGCGGCGCCCCGTGTCAATCAAGTGCTGCGTCATGGCGCGCGCCGCGTCGCGCTGGGAAAATCCGACGCTGTACATGCCCTCCTGCGCGAGGGTTTCCATCAGGTGCACGCAAGGAATGCCGCTTCTTGCAATGAGCTGCCTGGTTGACTCTGAATGCTCCGACCCCGTCACAAGCAACCCGGCCGGGCGATGCATCAGATAGCCCTTGAGCAGTTGCTCTTCTTCCGATGCATCGTAGTGTGTGACGCCCATCAGCGTCTGGTATCCGGCTGGCAGGAGTGTTCGTTGAACACCCTCGAGCAGATCGACGAACAGTTGATTCGAAAGGAGCGGAATCAGTATCGCGACGTGCGAGCTCTTGCTCGAAGCCAGAGCGCGCGCAGCCGGATCAGGCACATAACCGAGGCGCTTGGCTGCCTCAGTGGCGCGTTCCACCAGTTCGGCCGCGACCTTGCGGTCGCCGCGCAATGCACGTGACACCGTCATGCGGCTCACGCCTGCGGCCAGGGCCACGTCGTCGAGCGTGACCCGACCTGAAGCCCTCTGAACCCGTTTCTTGCTGACCATGGCGGAATCCTATCAGATAACGCTATCCAGGATTCCGGCGATCAGGACGGCCGGGACAAAAGTCCTGCACTCAGCCTTCTTTCCTGCTCACGATGGACCGCTTTTATTGAGGGACGTCAACCAAATCGCATCACCATCGGGTAAACCCTTATTCGAGTCCGGCTGATGAGTAGTTAAGATAGCGCTATCTACTTTGAGAACGGTTCATGATTCAGGCTCAGTTGTCCGCCACGTCAGCGTCATCCGATCATCTGGGAGAGGGTCTGTGGCTCATCGTCATGGGGGTTGCAGGGTGCGGCAAGTCCACGCTGGCCCGGCATCTGGCCGACGCGCTGAAGCTGACTTTCATCGAAGGTGATCAGTTTCATCCGCCAGAGAACATTGAAAAGATGAGCCAGGGAATTGCCCTGGATGACGCGGACCGGGAAGGCTGGCTGGATCGCCTTGGTGCTGAGTTGCGAAGCCATCCCGGTGGGGCGGTTCTGGCCTGCTCTGCCCTTAAGCGTGCCTATCGGGCGCGCCTGCGACAGGCGGTCAAACGGTTATGCTTCGTGCATCTGAACGTCACGCAGGACCTCGCGAATGCGCGGGTGCAGGCTCGATCCGGGGGGCATCCATTTCCCAGCAGCCTGGTTGCAAGCCAATTTGCGACCCTGGAGGATTCCCGCGGCGAAGAGCGTGTGCTTCAGTTGGATGGCGCAGTGGCGCCACCCGCGATGTGCGCCAAGACCATCGAGTGGATCGATGCCCAGGGTCTTCGCTCAGAAGCCAAATAGAGGGTCGGAGGAATTGATGAAATTGAACCTGCAACCCGCTTGAACAAGGAGTTATCGCACTTGGCCAAAGTCACTTTGAAAAACGTCGTCAAACGGTTCGGATCCGTCACTGTCGTCGACGATCTGTCGATCGAAATTCAGGACAAGGAATTTGCCGTTCTGGTGGGGTCTTCGGGCTGCGGCAAGTCCACCGCCCTGCGCATGATCGCCGGCCTGGAAACCATCACTTCGGGCAAAATCTACATCGGTGACACGCTGGTCAACGACATGGCTCCCAAGGATCGCGACATCGCGATGGTGTTCCAGAACTACGCCCTGTACCCGCACATGAACGTGCGCGAGAACATGGGCTTCGGCCTGAAGATTCGCAAGCTCTCCGACGCCGAGATCGACGCCCGGGTGCAGGAGGCTGCCGATATTCTCGGACTCACCGAACTGCTCGAGCGCAAGCCCAAGGAACTCTCAGGCGGCCAGCGCCAGCGCGTGGCGGTGGGCCGCGCCATTGTGCGCAAGCCCAAGGTGTTCCTGTTCGATGAGCCGCTGTCCAACCTGGACGCCAAGCTGCGCGTTGCGATGCGTGCCGAAATCAGCAAACTGCACCGCCGCCTGGGCGCAACCATGATCTATGTGACGCACGATCAGGTCGAGGCCATGACCATGGCCGACCGCATCTTCATCATGAACAAAGGGGTGGTGCAGCAAAGCGGCGCGCCGATGGACGTCTATGCCCAGCCGGTCAACCGTTTCGTCGCCGGCTTCATCGGCTCGCCGGCGATGAATTTCTTCGACGCCCGTCTGCTCAATGAGGCCGGTCAGCTGGTCATCGATGGCGGGAGCTTCCGCGTCGCCATGCCTGAAGCCTTCCGCGCCAAACTGATGGCACACGCCGGCAAGGAGGTGGTCTTCGGTGTTCGCCCGGAGGACATTGCCCTGCATGAACCGGGCGCCAACGCCGGCAGCACGATCAGCGCCAGGGCCGAGGTGGTGGAATTGCTCGGCTCCGAGATCTTCGCGCACCTGAGCTGCGACGCGCATGCCCTGGTGGCGCGCATGGCCGTGCCGAAGCAGCCGATCGGTGTCGGTGAAACAATCCAGATCGATTTCAAGATGGCCAACACGCACGTGTTCGACAAGAACACGACAGACGTCATCGTTTAGGGTAGGCGGTTCTTTGCTCTTTTTACTTGGAGATTTTCATGGAATATAAACTGTCAAAAATCGGGGTTGCACTGGCTTCGCTCTGCGTTTGCGCGGGTGCAATGGCGCAAACGGGTGAAATCCGCGTGCTGGTGGCCAACCACCCTTACGGTGAATTGCTCAAACTGTCGATTCCACAGTTCGAGAAGAGCACCGGCATCAGGGTCAATGTGGAAAGCTTGCAGGAAAGCCAGTTGACGCAGAAGCTCACCACCGAATTCGCCACCAAGTCATCCACGGTCGATGTCTTCATGACGCGCCCGCTGCAGGAAGGCAAGATGTTCTCGAAGAACGGCTGGTACGCACCCCTGACCGGCTACGACTTCAACGACTATCCGAAGAACATCATGAACGCCGCTTCGTTTGGCGGCAAACCCTACATCGTTCCGCTGGTCACCGAATGGCAGGTGCTGTACTACCGCAAGGACCTGCTGCAACAGGCCGGGCTGAAAGTGCCGACCACGTTCGAGGAACTTGAGGCAGCGGCCCAGAAGCTCAATTCCGAAAGCGTTGCCGGCATCGCCTCGCGCGGCAAGGGTGCGGCAGCCGTCACCCAGGCATCGAGCTACATCTTCAATTACGGCGGCCAGTATCTCGAGAACGGCAAGGCGGTTTTCGACTCGAAGCCGGCCATCGACGCCTTGCGCTACTACGGCAGGCTGCTCGGCAGCTATGGCCCGAAGGGCGTGACTTCGATGTCATGGGAAAACATCATGCCGCTGTTCCAGGCCGGCAAGGTTGCGATGTGGACCGACGCCTCGGTGTTCTACGGCCAGGTCGTCGATCAATCCAAGACACAAATCCCGGTGGCCAACTTCGACATCGCCAACTTCCCGGCTGGACCGAAGACCAATGCGCCTTTCATCGTCTCGTCCTGGGGCATCTCGGTGGCCAGCCAGTCCAAGAAGAAGGACATGGCCATGAAGTTCCTGAACTGGGCGTCGAGCAAGGAAATGGCGATCAAGGGCATGATGGGCAACATCACTATGGCACGTTCGTCGGTTTGGGAGGATCAGATCGTGCGCAGCAAGATGAATCCGGGTCTGATTGCGACGCGCGCCTTTGCTGCCAAGCACGGTACGCCGGTTGACCGGCCCTACATGAGCGCCGTGGGTGAAGCGCGCGACCTCATCGGAGAAGTGATCATCGAGTCGATCAACACCAAGGGCACGTCCGCCAAGCTCGACCAGATGGCCAAGGAAAAGGTCACCAAGGTGAACGAACTGCTGCAGGACAGCGGCGAATTCGGCAAATAAGCGACCTGCCGCTTGACCGGCACGCGCACCGTTCACTCTGGTGGACGGCGCGCATGCCAGGTCGAGATCGCCCAAGAACTTTCGCGTAGAAGGCCAGTCATGATCCAGTCAAGCTTTACCGAACGGAATTTGCGGATATTGTTTCCGCTTCCGGCCGTCGTCTTCATCGGATTGCTGATGGTGTTTCCGATCCTGTACACCCTGTACCTGAGCTTTACCAGTTGGAATCTCACCTCGGGGATGGATCCGGCTTTTGTCGGTCTCAACAGCTACCTGCGTGTTTTTTCCGAGCCCCGTTTTCTGCACGCCATCGGCCGGACGTTCTCGTTCACGGCGTCCGCCGTGGCGATCGAGGTCGTGCTCGGCGTTGCCATTGCATTGATCCTGAACCGCGCTTTCGTCGGCAAGAGCCTTGCCAAGCTGCTGCTCCTGCTGCCGCTCGTGGCCACGCCGGTCGCGGTGGGCATTGTCTTCAATCTTTTTTACGACCCGACCATCGGCCTGCTCAATTTCGCGCTCAACGCGCTCGGGCTGCCTCAGGGGCGCTGGGTCTCGAGCGAAAACACCGTCATTTCGTCGCTGGTCTTGGTCGATGTCTGGCAGTGGACGCCGATGATCACCCTGATCGTGCTGGCCGGCCTGGCCGGCCTGTCGGAGGAGCCGGTCGAAGCGGCGCGCGTGGACGGCGCCAGCGAGTGGCAGATCCTGCGCTACGTCACCATCCCGATGGTCATGCCGGTCATTCTGACGGCGATGATCCTGCGACTGATCGATGCGCTCAAGACCTTCGACATCATCTTCGCCATGACCGGCGGTGGCCCCGGTTATGCGTCCGAGACGCTCAACATCATGGGCTTCAAGTACAGTTTCGAGTATTTCCGCATCGGCCAGTCGTCGGTCATTCTGATCGCGCTGTTCCTGGTCGTGCTGCTGTGCAGCCTGGGCATCATGAAACTGCGCGCATCGAGCGAAAACTGAGGAAACAGCCTTGAAGAAAGACAAAATCGTCAGCACCGTCCTGTTCTACGTGCTGGTCCTGATCATCGCGCTGGTCGTGCTGTTCCCTTTCCTGTGGATGCTGACCTCGTCGTTCAAGACGCAGGTCGACATCATCTCCTGGCCGCCCAAGCTGCTGTTTGAACCCACGCTGCGCAATTACCGCAAGGTCTTCGAAGAGCAGGATTTCCTGAAATATTTCTTCAACTCGACCATCGTCGGCGCGATGGCGGTCGGCCTTTCGCTGCTGCTCGGGCTGCCAGCGGCCTACTCGATTTCGCGCTTCGCGCAGAAAAAGCTGGCCGTCTTCATTCTGCTGGCGCGGCTGATGCCCGGCATTTCCTTTCTGATGCCCTGGTACATTATCTTCTCGCGGCTCGGCCTGATGGACAGCTATGTCGCGCTTGTTCTCTCGCACATGCTGATCGCGCTGCCGATCGTGGTCTGGATCATGTCGACCTATTTCAGCACCATTCCGCGCGAGCTCGAAGAGTCGGCCATGGTCGACGGTGCCACCCGGCAGTTGGCGTTCATGAAGATCATCCTGCCCCTGTCCGGCCCCGGCATCATCACCGCCACCACGCTGTCGTTCATCTTTTCCTGGAACAACTTCATGTTCTCGCAGGTGCTCAGCATGGAACGGACCAAGACCCTGCCGATCGCGGTCTACAACTTCCTGTCCTATGCCGAGGTCGACTGGGGTGGCGTGATGGCTGCGGCCGTGGCCATCATGGCGCCGGCGATCGTTCTGACCATGATCTTCCAGCAGTACGTGGTCAAGGGTCTGACCATGGGCGCGGTCAAGGGCTGAGCCGGCACCGCAAGGGTATTTCTACCACTCGGCGAAGCTGCCATCCTGGTGGCGCCAGACCGGGTTGCGCCAGCGGTGGCCGACCGCGGCGCGCTCCTTGACGTACTCTTCGTTGATTTCAATCCCCAGGCCAGGCCCTTGCGGGATCACGACATAGCCCTTGTCGTAGGCAAAGACTTCCGGCTGAGTCAGATAGTCCAGCAGGTCATTGCTCTGGTTGTAGTGGATGCCCAGGCTTTGCTCCTGGATGAAAGCGTTGTACGACACGGCATCGACCTGCAGGCAAGCGGCCAGTGCGATCGGGCCGAGCGGGCAGTGCAGCGCAACGGCGACGTCGTAGGCTTCGGCCATGGTGGCGATTTTGCGGGTTTCCGTGATGCCGCCGGCGTGCGAGACATCGGGCTGGATGATGTCGACATAGCCTTCGCTCAGAATCCGTTTGAAATCCCAGCGTGAATAGAGCCGCTCGCCAAGCGCGATCGGTGTGCTGGTCAAGGGCGCGAGCTCTTTCAGCGCCTCGTAGTTTTCGCTCAGCACCGGCTCTTCGATGAACATCAGCTTGTACTGATCCAGTTCCTTGATCAGGACTTTGGCCATCGGCTTGTGGACCCGGCCATGAAAATCGACGCCGATGCCGACGTGGGGCCCGACGGCTTCGCGCACCGCCGCCACATTGGCCAGGGCGGCTTCGACTTTTTCATGAGAATCGACGAACTGCAGTTCTTCCGCTCCATTCATCTTGACCGCGGTGAACCCGCGCGCCACGGCATCTTTGGCGGCTGCTGCGACATCGGCAGGCCGGTCGCCGCCAATCCACGAGTAGATGCGGATGCTGTTGCGCACCGGGCCGCCCAACAGCTGGCTCACCGATACGCCAAGCGCCTTGCCCTTGATATCCCATAGCGCCTGGTCGATGCCGGCCAGCGCGCTCATGTGGATCGCGCCGCCGCGATAAAAGCCGCCGCGATACAACACGGTCCAGTGGTCTTCGATGTTGCGCGGGTCCTTGCCGATCAGATAGTCGGACAACTCCTCGACGGCCGCCGCAACGCTGTGCGCGCGGCCTTCAACAACCGGTTCGCCCCAGCCGACCACACCTTCATCGGTTTCAATCTTCAGAAAACACCAGCGCGGGGGCACGAGGTAAGTGGTCAGTTTGGTGATCTTCATTGCTCTCTCTCATCTTTGGTGAATGCGTCTGCCGATCGACACGCGAGTCTTGATTGAATCAGACGGAGGTGTGCTTTTGCGTCGCGCGCCAGGCGGCGATGAATTCGTCGGCATTGCGGCCGACCTGCATGGCGCTTAGTCCCGGCTTGAAGAGCGCCGAGCCCAGGCCGAATCCGGATGCGCCGGCAGCGACGAAGGGCGCCATGTTGTCTGGCGTGATGCCGCCTACGGGGATCAATGCAACGTCAGCCGGAATGACCGCGCGCCATGCCTTGACCACGACCGGACCGAGTTGCTCGGCGGGAAACATCTTCAGCGCATCGGCGCCTGCGGCCAGCGCGGCAAATGCTTCGGTTAGGGTGGCTACGCCTGGCGCGCAGGCCATGGCGGCCTGTTTGGCAGCACGGATCACTTCGCCATCGCTGTGCGGCATCACGATGATTTCGCCTCCCGCGTTCTTCACTTGCGCAACCTGTGATGTCGACAGCACGGTGCCGGCACCGACCATGCAGTCTGCGGCCAGCGCCGCACGCAACAGCCGTATGCTTTCAAACGGCTGCGGCGAGTTCAAGGGCACTTCGATCACCCGGAATCCGGCCTCGTACAGCGCCTTGCCGATCGCGGCGACTTCATCCGGACGGATCCCCCTCAGGATGGCGATCAGCCCGCAGTGTTGCATTGCCTTCTTGAGCATGTGATGGTCCTTTATGACTTTCCAAGCAGACCGGCCGCCATGGCCAGATGCCACAGGCCGCGTTCGGTCGCGTGCTCCGCTGCTTCGACCTGATCAAAGCCACAGGCCTTGAGGGCACGCATGTAGCGAGCGCACAGTGCTGCATCACTGACCAATATGACGCGCGCCGGCTGCTCCGCCTGTTCCGCCAGCAAGGCTTGCAGCGCCGCCACCTCATGGCCGATCAGAAGGCCTGAAAGGTATTCGCGCTGGCCCGCGCCATCGAGCACGCCCGTCAGGCCCAGTGTGCGCGTGCTGAAGATGGTCGACAGGACGCCGGCGCGCCCGGCCGGGGTTTGCGCGACCAGGACGCCACGATCGAACGCAGCATGATCTTCAACCTTGGCATCGCCGCCTTGCATGCCGCGTCCCAGTATGGTGTGTTCGCATAGCGCAGCGTAGACCTCGCCCGTCATGAAGGTGTGGAAATGCTCGATGCGGCTCTGTGCTTCACGATGCTGTCTTCGCACCTGTACCCATTTGGAATGGCTGCCAGGCAAACCGATCAGGATCTCGTCCTGCCCGTTTTGTGCTTCTGCGCCGGACGGATTCTTGTCGAGATCGAGCATGCTGAGCGCGCCGATCACCTGGGTTTCTTCGCCGCGCATGACGTTGGGCAGTTCAGCGTTCTCGATGAGGCCGGGAACGATATGCAGGACTTGGCCATTTCGGGTGCGCACGGTGCTCAGCGTACCTCCGATTCGATCCACCGCAATCGGCACGGACAGATAGGGCGCTTCGAGCCAGCCCTGGCGGCTGCCGACCATCCCGGCCGCAATCACCGGGGCCTGCGGTGCGGCACGGATCCAGTCGCCGCACGCCTCTTCAAACGCAAACTCGAAGCCCGCCTTGGCATCGACGACGGAATCATCGGTCGGCGCAACCTCCGGCAGCTTCATCACGCCCCACGGCAAGGAGCGCAGCTCCAGTAGCCGACCGGCAGCACCGAGGCGATAAGCCCGCAAGGACGAGGTGCCCCAGTCGAGAGCGATGAGTTGTGTTTGACTTTGTGCTTGATTCATTGGTTTGTTTGAATCTGCTGCAACAGTCAAGATTCGACATGGACGAGGACGGTCCGCGAACAATTGTAGGCCACCCATTGGCCGCAACGGCTTCGTGATACATTGAAATTACACACCTTGGAGCAGCATCTTGAAAATGACTTTTCGCTGGTATGGCGAGTCTGACCCCGTCAAGCTCGAATACATCCGCCAGATCCCCGGCCTGTATGGCATTGTTTCCGCCATTTACGATGTGCCGGTGGGCGAGGTCTGGCCGCTGGACAAGCTGCAGGCGCTGCGCGCGCGCATTGAAGGTGCGGGGCTGAAGTTTGAAGTGGTTGAAAGCGTGCCGACCCATGAAGACATCAAGCTGGGCAAGCCAACGCGGGACCGCCTCATTGCCAACTTCCAGCAAAACATCCGCCATTGCGCCGCGGCCGGTGTGAAAGTGATCTGCTACAACTTCATGCCGGTCTTCGACTGGACCCGCACCGAAATGGCCAAGCAACTGCTCGACGGCTCTTTCACCCTGGCCTTCGACGCCGAGGCGGTGGCAAAGATTGACCCGGAAAAGGGCATCGCGCTGCCCGGCTGGGACGCCAGCTACAAGCCGGAACAGCTCAAGAATCTGCTGGCCGAGTACAAGGCGGTCGATGAGGAAACCCTGTGGGCCAACCTCGAGTACTTCCTCAAGGCCATCATCCCGGTCGCTGAGGAAGGCGGTATCAAAATGGCCATGCACCCGGACGACCCGCCGCGCCCCATCTTCGGCTTGCCGCGCATCGTCAAGAACCGCGAGGACTTGCAGCGCCTGGTCAACATGGTTGATTCAAAGGCCAACGGCTTGACCCTGTGCTCGGGTTCGCTGGGCGCTGATTTGTGCAACAACGTTGAAGCCCTGGTGCGCGAATTCGGCAGCCAGGGCCGCATCCACTTCGGCCACCTGCGCAATGTTAAGGTGGAGCCGGACGGGACGTTTTATGAATCCACCCACCGGTCGTGCGATGGTTCGCTGGACATGGCGGCGATCGTCAAGGCCTACCACGACATCGGATTCGAAGGCTATGTGCGCCCGGACCACGGCCGCATGATCTGGGGTGAGACTGGCAAGCCGGGCTACGGGCTGTATGACCGCGCGCTCGGGGCCGTCTACCTGAATGGCCTGTGGGAGGCGATCAGCAAGTACTCGGCAACCACCCATTAGCGCGCAAGGCGTTCAAGTTTGGCGTTCGGAAGACCGGGCGCGGCACCTGCGGCCAGGCAACGGGTCTCTCCGCCCGCGGGGGTACGCTAGCACCTAGGTGACGCCTGCCGCCACCCTTTGCGTCTAAGCTCAAGCACACTTCAACCGTCCTGTCGCATCATGAACCGAGTCCTCGCACACACCGGCGCAAAATACCCCATCGTCCAGGCCCCCATGGGATGGATCGCGCGAAGGGCACTGGCATCAGCCGTGTCACGCGCCGGGGGTTTGGGCATCATCGAAACCTCCTCGGGCGAGACCGCCAATTGCCAGGCGGAGATCACCGCCATGGCGGCGCTGGGGTTGCCTTTCGGCGTCAACCTGCCGATCCGCTTCCTGAGTGACGACGCCATGCTCAAGTTCGTCTGCACCAGCGGGGTGAAGTTTGTCACCACGTCAGCGGGAAGTCCGTCCAAGTTCATCGCCCCGCTGCACGACGCCGGCATCACGGTTTACCACGCGGTGCCAACGGTTGACGCGGCCATGAAATGCGTGGACGCGGGGATCGACGGCCTGGTCGTGGAGGGCGGCGAGGGCGGTGGATTCAAGAGCCCGGAAGAAGTCTCGACCCTGGTCCTGCTGCAGGCGATTCGTGCCCGGGCCGATGTGCCGATGATTGCGGCAGGCGGCATCTGCGATGGTCGCGGCATGGCCGCGGCGTTCGCCTGCGGCGCCGAAGGCATCCAGATGGGCACGCGCTTCGTCAGCTGCACCGAGAGCCCCGTGCACGCCAATTACAAGAATGCCATCGTGTCCGCCAAGGAGACCGGCACCTGGCTTCTGAACACCAAGGCCTCGCCCTGCATTCGCGCGCTGAAGTCCGAGCGCACACGGCTGATCCATGACGCCGGCCTGATGCCGCCCGACACCTTTAAGGGCATCCAGGACGTTTATTTTGGCGGCAACATGGAAGCAGCACCGGCACTGGCCGGCCAGACCGTCGGCCTGATCGACGAAATCAAATCCGCGCAGGACATCATCGAACGGACGGTGGCCGAGTTCTTTGCGATCACCGCGCGCCTTGGCGCGCTCGCCAGCGCGCGCGCATTCGGATAGCGCATGTTCGCACTTGCGAAAATTGTCTGAACAACCCCTGGGCGAACCGTCATGCCGTTTACACCCCGATTCCCGATTGGCAGCGCGGCCGATGTTCGCCGTCTGGAGCAGACGCCGCTCGAGTCGGCGCTCGCGCAGCGCAGCACCTACGAGCTGTTTTGCGAGTCGGCCCGCGCGTTTGGCGACAAGACCGCGCTGACTTTTCTGCGGTCGGCCGACCCACAGGAGGCACCGGTCCGGTGGAGCTATTCCGAGCTGCTGCGGGGGATCCATCAGACCGCGAATCTGTTGCTGCGCCTGGGTGTGCAGCCGACGGACACGATCGCGATTCTGTTGCCGGGCTGTCTCGATTACCACCTGGCGCTTTGGGGCGGCGAGGTCGCGGGTATCGTGCAACCGCTCAATCCGCTGCTCAATGAGGAAAAGCTGGTCTCGCTGATGAATGCGGGCAAAGCCACGGTGCTGTTTGCCTGGGGCTCGGACGATGACGCACAGCTGTGGTCCAAGGCAATGCGCATTCGCAGCCTGGTGCCGACGCTGCGCGCCGTTCTGCGCGTTGCGCCGCCCGATGAAGTGAATGCGCCCGTGCTTCCCGAGGGCGTGCTGAATTTTGCCGAGCGTCGCCAACTGGAGATGGATGATCATCTGGTGAGCGGGCGCACGATCGGTCCGGACGAGATCGCGGCTTATTTTCATACGGGCGGCACCACCGGCGCACCCAAGCTGGCTCGCCACAGCCATGGAGCGCAGGTCTTCACGGCCTGGGTCTGTGTTCAGCTGCAAGGCACGCTGCCGGGCGACGTCGTCATCAACGGTTATCCGCTCTTTCACGTGGCCGGAGTCCTGCCGGGTGCCTTGACGTCTTTCGCCGCCGGCTCCGAGGTGATCATCCCGACCACAGCCCTGTTCCGGAACCGCGAGGTCCTGCGCAACTACTGGCGTCTGGTCGAGCGCTACGGTTGCACGGTCGTCTCCGCCGTACCCACGGTACTGGAAGCCCTGGCCAACACGCCTGTTGGCAGCGCAGACATCTCTACGCTGCGCTATTGCCGCACCGGCGCGGCCCCTTTGTCGCCCGACCTTGCCGTCCGCTTTGAAAGCCTGTTCGGGCTTCACGTCCATGAGAGCCTGGGCATGACCGAGATGGCGGGCATTTCCACGATCACGCCGCCCGGGGTCAACGCGCCGGTCGGTTGCGTCGGCTTGCGGTTGCCCTACACCCGACTGCGTGTTGTGGGCCTTGACGAGCAGGGCCAGCCGACCGATCAGGATCAGCCGGTCGGCACGCAGGGAATGGTGCTGTTCAAATCACCCAATCTGTTTTCAGGCTTTCTCGACCCCGCCGACAATGCCCGCGCCTTGACGGCCGATGGCTGGCTGGCGACCGGGGATCTGGGCTGGCTCGATGATCACGAACGTCTTCACCTGAGCGGGCGATCCAAGGACTTGATCATTCGCGGTGGCCACAATATCGACCCCAAAGTCATCGAAGACGCCATGGCCGCCCATCCCGCCGTCCAGCATTGCGCCGCGGTGGGATTGCCGGACGTCTATGCCGGCGAGTTGCCGGTCGTCTTTGTGACGCTGGTGCCCGGTGCGGCCGTCACCGAGGCCGAACTGCTGGCGTTCGTTCGTGAACGCGTCGACGAACCGCCGGCACGGCCGAAGTCGGTGACGATCCTGCGCGCCATGCCCATGACGGCCGTGGGAAAGATCTTCAAACCGGAATTGCGTCAACTGGCGGCGAATTCATCGGCCTGAGTGAAGCGGGCAGGGCGAGCGCGCGCAGACGCTGGTGCGCCGCATCCTCAAGGTCGGGCGGCACGGATTGCCGCGAATTCAGGTAATGGTTGCTGAAGACTTCGAGATAGGTCTCCAGCGTCTGCGCCGCATGCGGTTCACCCACCAGGGCCAGGCAGACTGCGGCCACTTCCGATGTGCACAGATGGTCATCGCGCGTCGAACGGCGCAACCGGTAGCGCGAGATCTGCTCGGGCTGCAGGCTGAGCACGGGCAGGTGGTTGAGATAAGGGCTCTTGCGAAACATCTTGCCGGCCTCTGACCAGGTGGCATCGAGCAGGACAAAGAGAGGCCGCTTGCCGCTGGGCACCCGCACCTCGGTGACAACGCGCTCGCTGGCCGCAAACTCGCCCGGAAACACCAGATAGGGCTGCCACTGCGGGTCCGCCAGCAGGGCCAGCAGGGCGGGGTCCACGGCCGTGCGCGACCAGGCGAAGGCCGTGGTGTCGCTCACCACGTCGGCGATCAGCCACCCGGTGTTGCTGGGCTTGAGCGGCTCGTTGTCGCACATGAGCAGGCACATGCCCACCTGCGTCGAAGCCTGTGGGCGCAGGGCGCACAGGCAGTGGCTGAAGAGCACGCGGCACTCCGGGCAGCGCGGCGCGTGCGAGCCGCGCGGAACGAAGGGCTTGGCACGGCGCGCCAGGCACAGGGCCCGCAGCCGGGCTACTGCATGGCCCATCGTGCCCGTCGCAGAGAATGGCTCGGTGATACGGGCTACTTGCTGCCGGCGTCGCCGAGCTTGAGGAAGTCGCCGTCCTGGCCCAGCGACAGCAGCCCGGCCTGGGCGTAGATGCCGAGTTTGGCGCGGGTGTCAACGATGTCGAGGTTGCGCATGGTGAGCTGGCCGATTCGGTCCGCCGGCGAGAACGGCGCGTCTTCCACCTTTTCCATGCTCAGGCGCTCGGCCGCATAGGTCAGGTTCGGCGATGTCGTGTTGACGATCGAGTAATCGTTGCCGCGGCGCAGTTCGAGCGTCACTTCGCCCGTGACGGCGCGCGCCACCCAGCGCTGCGCGGTCTCGCGCAGCATGATGGCCTGCGGGTCGAACCAGCGGCCCTGGTACAGCAGGCGGCCGAGCTTGCGGCCGTTGTCGCGGTACTGCTCGATCGTGTCCTCGTTGTGGATGCCGGTGACCAGGCGCTCGTAGGCGATGAACAGCAGCGCCAGGCCCGGGGCCTCGTAGATGCCGCGGCTCTTGGCCTCGATGATGCGGTTCTCGATCTGGTCGCTCATGCCCAGGCCGTGGCGTCCGCCGATGCGGTTGGCTTCGAGGATCAACGTCACCAGATCGCCGTACTCGACGCCGTTCAGGGCCACCGGGCGGCCCGCTTCAAAGCGCACCGTCACCTCCTCGCGCTGGACCTGGACTTCGTCCTTCCAGAACGCTACGCCCATGATCGGGTTGACGATCTTCATGCCGGTGCTCAGGTGCTCGAGGTCTTTCGCCTCGTGCGTGGCGCCGAGCATGTTGGAGTCCGTCGAGTAGGCCTTCTCGGCCGACATCTTGTAGCCAAAGCCGGCCTTCGTCATGAAGGCCGACATCTCGGCGCGCCCGCCGAGCTCGTCGATGAACAGCTGGTCGAGCCAGGGCTTGTAGATCTTCAGGGACGGGTTGGTCAGCAGACCGTAGCGGTAGAAGCGCTCGATGTCGTTGCCCTTGAAGGTGCTGCCGTCGCCCCAGATGTTGACGTCGTCCTCCTTCATCGCGGCCACCAGCATGGTGCCGGTGACGGCGCGGCCCAGCGGAGTCGTGTTGAAGTAGGTGACGCCGGCGGTGGAGATGTGGAAGGCGCCGCTTTGCAGGGCGGCAATGCCCTCGGCCGCCAGCTGGCTGCGGCAGTCGATCAGGCGCGCCAGTTCGGCGCCGTATTGCATGGCCTTGCGCGGGATCTCGTCGTAGTCGGTTTCGTCGGGCTGGCCCAGGTTGGCGGTGTAGGCATAGGGCAGGGCACCCTTGAGTTTCATCCAGTGCAGTGCGGCGCTGGTGTCCAGTCCGCCGGAGAAGGCGATGCCGACTTTTTGTCCGACGGGGAGGTTTTGGAGAATGGTGGCCATGTTGTTTGCGGTGCAGTATTGGGTAATCGCCGATTTTAGGCGAGCCACACCGCCGCAGCGCCGGTCATGCGTCCTCGGCGACAATGCACGGGCCTATGAAGACCGAACCGCAAACCCTGGACCAGTGGCTGACGCACTGCGAGCAACTGCACCCGAAGACCATCGACATGGGCCTGGCGCGTGTCAAGACCGTGGCGCAGCGGATGGGGCTGGGCTTCACGTGCCCGGTGATCACGGTGGCCGGCACCAACGGCAAGGGCTCGACCTGCGCCATGCTGGAGTCCATCCTGGGCCAGGCCGGTTACCGCACCGGGCTTTACAGCTCGCCGCATCTGGTTCACTTCGAGGAACGGCTGCGCCTGAACGGCGAGCCGGTGCGGGCCGGCGACTTGGTCGAGGCCTTTGCCCGCGTCGAACAGGCGCGCTGCCAGCAGGACCCCGCGGTTTCCCTGACCTATTTCGAGTTCTCCACGCTGGCCATGCTCGACGTCATGGTGCGCTCTGCGCTGGACGTGGTGATCCTGGAAGTCGGCCTGGGCGGCCGGCTCGACGCCGTCAACATCATCGAGCCCGACTGCGCGGTGATCACCAGCATCGACCTCGACCACATGGATTTCCTGGGGCCGGACCGCGAGGCGATCGGCCGCGAGAAGGCCGGCATCATGCGCACCGGGCGTCCGGTGATCGTCGGCGACCCGATGCCGCCGCAAAGCGTGCTCGATCACGCACGCGACATCGATGCCGACCTCTGGTGTTTCGGCCATGACTTCAACGTCTCGGGCGACAAGCAGCAGTGGGCTTGGGCCGGGCGCGGCCGGCGCTACAGCGGGTTGGCGTATCCGGCGCTGCGCGGCGCCAACCAGCTGATTAACGCGGCCGGCGTGCTGGCGGCGCTGACGGCGCTGCGCGAGCGGCTGCCGGTGGCGGCGCAGGCGGTGCGCAGCGGCCTGGCGCTGGTCGAGCTGCCGGGGCGCTTCCAGATCGTCGCCGGGCAGCCGACGCTGGTGCTCGATGTGGCGCACAACCCGCATGCCGTGGCGGCGCTGGTGGCCAACCTCGATGCGATGGGCTATTTCCCGACCACGCACGCGGTGTTCGGCGCCATGGCCGACAAGGATTTGCGGCTGATACTCGAGCGCGTCAATCCGGTGGTGGACCGGTGGTATTTCACCGATTTGCCGACGCCGCGCGCCGCGCCGGCCAGTGGGTTGCTGGCGCAATGGCAGAGTCTGGCGAAGCGCCGCCAGGTCAGCGCCACGACCCACGCCGACCCGCAGCAGGCGCTGCAGGCAGCCATCGCCGCAGCCGACCCCGCTGATAGAATCGTGGCCTTTGGGTCGTTCTATACGGTAGGCGGCATTTTGAAAGACGGTGTGCCGCGGCTGACCGCGAAACACATGCCAAATCTTTGAACCCCTGAGTCTGCACAAAATGGCTTTTTTCAAGTTCCGCAAAGGTGGCGACGAGCCGTCGGGCGCACCCGCCCAGCCGGAGAGCATCGAAGCGATGCGCAAGCGGGCCAAGCACCGCCTGATCGGGGCCGCCGTGCTGGTGCTGATTGGCGTGATCGGCTTCCCGATCCTGTTCGACAAACAGCCGCGTCCGATTGCCGTTGATATTCCGATCGAGATTCCGGATCGCGCCAAGGCCAAGCCCCTGAGCATTCCGGAGCCGGTGGCGACGCCCGCCGCGCAAGGCCTTGTTGCACCTGCGGGCCCGGCGCCAGTTGCTCTTGCGCCCGCGCCGGCTGCGCCAAAGGTCGAAGAGAAAGTGATTGCGGCGCCCGCACCCGTGGCCGCCCCGGCGGCCTCGGCCGCGCCGAAGACCGTTGCCAAGCCCGAACCGAAGCCGGCCGAGAAGGCGCCGGAAAGGCCCGCCGCAGCCAAGGCCGATGACGGCAGTCACGCCAAGGCCCTGCTGGAGGGCAAGGATGTCGAGAAGAAGGCCGATGCCCATGCCGGCCGCTTTGTGATCCAGGTCGGCGCGTTTGCCGACGCCGAGCGCGCGCACGAGGCGCGCCTGAAGGTTGAACGTGCCGGGCTCAAGACCTACACCCAGGTCGCCGAGACCAAGGACGGCCGCAAGACCCGTGTGCGCGTCGGGCCGTTTGCGACCAAGGCCGAGGCGGACAAGGCGGCGGCCAAGGTCAAGAAGCTGGGTCTGCCGGCGGCCATGCTGGTGCTGTAGCAGGCACGGCCCGCACTGCTACCGATGTCTGCGCCTGACTGGATCATCCTGCTGCTGCTGCTGCTCTCGCTGGCCATCGGCGCCTGGCGGGGTCTGGCCTATGAAGTAATGTCGGTGCTGAGCTGGTTTGCGGCCTACATCCTGGCGCAGTGGTTTGCGGCCGATCTGGCGCGCCGGCTGCCGATGACCGAGGCGAGCGAGAGCCTGCGCTACGGCGTGGCTTTCCTGTTGATTTTCGTGCTGTCGGTGTTTGTCGGCGGCCTGCTGGCCAAACTGGTCAAGAAACTGTTTTCGGCGGCCGGTTTGCAGCCGGCGGACCGCGCGCTGGGCGCGCTGTTCGGCCTGTTGCGCGGCGTGCTCGTGGTGTTGGCGGCAACCCTGGTCATCGGCATGACGCCGCTGAAATCGGGGCCCTGGTGGCAGGAGTCGGTTGGCGCGGGTCTGGCCCGCTCCACGCTGGCGAACCTGAAGCCGGTTTTGCCGCAAGAATTTGGAAGGTACATACCATAATGTGTGGAATCGTAGGCGTTGTCAGCAACGCTCCCGTCAATCAGCTCATCTATGACGCGCTGTTGCTGCTGCAGCATCGCGGCCAGGATGCCGCCGGCATCGTCACGCAGCAGGAGCGCAAGTTCTTCATGCACAAGGCCAAGGGCATGGTGCGCGACGTTTTTCGCACGCGCAACATGCGCTCGCTGCCGGGCAACTGCGGACTCGGCCAGGTGCGCTACCCGACCGCCGGCAACGCCTACAGCGAGGAAGAGGCGCAGCCGTTCTACGTCAACGCGCCATTCGGCATCGTGCTCGTGCACAACGGCAACCTGACTAACGCCCAGGCGCTGAAGGCGGAACTGTTCAGCACCGACCACCGCCACATCAACACCGAGAGCGACTCCGAAGTGCTGCTCAACGTGTTGGCGCACGAGATCGAGAAAACCACGCGCGGCCTGCCGCTGCAACCGCAGGATGTGTTCGAGGCGGTGCGCCGCGTGCATCGCCGGATCAAGGGCTCGTACGCGGTGATCGCGATGATCGCCGGCCATGGCCTGCTGGCGTTTCGCGACCCGTTCGGGATCCGGCCGCTGTGCATGGGGCGCGGCGAGGGCAGCGTGCTGCTGGCCAGCGAATCGGTGGCGCTCGAAGGCACGTCCAACAAGTTCGAGCGCAACATCGCGCCGGGCGAGGCGGTCTTCATCGACCTGCAGGGCCATGTGCATGCGCAGCAGTGCGCCGAGCACCCGGTGCTCAACCCGTGCATCTTCGAGTACGTCTACCTCGCGCGACCCGACTCGGTGATGGACGGCATCTCGGTCTACCAGGCGCGCCTGAATCTGGGCGAGACGCTGGCCAAGCGCGTGATCTCGACCGTGCCGCCCAACGAGATCGATGTCGTGATCCCGATCCCGGAGTCGAGCCGTCCCAGCGCCGCGCAACTGGCGCAGTTGCTCGGGCTGCCGTACCGCGAAGGCTTCGTCAAGAACCGCTACGTCGGGCGCACCTTCATCATGCCGGGGCAGTCGGTGCGCAAGAAATCTGTGCGCCAGAAGCTCAACGTGATCGCCAGCGAATTCAAGGGCCGCAACGTGCTGCTGGTCGACGACTCGATCGTGCGCGGCACCACCAGCCGCGAGATCGTGCAGATGGCACGCGACGCCGGCGCGCGCAAGGTCTACATGGCCAGCGCCGCGCCGCCCGTGCGCTACCCCAATGTGTACGGCATCGACATGCCGACCGCCGACGAACTGGTCGCGCACAACCGCACGGTCGAGCAGATCCGCCAACTGATCGGCTGCGACGCGCTGATCTACCAGGATGTCGACGGCATGAAGAAGGCGATCGGCTCGCTCAACCCGGCGATCAAGGGCTTTGATGCGTCGTGCTTCGACGGCGTCTACGTCACCGGCGACATCACGGCGGCCGACATCGCACGGCTCAATGCCAACCGCGTGGTGGTCGATGAAACGGCCGAAGACAACTCGCGCTTGGCGCTGCCCAACCACGAAGAATGAACATGAGCGACAAGCAATCACCCGACGCGCTGCACCCCGACACGCTGGCCGTGCGTGCTGCGGCAGCGCGCAGCCAGTACGGCGAAAACTCCGAAGCCCTGTACCTCACCAGCGGCTACGTGCAGCCATCGGCCGAAGCGGCGGCGCGGCGCTTCAATGGCGACGAGGAAGGCTTCACCTACGGACGTTACGGCAACCCCACGGTGGCGAGCTTCGAGCAGCGCCTGGCCGCGATGGAGGGCAGCGAGGCCGCGATTTCGACATCCTCCGGCATGGCCGCCATCCTGATGATGTGCATGGCCCTGCTCAAGAGCGGCGACCACATCGTGTGCTCGCGCTCGATGTTCGGCTCCACCATCAAGCTGATCGGCACCGACCTGGCGCGTTTCGGCGTCGAGTCGAGTTTTGTGCCGCAGACCGATCTGGGCGCGTGGAAAGCGGCGCTGCGTTCCAATACCCGGCTGCTGTTTGCCGAGACGCCGACCAACCCTCTGACCGAGGTCTGCGACATTGCGGCGCTGGCCGACATGGCGCACCAGGCCGGCGCGCTGCTGGCCGTGGACAACTGCTTTGCCACGCCGGTGCTGCAGCGGCCGCTCGCGCTGGGTGCGGACATCGTCATGCACTCGGGCACCAAGTACCTCGACGGCCAAGGCCGCGTGATGGCCGGCGCGCTGTGCGCGAGCCGGCAGATGGTCACGGAGAAATTCCTGCCAGTGCTCAAGAGCGCCGGCATGACGCTGGCACCGTTCAACGCCTGGGTCGTGCTCAAGGGGCTGGAGACGCTCGACATCCGCATGCGGGCGCAGGCCGCCAGCGCGCTCAATCTGGCGCAGTGGCTGGAGCAGCATCCGGCCGTGCAACGCGTCTTCTACCCTGGCCTGCCGAGCCATCCGCAGCATCAACTGGCGATGACCCAGCAATCGGGCATCGGCGGCGCCGTGCTCTCGTTCGAGGTCAGGGCCGCCAGCCCGGAGCAGGCGCGCGCGCGCGCCTTCCACGTGCTCGACAGCATGCAACTGCTGTCGCTCTCCACCAACCTGGGCGATACCAAGACGCTGGCCGCGCATCCGGCCAGCACCTCGCACGGGCGCCTGACCGAAGCGCAGCGCCAGGCCGCCGGCATCGGCCAGGGCCTGATCCGCGTCGCCGTCGGGCTCGAACATCTTTCCGATATTGAAAATGATTTGTCGCGCGGTTTGACCAGCGTGGACGCACTGAAATGACCCAAAAAACCCGCACCCGTTTCGCCCCTTCACCGACGGGCTTCATTCACCTCGGCAACATCCGCTCGGCCTTGTATCCGTGGGCCTTTGCGCGCTCCACCGGCGGCGACTTCATCCTGCGCATCGAGGACACCGACCTTGATCGCTCGACCCAGGCCGCGGTGGACGTCATCATCGAAGGCATGTCCTGGCTCGGCTTGGACTACGACGAAGGCCCGTTCTACCAGATGCAGCGCATGGAGCGCTACAAGGCGGTGCTGGCCGAGTTGCAGGCGGCCGGCCATGTCTACCCCTGCTACATGAGCGTGGCCGAGCTCGACGCGCTGCGCGAGCATCAGATGGCGGCCAAGGAGAAGCCGCGATACGACGGCACCTGGCGACCGGCGCCGGGCAAGACACTGCTCGTCATTCCCGAGGGCGTCAAGCCGGTGCTGCGCTTCAAGAATCCGCAGGGTGGCTCGGTGGTGTGGGAAGACAAGGTCAAGGGCCGCATCGAGATCAGCAACGACGAGCTCGACGACCTGGTGATTGCACGGCCGGACGGCACGCCGACCTACAACTTTTGCGTGGTGGTGGACGACATCGACATGGCGATCACGCACGTGATTCGCGGCGACGACCACGTCAACAACACGCCGCGCCAGATCAACATCTTCCGCGCGCTGGGCAAGGAGCCGCCGGTCTACGCGCACTTGCCCACCGTGCTCAATGAGCAGGGCGAGAAGATGAGCAAGCGCAACGGCGCCAAGTCGGTGACGCAGTACCGCGACGAAGGCTATCTGCCCGACGCCATGGTGAACTACCTGGCGCGCCTGGGCTGGAGCCACGGCGACGACGAAATCTTCAGCCGCGAGCAGTTCCTGCAATGGTTCAACCTCGACCATCTCGGGCGCAGCGCGGCGCAGTTCGACGAAGCCAAGCTGCGCTGGGTCAACGCCCAGCATCTCAAGGCTATGGCCGACGACGCGCTGGCGCCCTTGGTGCGCGCGCAGTTGCAGCGGCGCGGCATTGCGGCCGATGATCGCCTGCCCGCGATCTGCGCACTGTTCAAGGACCGCAGCGACACCACGGTGGTGCTGGCCGACTGGGCAGCGCGCTTTTATGCCGACGTGACGCCCAAGGCGGAAGAAGTGGCGCAGCACGTCACGGATGCCATCAGGCCCGCGCTGCAACTGCTGCGCGACAAGCTGGCCGCGTGCGCGTGGGACAAGCCATCGATCGCCGCCGCGATCAAGGAAGTGCTCGCCGCATGCGCCATCAAGATGCCGCAACTGGCGATGCCGGTGCGGGTGCTGGTGATGGGCACGGCGCACACGCCATCCGTGGATGCGGTGCTGGAACTGGTCGGCAGAGAAAAAGTGCTGGCGCGTCTGCAGGCAGCATGACATTTCAAGCTATAATTTGAGGCTTGGAAATCAGGAACATCTGAGACAGCAATGATTCAGGTGTTCCCGGAAACGGGGGTATAGCTCAGCTGGGAGAGCGCTTGCATGGCATGCAAGAGGTCAGCAGTTCGATCCTGCTTACCTCCACCAATGATTTCTGAGAGCGGGTCGCAAGGTCCGCAAAGTTGAGACGGAAGTCCAAAGGTTATGACCCCATCGTCTAGAGGCCTAGGACATCACCCTTTCACGGTGAGTACCGGGGTTCGAATCCCCGTGGGGTCGCCAGATTCATCGCAAGGTGGACGAGGTGCAAGTCGGTAACAGCCGGTCCGCAAGGGCAGGCGACTTGGCTCGAAAGAGCGAACGTTACCGCTACCAGGAGTGGTAGTTCAGTTGGTTAGAATACCGGCCTGTCACGCCGGGGGTCGCGGGTTCGAGTCCCGTCCACTCCGCCA
>CAIKMZ010000148.1 GCA_903828665.1 uncultured beta proteobacterium
CCACTTGAGGTCGGGGTTGCGGCGCAGCGTGCCCAAGCCGGAGCATGGGGCATCGACCAGCACACGGTCGATCTTGCCAGATAAACGCTTGACGCGCTCGTCGCGCTCGTGCGCGATGGCCGCCGGGTGCACGTTGGACAGACCGCTGCGCGCCAGGCGCGGCTTGAGGGCGTCGAGCCGGTGCGCCGAGGTATCGAAGGCGTAAAGCCGACCGGTGCTGCGCATGGCCGCGCCGATGGCCAGTGTCTTGCCGCCGGCGCCGGCGCAGAAGTCCACCACCATCTCCCCGCGCTTGGCGTCGAGCAGCATGGCGAGCAGCTGCGAGCCTTCGTCCTGCACCTCGAAGGCGCCGCGCACAAAGACGTCCATCTTGTTGAGCGTGGGCTTGCCGGCAATGCGCAACCCCCAGGGCGAGTACGGCGTCGGCACGGCCTTGATGCCGGCCTGTGCCAGTTCCTTCTGCACATCGGCGCGCTTGCTGTTGAAGGCATTGACGCGCAGATCGAGCCCGGCCCCCTGGTTCAGGCTTTCCGCCAGCGGCCAGAACTCGGCGCCGAGCTGGTCTTTCAGCGGCTGCACCAGCCACTCCGGCAGGTTGTGGCGATGACGCTCCATCAGGTCGGCGACATTGATCTTTTCGCACTGGTCGAGCCAGTTCGTTTCCTGATCGGTCAACGCGCTGCGCAGGTAGTCGCCCGGGCCGTAGAAGCCCAGGATCGCCAACCGGCGCTCCTTCGGGCCGCTGCCCGATGGCGCGTAGTGGTCGAACAGCAGCTTCTTGCGCAGGACGTTGTAAACGGTGCCGGACAGGGTCGCGCGCTCGCGCGGGCCCAGGCCGCGGTTGTCGCGGAAGAAGCGCGAAACGATGGCGTCGGTCGGGTGATCGAATTTGAGACTGAGCCGCACCAGTTCGGAGCAGGCGTCGAGCAGGGCTTTGGGATGCATAGTCTTCGATTGTCCCATGTTGGCCCGATCGGCGCGCTTACCAGAACTTAACCCGGTTGCAACCCGCCGCCTGTGTTGGCTGGAGCACAATCAATAACCATACCGCCTTGTAGACTGATGCGAACGATGCCCACTACAACAACTCCATCACGGCTGTCTCACCCGGGTTGCCTCGGCGCGCTGGCCCTCGCGCTCGCGCTCGGCGCCTGTGCCGCCGGGTCACCCCCAGTGCCGCAAGCCGCCACAACGTCGGCCGCATCAAGCGCGGCGAACCCATTGGCGCAGTGGTGGCAGCGCTTCAACGACCCGCTGCTGGGCACGCTGGTGGCGCAGGCGCTGCAGGCCAACACCAGCATCCGCTCGGCACAGGCCGCGCTGCAGCAGTCGCGCGCGCTGCGCGACGTCAGCGCCGCCGGCCTGCTGCCAACGCTGTCGGCCTCCGGCTCGGCGCAGCGCGGCCGCGCCAACGGGCAGGACGCCAGCAACAGCTTCCGCGCCGGGCTCGACGCCAGCTGGGAGCCCGATATCTTCGGCGGCCAGCGCAGCGGGCTCAACGCGGCCGAAGCCGACGCGCAGGCGCTGCAGGCAACGCTGGCGGACGTGCAGGTGTCGGTGGCGGCCGAGGTCGCGTTGGCCTATGTCCAGTTGCGCGGCCAGCAGGCGCAGCTCGCGATTGCGCGCAACAACTTCAAGAGCCAGCAGGAAACGCTGCAGATAACCGACTGGCGCGCGCAGGCCGGCCTCGTCACCTCGCTCGAGGTCGAGCAGGCGCGCACCGCCAGCGAACAGACCAGCGCCCAGATCCCGGTGCTCGAAGCCGGCATCGCCAAGACCAGCCACAGCCTGGCGGTGCTGACCGGGCA
>CAIKMZ010000149.1 GCA_903828665.1 uncultured beta proteobacterium
CAAGGAAATGGTGATGCCGGGTGACAACGTGTCGATCACGGTCAAGCTGATCAACCCGATCGCGATGGAAGAAGGTCTGCGTTTCGCCATCCGTGAAGGTGGCAAGACGGTGGGCGCCGGCGTGGTTGCAAAGATCATCGCGTAGATTTTTCGTAGGGGCGTAGCTCAATTGGCAGAGCGTCGGTCTCCAAAACCGAAGGTTGATGGTTCGATTCCTTCCGCCCCTGCCACCTGAAGTGTAGAGAAGGTGGATTCCAAGCCCGCTATGCGAATAGCGGGCTTCAGCGTCTCAAGACGGCTGATTTTGATTTGACATAAAGAAGCGCGAGATAGAGAAAAATGGCCACCCCACAAGTTCAAACGGTCAATACGGGCGCCGACAAGGCCAAGATCGCTGCTGCAGCGGCGCTGGTCGTGGCGGCGCTGGCGGCTTTCTACTTGCTTGGCAAGCAGGGAGCGCTGGCCCAGTGGGGCGTTTTGCTGCTCGGCCTGGCTGCGGCGGTCGTGGTTTTCTTCACGGCTGAGCAGGGCAAGGCGCTTTACGCCTTTGGCCAAGATGCTTGGCGCGAGGTCAAGAAGGTCGTCTGGCCGGCGCGCAAGGAAGCGATTCAGATGACGGCCTATGTCTTTGCCTTTGTGCTGGTGATGGCCCTGTTCCTCTGGCTCACTGACAAGACGCTGGAATGGCTGTTTTATGACTTGATTCTGGGGTGGAAAAAGTAATGAACGATGTTGTAGAAACCCCGGCAACCGAACCGATCGCGGCAGCGCAGGTCCTGTCGACCGCGCCCAGCAATCCTGATCTGCGCTGGTACGTGGTTCATGCCTATTCGGGCATGGAGAAGGCGGTCGAGCGCAACATCCAGGAGCGCATCAACCGCTCCGGCATGCAGAACAAGTTTGGTCGCATCCTCGTTCCGATGGAAGAAGTGGTCGAGATCAAGAACGGCCAGAAAAAGACCACCGAGCGCAAGTTCTTTCCGGGCTATGTGCTGGTCGAGATGGTCATGGACGACGACACCTGGCACCTGGTCAAGCACACTAACAAGGTCACCGGCTTCGTCGGTGGCGTCAAGAACCGTCCGGCTCCGATTTCGGAAGCCGAGGTTTTGAAGATCGTCAGCCAGATGCAGGAAGGCACTGAGAAGCCGCGTCACAAGGTCGAGTTTGTGGTCGGCGAGTTTGTGCGTGTCAAGGATGGTCCGTTCACCGACTTCAATGGATCGGTGGAAGACGTGAATTACGAGAAGAGCAAGGTGCGCGTGGCCGTGACGATTTTCGGTCGCTCCACGCCAGTCGAGCTGGAATTCTCGCAGATCGAGAAGACCTGAGGCTTCAGCCCCAATCGATTGGGAAACTGATCAAGTTGTTCGCATTTTCCGACTCGGTGCGAACGAGAGAAGTGAGTCGTTAACCCCGGGGAGCCAGGGCCTGCCAGTTTGAAGGCACGGTTCGGGCGCTATCACCCGCAAGGAGAAAAGCATGGCGAAAAAAATCGTCGGTTTTGTCAAACTGCAAGTTCCAGCAGGCAAAGCCAATCCATCACCACCGATCGGTCCGGCACTGGGCCAGCGCGGCTTGAACATCATGGAGTTCTGCAAGGCGTTCAACGCCCAGACCCAGGGCGTCGAGCCGGGTCTGCCGCTGCCAGTCGTGATCACTGCGTTTGCCGACAAGAGCTTTACCTTCATCATCAAGTCGCCGCCGTCGTCGATTCTGATCAAGAAGGCCGCTAAGATCGACAAGGGTTCTGCCACGCCGCACACTGCCAAGGTTGGCAAGGTCACGCGCGCTCAGCTCGAAGAGATCGCTAAGACCAAAATGAAGGATCTGACTGCGGCCGACATGGACGCAGCGGTCCGCACCATCGCGGGTTCTGCCCGTTCGATGGGTGTCACGGTGGAGGGTGTTTAAATGACACAACTGACCAAGAAACAAAAGTCCTTCAAGGGCAAGGTTGACACCAACAAGCTGTATCCGCTGACGGATGCACTGGGCATTGTCAAAGAGTGCGCGACTGCCAAGTTCGATGAATCCATCGACGTGGCCGTTCAGCTCGGCATCGATGCCAAGAAGTCGGATCAGGTCGTTCGCGGCGCCGTCGTGCTGCCCAATGGCACTGGCAAGACCAAGCGCGTCGCCGTGTTTGCGCAGGGTGCCAAGGCTGAAGAAGCCAAGGCCGCTGGCGCTGACATCGTCGGCATGGACGATCTGGCAGCCCGGATCAAGGCGGGCGACATGCCGTTTGACGTGGTGATCGCCGCGCCGGACGCGATGCGCATCGTCGGTACCCTGGGCCAGATCCTGGGCCCGCGCGGCTTGATGCCCAACCCCAAGGTTGGCACCGTCACGCCCGATGTCGCTACTGCCGTGCGTAATGCCAAGGCTGGTCAGGTGCAGTTCCGTGTCGACAAGGCCGGCATTGTTCACTCGACCATCGGCCGCCGTTCCTTCGAGAACGACAAGCTGCAAGGCAATCTGGCCGCGCTGGTCGATGCCTTGACCAAGGCCAAGCCGGTTACCAGCAAAGGTGTTTATTTGAAGAAAGTCGCAGTTTCGTCGACGATGGGTGTCGGTGTCCGCGTGGACCTGCAGACCATCGCAGCGTAATTGCAGAAATTCAGGCGGGCTGCAAAGCGCGCTTGAGGTGGTGGGTCGTCCCCGGTGCAAGCCGGAGACGGGTCATCCAAGACCGTTGGTGTGCAGATCGCAGAGATGCGACGCGGCACTTAATCAACAGGCTTCGGGTTCGCCCGGGGCCTTGAGCCAACGCAGATGGCGATCCCGCTGCAGATGGAAATTGGTTTCCGAACAGTTGGTCGCTGCAATGTGGCGTGCCTGAAGGTAGTTTGCCCAAGGGCACATTTAAAGGAGTAGACCTTGAGTCTTAATCGCAGTGAGAAAGAAGCGGTCATCAGTGATGTGACTGGCCTCGCCGCAAAAGCTCAGACGCTCGTGCTGGCGGAATACCGTGGCATCACGGTTGCCGACATGACCAGATTGCGCTCGACCGCGCGTAGCAATGGTGTCAGCCTGAGTGTGTTGAAAAACACACTGGCGCGCCGTGCTGTCGCCGGCAGCGGATTCGAAGTCGTGTCCGACCTGATGACCGGTCCGCTGATCTATGGCTTTTCTGAAGATGCAGTGGCCGCCGCTCGCGTGGTGGCCGACTTCGCGAAAACCAACGACAAGTTGGTGATCCGCGGTGGTGCATACGGTGGAAAAGCACTGGACCTGAACGGCGTCAAACAACTGGCAAGCATCCCTTCCAAGGAAGTGTTGCTGGCGCAGTTGCTGGGCTTGATGCAATCCCCGATTTCCCGCATCGCACGTGTGCTGGCGGCAATCGCGGAGAAGAACGGCGCTGGCGTGGAAGAGGCACCGGCCGAAGCAGCTGCGGCTTGATAGCGCGCTGCACGTAGTAATCAGACTGAAAACTTGCGGGGTAGTCAGAAGTTCTGCCCCCAACCAACTAGGAAATCAAAATGGCATTCGATAAAGACGCATTTTTGACCGCGCTTGACAGCATGACGGTCATGGAACTCAACGACCTGGTGAAAGCCATCGAAGAGAAATTTGGCGTGAGCGCAGCCGCCATGTCGGCACCCGCTGCCGGCGGCGGCGCTGCTGCAGCCGTGGCGGAAGAGAAGACCGAATTCAACGTCGTTTTGCTCGACGCTGGCGCGGCCAAGGTCTCGGTCATCAAGGCCGTGCGCGAAATCACCGGCCTGGGCCTCAAGGAAGCCAAGGATCTGGTGGACGGCGCTCCGAAGAACGTCAAGGAAGGCATCTCCAAGGCTGACGCCGATGCTGCCCTGAAGAAACTGCTGGATGCCGGTGCCAAGGCTGAGCTGAAGTAAGCGTTCTCCCGAACAAGGGCTGGGGGCTTCAAAAGGGCCTCCAGCCTTTGGCGCTTGTAAGAGAGCACCGCAAAGCAGATTTTTTGTCTGTTTTGCAGTGTCTTCTGCCCCCGACTGTAGAAGATGCCTTGGTTCGGGTTGCACGCAATGTGCGACTGTCCGCCAATGATTGGTAGTGGCCAATCACCAAGAAGTACCCAGGAATCCTTAGTCTTTGCCCGGAGATCTCATGGCTTACACATACACCGAACGCAAGCGCATTCGCAAAAATTTTGGCAACCGCGACAGCGTGCTGGAAATTCCCTATCTGTTGCAAATGCAAAAGGACGCCTACACCGCGTTCCTGCAGGCCGACGTGGCGCCGAAGAAGCGCACGGCCGAAGGGCTCCAGGCCGCCTTTGAAGCTGCTTTCCCGATCATTTCGCACAACGGCTTCGTCGAGATGAAGTATCTCGAATACAACCTGGCCAAACCGGCTTTCGACGTGCGTGAGTGCCAGACCCGCGGGCTGACTTTCGCTTCCGCCGTGCGCGCCAAGGTGCAACTCTTCATCTACGACCGTGAATCCTCGACCTCGCAAAACAAGGTGATCAAGGAAGTCAAGGAGCAGGAAGTCTACATGGGCGAAGTGCCGCTGATGACGACCAAGGGCTCGTTCATCATCAACGGTACTGAGCGCGTGATCGTCTCCCAGTTACATCGTTCGCCGGGCGTCTTTTTCGAGCATGACAAGGGCAAGACCCACAGCTCGGGCAAGCTGCTGTTCTCGGCGCGCATCATCCCCTACCGCGGCTCCTGGCTCGACTTTGAATTCGATCCGAAGGACATCCTCTACTTCCGTGTGGACCGCCGTCGCAAGATGCCGGTCACGATCCTGCTCAAGGCTATCGGCCTGAACCATGAGTCAATCCTGGCCAACTTCTTCGTCAATGACAACTTCCGCCTGATGGACAGCGGCGCGCAGATGGAGTTTGTCGCCGAACGCCTGCGCGGCGAAGTGGCCCGTTTCGACGTCACTGACAAGAGCGGCAAGGTGGTCGTGGTCAAGGACAAGCGCGTCACTGCGCGCCACACGCGCGAACTCGAGCAATCAGGCACCACGCACATCAGCGTGCCCGAAGACTTCCTGATCGGCCGCGTTGTTGCCCGCAACATCGTCGATGCCGATACCGGTGAAATCCTGGCTAAGGCCAACGAGGAACTGACCGAAGCGCTGCTGAAGAAGCTGCGCACCGCCGGCGTGCAGGAACTGCCCTGCATCTACACCAACGAACTCGATCAGGGCGCCTACATTTCGCAGACCCTGCGCAGTGACGAAACGGTCGACGAGTTCGCCGCACGGGTTGCGATCTACCGCATGATGCGCCCTGGCGAGCCGCCGACCGAAGACGCCGTGCAGGCGCTGTTCCAGCGTCTGTTCTACAACCCCGACACCTACGATCTGTCGCGCGTCGGGCGCATGAAGTTCAACGCCAAGATGGGCCGCGCCGAATCGACCGGTCCGATGGTGCTGACCAATGAAGACATCCTGGCTGTGGTCAAGATCCTGGTCGACCTGCGCAACGGCCGCGGCGAAGTCGATGACATCGATCACCTCGGCAATCGCCGCGTGCGCTGCGTCGGCGAACTGGCCGAGAACCAGTACCGCACCGGTCTGGCACGGATCGAGAAGGCCGTGAAGGAGCGCCTGGGCCAGGCCGAGCAGGAACCGCTCATGCCGCATGACCTGATCAACAGCAAGCCGATTTCGGCCGCCTTGAAGGAGTTCTTCGGCGCCTCGCAGCTGTCGCAGTTCATGGATCAGACCAATCCTCTGTCCGAGATCACCCACAAGCGCCGCGTCTCGGCCCTTGGCCCGGGCGGCTTGACGCGTGAGCGCGCCGGCTTCGAAGTGCGCGACGTGCACGTCACCCACTACGGCCGGGTCTGCCCGATTGAAACGCCTGAAGGCCCGAACATCGGCCTGATTAACTCGCTGGCGTTGTATGCGCGCCTGAACGAATACGGCTTCATCGAAACGCCATATCGCCGCGTCGTGGACAGCAAGGTCACGATGGAGATCGATTACCTCTCCGCCATCGAAGAAGGCAAGTACGTGATCGCGCAGGCCAACGCCGCGCTCGACAAGGACGGAAAGCTCACCGGCGAACTGATCTCGGCACGTGAAGCTGGCGAATCGATCCTGGTCGGCGCCGAGCGCGTTCAGTACATGGACGTGTCGCCCGCGCAGATCGTGTCGGTCGCCGCCTCGCTGGTGCCGTTCCTCGAGCACGACGATGCAAACCGCGCCTTGATGGGCGCCAACATGCAGCGTCAGGCGGTGCCCATCCTGCGTCCGGAAAAAGCCTTCGTCGGCACCGGCATCGAACGCGTCTCGGCCGTGGACTCCGGTACCGTTGTCACGGCAACCCGTGGCGGCGTGGTGGACTACGTCGATGCGACCCGTGTCGTGATTCGCGTCCATGACGCCGAAGCGCAGGCCGGTGAAGTCGGCGTCGACATCTACAACCTGATCAAGTACCAGCGTTCCAACCAGAACACAAACATCCATCAGCGCCCCATCGTCAAGAAGGGCGACATCCTGGCCAAGGGCGACGTGATCGCCGACGGCGCTTCCACCGACCTCGGTGAGTTGGCACTCGGCCAGAACATGCTGGTGGCGTTCATGCCCTGGAACGGCTACAACTTCGAGGATTCGATCCTGATCAGCGAACGCGTGGTGGCGGACGACCGCTACACCTCGATCCACATCGAAGAACTCGTGGTGATGGCGCGCGACACCAAGCTCGGCTCGGAAGAAATCACGCGCGACATTCCGAACCTGAGCGAACAACAGCTCAATCGTCTGGACGAGTCCGGCATCATCTATGTCGGCGCCGAAGTGCAGCCGGGCGACACGCTGGTCGGCAAGGTCACACCGAAGGGTGAGACCACGCTGACGCCGGAAGAAAAACTGCTGCGCGCCATCTTCGGCGAAAAGGCCAGCGACGTGAAGGACACCTCGCTGCGCGTCGACCAGGGCTCGCAAGGCACCGTAATCGACGTGCAGGTCTTCACCCGTGAAGGCATTGTGCGCGACCGCCGCGCCCAGCAGATCATCGACGACGAACTCAAGCGCTTCCGCCTTGACCTCAATGACCAGTTGCGCATCGTTGAAGCCGATGCCTTCGACCGAATCGAGAAACTGCTGACCGGCAAGACCGCCAATGGCGGCCCGCAAAAGCTGGCCAAGGGCAGCAAGCTCGATAAGGCCTACCTCGCATCGGTCGAGAAGTTCCACTGGTTCGATATCCGCCCGGCCGACGACGAGGTCGCCGCGCAGCTCGAGAGCATCAAGAACTCGCTCGAGCAAACCCGCCACAGCTTTGATCTCGCCTTTGAAGAAAAGCGCAAGAAGCTCACGCAGGGCGACGAATTGCCCGCGGGCGTGCTCAAGATGGTCAAGGTTTACCTGGCCGTCAAGCGCCGCCTGCAACCGGGCGACAAGATGGCCGGCCGCCACGGCAACAAGGGTGTCGTCTCCAAGATCGTTCCGGTCGAGGACATGCCTTTCATGGCCGACGGCACACCGTGCGACGTCGTTCTGAACCCGTTGGGCGTGCCTTCGCGGATGAACGTCGGTCAGGTGCTTGAAGTCCATCTGGGCTGGGCCGCCAAGGGCCTGGGCCAGCGCATCGGAGACATGCTGCAGGAGCAGGCCAAGATTGCCGATCTGCGCAAGTTCCTCGACGAGCTGTACAACAGCTCCGGGCGCAAGGAAGACATGTCGCAGCTGAGCGACTCCGAAGTGCTGGAGATGGCCGAGAACCTGAGCGCTGGCGTCACGTTTGCCACGCCGGTCTTTGACGGCGCCTCCGAAGCGGAAATCCGCGCCATGCTCAAGCTGGCGTATCCCGACGACATCGCCAAGGCCAAGGGGCTGACGGCGCTGCGCACGCAGGCCAACCTGTTTGACGGGCGCAGCGGCGATGCCTTCGAGCGTCCGACCACGGTCGGCTACATGCACGTGCTCAAGCTGCACCATTTGGTGGACGACAAGATGCACGCCCGCTCCACCGGTCCTTACAGCCTGGTCACGCAGCAGCCGCTGGGCGGCAAGGCGCAGTTCGGCGGTCAGCGCTTCGGCGAGATGGAAGTCTGGGCGCTGGAAGCCTACGGCGCCGCCTACACCTTGCAGGAAATGCTGACGGTCAAGTCGGATGACGTCCAGGGTCGTACCAAGGTGTACGAGAGCATCGTCAAGGGGGAGCATTCGATCGACGCCGGCATGCCGGAATCGTTCAACGTGCTGGTCAAGGAAATTCGCTCACTCGGTATCGACATCGAGCTGGAACGGTCCTGATTCGTCGACAACTGATTACAAAGGAAACAAGCGTCATGAAATCATTACTCGACCTGTTCAAGCAATTTACGCCCGATGAGCATTTCAGTGCCATCAAGATCGGCATGGCTTCGCCCGAGAAGATCCGCTCTTGGTCTTTCGGTGAAGTCAAGAAGCCGGAAACCATCAACTACCGCACCTTCAAGCCCGAGCGCGACGGCCTGTTCTGCGCCAAGATCTTTGGCCCGATCAAGGACTACGAATGCCTGTGCGGCAAGTACAAGCGTCTCAAGCACCGCGGCGTGATCTGCGAGAAGTGCGGCGTCGAAGTGACCCAGACCAAGGTGCGCCGCGAGCGCATGGGCCACATCGATCTGGCTGCGCCCTGCGCCCACATCTGGTTCCTGAAATCGCTGCCGTCGCGTCTGGGCCTCGTGCTCGACATGACGCTGCGCGACATCGAACGCGTGCTCTATTTTGAAGCCTACGTGGTGACCGACCCCGGCATGACCCCGCTGAAGAAGTTCAGCATCATGTCGGAAGACGATTACGACGCCAAGTTCAAGGAATACGGCGACGAGTTCCAGGCCAAGATGGGCGCCGAAGGCATCAAGGACCTGCTGCAAAGCATCGACATCGAAGGTTCGATCGAGAAACTGCGCAACGACCCGACCGGCTCTGAGCTCAAGATCAAGAAGAACACCAAGCGCCTCAAGCTGCTCGAAGCGTTCAAGAAATCGGGCATCAAGCCCGAGTGGATGGTGCTCGAGGTGCTGCCCGTGTTGCCGCCGGACCTGCGTCCGCTGGTGCCGCTGGACGGCGGGCGCTTCGCCACCTCCGATCTGAATGACCTGTACCGCCGCGTCATCAACCGCAACAGCCGTCTGCGCCGTCTGCTCGAACTCAAGGCGCCCGAGATCATCGCGCGCAACGAGAAGCGCATGCTGCAAGAGGCTGTGGACTCGCTGCTGGACAACGGTCGTCGCGGCAAGGCCATGACCGGCGCCAACAAGCGCGCCCTGAAGTCGCTGGCTGACATGATCAAGGGCAAGAGCGGACGTTTCCGCCAGAACTTGCTGGGCAAGCGGGTCGATTACTCGGGCCGTTCCGTCATCGTGGTCGGTCCGACACTCAAGCTTCATCAGTGCGGCCTGCCCAAGCTGATGGCGCTCGAGTTGTTCAAGCCCTTCATCTTCGCGCGCCTGGAAGCCATGGGCATCGCCACCACCATCAAGGCGGCTAAGAAGGAAGTCGAATCCGGCACGCCGGTGGTGTGGGACATCCTGGAAGAGGTGATCAAGGAGCATCCGGTGATGCTCAACCGCGCGCCAACGCTGCACCGCCTGGGCATCCAGGCGTTCGAGCCGATCCTGATCGAAGGCAAGGCGATCCAGCTGCACCCGCTGGTCTGCGCCGCCTTCAACGCCGACTTCGACGGCGACCAGATGGCCGTGCACGTGCCGCTGTCGGTGGAAGCGCAGCTGGAATGCCGCACGCTGATGCTGGCCTCCAACAACGTCCTGTTCCCGTCCAATGGCGAGCCGTCCATCGTGCCGTCTCAGGACGTGGTGCTGGGCCTGTACTACACGACCCGCGACCGCATCAACGGCAAGGGCGAGGGCCTGATCTTCTCCGACGTCGGTGAAGTGCAACGCGCCTTTGACGCCGGCGAGGTCGAGCTCACAGCGCGCATCAACGTGCGCCTGACCGAGTACACCAAGGACAAGGAGACCGGCGAGCTGGTGCCTTCGACCAAGCTGTGGGAAACCAC
The DNA here is from genome assembly GCA_903828665.1 of uncultured beta proteobacterium. Classification (GTDB taxonomy): domain Bacteria; phylum Pseudomonadota; class Gammaproteobacteria; order Burkholderiales; family Burkholderiaceae_C; genus Rhodoferax. The sequence goes on from CAIKMZ010000149.1 coordinate 9,953, forward strand.
GGCCGGACGCGCCCTGTTGTCGGAAATCCTGCCCAAGGGCCTGCCGTTTGCGAACATCAACAAGGCGCTGAAGAAGAAGGAAATCTCCAAGCTCATCAACGTCTCGTTCCGCAAGTGCGGTCTCAAGGAGACGGTTGTTTTTGCCGACAAGCTGCTGCAATACGGCTTCCGTCTGGCGACCAAGGCCGGCATCTCGATCTGCATCGACGACATGCTGGTGCCGTCCGAGAAGCCGGGCATCATCGAGCGCGCCGAAAAAGAGGTCAAGGAAATTGCCCAGCAATACACCTCCGGCCTCGTGACCGCAGGCGAGCGCTACAACAAGGTGGTGGACATCTGGGGCAAGGCCGGCGACGAGGTCTCCAAGACCATGATGGCGCAACTCTCGCGTGAAACGGTGATCGACCGCCACGGCAACAAGGTGCAGCAGGAATCGTTCAACTCGATCTACATGATGGCCGACTCCGGCGCCCGCGGCTCCGCGGCGCAGATTCGCCAGGTGGCCGGCATGCGCGGCTTGATGGCCAAGCCTGACGGCTCCATCATCGAGACGCCGATCACGGCGAACTTCCGCGAAGGCCTCAACGTGCTGGAGTACTTCATCTCCACCCACGGCGCCCGCAAGGGTCTCGCGGATACGGCCTTGAAGACGGCGAACTCGGGTTACCTGACGCGCCGCCTGGTCGACGTGACGCAGGATCTGGTCGTGACCGAGCAGGACTGCGGCACGCACGGTGGTTACCTGATGCGCGCGATTGTCGAGGGCGGTGAAGTCATCGAATCCCTGCGCGATCGCGTCCTGGGTCGCACCGCTGCCGATGACGTCCTGCATCCGGAGAACCGCTCCGTCATGGTCACGGCCGGCACCATGCTGGACGAGGACCTGATCGAAGAACTGGAAGCCGCCGGCGTCGATGAAGTCAAGGTGCGTACCGCACTGACCTGCGAAACACGCTTCGGCATCTGCGCCAAGTGCTACGGCCGCGATCTGGGCCGCGGTGGCCTGGTCAATGGCGGCGAGGCAGTCGGCGTGATTGCGGCGCAGTCGATCGGTGAACCCGGCACCCAGCTGACCATGCGCACCTTCCACATCGGCGGTGCGGCCTCGCGTGCAGCGATTGCTGCCAGCGTGGAAGCCAAGTCCAACGGCACGATCGGATTCAACGCCACCATGCGTTATGTGACGAACGGCAAGAAGGAACAGGTCGTGATTTCCCGCTCCGGCGAGATCGTCATTCATGACGAGCACGGCCGCGAGCGCGAGCGTCACAAGGTGCCGTACGGTGCGGTGCTGGCAGTCAAGGCTGATCAGGTCATCAAGTCCGGCGCCATCCTGGCCAACTGGGACCCGCTGACGCGCCCCATCATCACCGAGTTCGCCGGCAAGGCCCACTTCGAGAACGTCGAAGAAGGCCTGACGGTGGCCAAGCAGGTGGACGAGGTGACCGGTCTGTCGACCATGGTCGTGATCGATCCGAAGCGCCGCGGCGCTGCCAAGGTCGTGCGTCCGCAGGTCAAGCTGATTGACGCCACCGGCAACGAAGTGAAGATCCCGGGCACCGACCATTCGGTGACCATCGGCTTCCCGATTGGCGCGCTGGTTCAGGTGCGCGACGGTCAGGACGTGGGCCCTGGCGAAGTGCTGGCCCGCATCCCGATCGAAGGCCAGAAGACGCGCGACATCACCGGCGGTCTGCCGCGTGTGGCCGAGCTGTTCGAGGCGCGTTCACCCAAGGACAAGGGCGTGCTGGCCGAGATGACGGGCACCGTTTCCTTCGGCAAGGAGACCAAGGGCAAGATCCGCCTGCAGATTACCGATCCGGATGGCGCAGTCTGGGAAGAACTCGTGCCCAAGGAAAAGAGCATCATCGTCCACGAAGGCCAGGTGGTGAACAAGGGCGAGAGCGTGGTCGACGGTCCGGCGGATCCGCAGGACATCCTGCGCCTGCTCGGCTCCGAGGAACTGGCGCGCTACATCGTTGACGAAGTGCAGGACGTCTACCGTCTGCAGGGCGTGAAGATCAACGACAAGCACATCGAAGTGATCGTGCGCCAGATGCTGCGCCGTGTCGTCGTCGAGAATGCAGGTGATTCGACCTACATCAACGGCGAGCAGGTGGAACGCTCGGAGATGCTCAACACCAACGACGCCCTGCGCGCCGAAGGCAAGACGCCGGCGACCTTCACCAACCTGCTGCTGGGCATTACCAAGGCGTCCCTGTCGACCGACAGTTTCATCAGCGCGGCTTCCTTCCAGGAAACCACCCGCGTTCTGACCGAGGCTGCCATCATGGGCAAGCGCGACGAGCTGCGCGGCCTGAAGGAAAACGTCATCGTCGGCCGTCTGATCCCGGCCGGCACCGGCCTGGCCTATCACGAGGCCCGCAAGGTCCGCGAGAATATGGACGACGCGGAACGCCGCGCGATCGCCGAAGCCGAGGCGGCGGAACTCGCCGGCGACGTGGATGCGGCGGCGCAGGCCAACGAAGGAGCGGTGTCCGAATAAGACCCGTTTGCTGCTGAACCGGCAACGCCTCAAGCCCCCTGTATGGTGGCTTGGGGCGTTTTTTTATTGCCCTTGATAATCTGTACATGACTGCATCGGGAGATTCAAAGACATGAGCGACTCCGTCGTGCTCTGGGTTGCCATTGCCGTGCTGCTGTTCTGGGCGATGGGGGCCTACAACCGTCTGGTGCGTTGCCGTTCGCAGGGCATTGTGTCCTTTGCCGTGCTGGAAGACCTGTTTCATCAAAACCTGCAGCTGGTGCAGACGCACGCGCCCGACGCGCAGGCCGCCCAGGACTGTCTGACCGCCTGGGCCGCGCTGGTGGCGGCGGCCGAACAGTTCAAGGCTTCGCTGCGCGTCGCCCACGCGCAGCCCTTGCATGCGCCGGCCATGAAGGCGCTGCGCACGGCGCATGGGACCCTGTCCGAATCATGGGCACGCGTGCGGGGCCTGCCGAGCTACCTGGTTGAGCCCGCGTGGCTGCAGACGCTGCAGTCGCAATGGGAGCAGCTTGCCGTCAAGACCGAATTGGCCCGCACCGATTTCAACCGCGTGGTCGCGAATTACAACGAGGCCATTGGCCAGTTTCCGGCACTGCTGCTGGCCTGGCTTTTTGGCTTCAAGCCGGCGCAAGCCCTTTAGTTGCATGAACGTGAGTGAAGCCAGTATTCCCTTGTGGCGCCAATTGCAGGCCACTGCCGGCATGTTGCAGTCGATCCGTGGCGGGGTCTCGGGAACGGCTGCGCTGGAACGGGTTGCGCCCGAACTGCGGCCCGGCGTACAGGCGCTGATCTTTCATGTGCTGCGCTCGCTGGGTCGGGCACAGGCCCTGCGCCAACAACTGGCGCCGCGCCGGGCACCGCCACCGGCCGATGCCCTGTTGTGCACCGCGCTCGCACTGGCATGGCAGGAGCAGGACGCGCCGTACGAGGTGTTCACACTTGTCAATCAGGCTGTCGAGGCGGCCAAGCGCAGCCCCGATACCCGGCAGCAGGCCAGTTTCATCAACGCCTGCCTGCGCCGCTTTCTGCGTGAACGCGAGACGCTGGTGGCGGCAACCGATGCTGACCCGGTGGCACGCTGGAACCATCCAACCTGGTGGATCGAGCGCCTGCGAAAGGACTGGCCCGACCGCTGGCAGCAGATCCTGGCCGCCAACAACCGGCATGCGCCGATGAGCCTGCGCGTCAACACCCGAAGGACGAGCGTTGCGGCTTATCTGCAGATGCTCGCCGATGCGGGGCTGAGCGCCGTGCTCGAGGGCCCGGTCGGCATCGAGCTGGAGCGACCGCGGCCGGTGCCGGAGATACCGGGCTTTGCCGATGGCCTGGTGTCGGTGCAGGATGGCGCGGCGCAACTGGCCGCGCCGCTGCTGCTGACGGGTCTGGTGGCGCCTGATGCGCTGCGTGTGCTCGATGCCTGCGCCGCGCCTGGCGGCAAGACTGCGCACCTGCTCGAGATGGGCGACGGACGCGTGACGGCGCTCGAGATCGATCCGCAGCGCGCCCAGCGCATCCATCAGACCATGCGACGGCTGGGACTGCAGGCCGAGGTCGTGGTCGGTGATGCCGCGAACCCGGCAAGCTGGTGGGACGGCCGGTTGTTCGATGCCATCTTGCTCGATGCGCCGTGTTCGGCCTCCGGCATCGTGCGCCGGCATCCCGATGTGCGCTGGCTGCGACGCGAGACCGACATTGCGCAACTGGGCGCCATCCAGGCCCGGTTGCTCAAGGTGCTGTGGGCCTTGCTCAGGCCTGGCGGACGCCTGCTGTACTGCACCTGTTCGGTATTCAAGGCCGAAGGTCAGGATCAGGCGCAAACGTTTCTTGCGCACAACACCGATGCCGTTTTGCTGCCGTCGCCGGGGCATTTAATGCCCGGGACTGGGGCAAACGAAGGCGCAGTCCCGGACAATCCAAACGGTGACCATGACGGCTTTTATTTCGCTTTGTTTGAAAAACGCGCGGCTTGACCTGCTCGCCCTGCTGCTTGGCGTGTGCCTGGGCTGGAGCCCGTGCGCGCCGGCCCTTGCCGAGTCAGCGGCGCCGGATATCTCGTCCCTCAAGTTCGAGCGCAGCGCCGACTCGGTTCTGCTCAGTGCCAATGTCAGGTTCGAACTCACCCCGGTGATCGAGGACGCGCTGCTCAAAGGCGTCCCGATGATCTTCGTGGCCGAGGTCGAGCTGTTTCGCGAACGCTGGTACTGGACCAACAAGAAGGTGGCAAGCGCCGAGCGCCACATGCGCCTCGCCTACCAGCCCTTGACGCGCCGCTGGCGCCTCAATGTCGCCTCGGGCATGATCACCAATGCCGCCATGGCGGTGGCGCTGAACCAGAATTTCGACACCTTGGCCGATGCAATGGCCGCCGTGCAGCGCCTGTCGCGCTGGAAAGTTGCCGACCTTGCCGATCTCGATCTCGAACAGCAGCACCTCGTTGTGTTCCGCTTTCGCCTCGACACCTCGCAGTTGCCGCGCCCGTTCCAGATCGGCACTTTGGGTCAGGCTGACTGGAACATTGATTTCCTGATCAGGCAGCCGTTGGCGCTGGAGACCCTCAAGTGACCGGCCCAGACCCCGCGCCGGTCGCGCCGGGCCGTTTCCTGTTGCGCAATTCGCGCGCAGTGCGCTGGTCGATCGGGGTCGGCCTGGCCGTCATGGTCGGCCTTGGTCTGGTGCTGCTGTTTCTGCTGACGCAGGCCACAACCAACCGCGACATGTACGAGCGCAACTACGCGCGCCTGTTCGTGCTCAACGTGGTGGTGGCGGGCCTGCTGGTCCTCACCATCGCATGGATGGCCTACCGCCTGCTCAAGCGCTTGCGCCAGCGCAAATTCGGCAGTCGCCTGTTGGTAAAGTTGGCCGCCATATTCGCGTTGGCCGGGTTTGCCCCGGGCGTCCTGATCTATGTCGTCTCCTACCAGTTCGTGTCGCGTTCGATCGAGAGCTGGTTTGACATCAAGGTCGAAGGCGCGCTCGATGCCGGCCTCAATCTCGGTCGCGTCACACTGGAAACCCTCTCCGATGAATTGACCAGCAAGGCGCGCGCATCGGCCCAGCAATTGGCCGATGCGCAGAACGCCAGCGTCGGACTGCCGCTGGAGCGCGCGCGCGAGCAGTTGGGCGCCATTGACCTGACGCTGTGGAGCGGCAGCGGCCAGTTGATCTCCGCTGCCGGGCAGTCCCGCTACCAGCTCAATCCGGACCGGCCCAGCCAGCAGCAATTCCGCAGCGCGCGGGCCCAGAAATCGGTGGCCTGGATCGAGGGCCTGGACGACGCTGTGCCGGGCGTCGCGCGCGTCGCCCGCATCAAGGCACTGGTGCTGGTGACCAACACCAACCTGGGGCTGCTGGAGGAACCACGCTTCCTGATGGCAACGCAGACCCTGCCGCCAACGCTGGTGGCCAATGCGCTCGCGGTCACCGAGGCCAATCGCGAGTACCAGGAGCGGGCACTGGCACGCCAGGGCTTGCAGCGCATGTATATCGGAACCCTGACCTTGAGCCTGTTCCTGGCGGTCTTTGGTGCCGTCCTGCTCGCGGTGGTGCTGGGCAACCAGATTGCGCGCCCGCTGCTGCTGCTCGCCGATGGCGTGCGCCAGGTGGCGGCAGGTGATCTGACGCCCAAGGCGTCCTTGCAGGGCAAGGATGAGCTCGATGGTCTGACCCGCGCCTTTGCCGACATGACGCAGCAACTGGCTGACGCCCGTCAGGCGGTGCAGGGCAGCATGGAGCAGGTCAATGCGGCGCGCGCCAACCTGCAGACGATTCTGGACAACCTCACCGCCGGGGTCATGGTGCTCGATGCACAGGGCGTCGTGCAGTCGTCCAATCCGGGGGCCACCCGCATTCTGCGCGTGCCGCTGGCGGTGTTCGAAGGGCGGCGACTGGCTGACATCGAAGGCCTGCAGACCTTCGGGGAGAACGTCCAGCTCCAGTTCGATTCGTTCCTCGGCACCCGCACCGAACACGGCCTGGACCATTGGCAGAAATCCTTTGAACTCGGCAATGCGGCGGCCCGGCTGGTGGGCCGGCAGGCAGAAGACGCGCTGATCCTGATCGCGCGCGGCGCCGAACTGCCCGGAGCCAAACGCCTTCTGGTCTTTGATGACATCTCCGAAATTGTCTCGGCACAGCGGGTCCAGGCCTGGGGTGAAGTGGCCAGGCGGCTGGCGCACGAGATCAAGAATCCGCTCACGCCGATTCAGTTGTCGGCCGAACGCCTGGAGATGAAACTGGCCGGCAAGGTCGCGCCGGCCGAGCAGGCCCTGCTGACAAAGTCTGTGAAGACCATCGTCGATCAGGTCGACGCCATGAAGCGGCTGGTCAATGAGTTCCGCGACTACGCCCGGCTGCCGGCGGCCGAGCTCAAGGCGCTCGATCTCAATGCGCTGGTGTCCGAGGTTGCGCACCTGTATGTCAGTGAAACATCCGAGGTGCCCGTGCGCCTGGACCTCGACGCGCGCTGCCCGCGCATGATGGGCGACGCACAGCAGCTGCGTCAGGTCTTGCACAACCTGCTGCAGAACGCGCAGGACGCCACCGAAACAGCGGGGCGCCGCAGCGAGGAGTTCGGTGTCACCGTGCGCACCCAGTGGCTGGAGACGGCCGGGCGTGTGCGACTGAGCGTGATCGACTGCGGAACGGGTTTCCCCGAGCACATCCTCAAGCGCGCCTTTGAGCCCTATGTCACCACCAAGGCCAAGGGAACCGGCCTGGGCCTGGCCGTCGTCAAGAAGATCGCCGACGAGCATGGCACGCGGGTTGACATTGCGAACCGTCTGGTGGACGGCGAGGTGGTCGGCGCCCAAGTGTCGTTATCATTTACCATCGAGAATGTCGCACCGGTCTAGCCGGGCGACGCAGGTCTACCCAAGGAACGCGCAAGATCATGGCAAACATACTGGTGGTTGACGACGAGCTCGGCATCCGCGATCTGTTGTGGGAAATTTTGAACGACGAGGGGCATAACGTCGAGGTGGCTGAGAACGCCGCCCAGGCCCGCGCCGCGCGTTTGCGTGATCGACCCGATCTGGTCTTGCTCGACATCTGGATGCCCGATACCGACGGCGTCACGCTGCTCAAGGAATGGTCTTCCACCGGCGCACTGACCATGCCGGTCATCATGATGAGCGGACACGCAACCATCGACACCGCAGTGGAGGCGACCAAGATCGGGGCCCTGGCCTTTCTTGAGAAACCCATCACGCTGCAAAAGCTGCTCAAGGCCGTGGAGCAGGGGCTGGCACGCGGCATGGCCCGCAAACCGGTGGAGCCGTTGGTGGTCGCGCATGCCACGCCGCCTGTAACAGAAATGACGGTTGTCATGGGTGCGGCGGCGACGGCACTCAGCGCGGATACCGGCCCCTTGTCGCAACAAAGTTTCATGCTCGACAAACCCTTGCGCGAGACCCGCGACGAGTTTGAGAAAGCCTATTTCGAATACCACCTGGCCAAGGAAAACGGCTCCATGACCCGGGTGGCCGAGAAGACCGGGCTCGAGCGCACGCACCTCTATCGCAAGCTCAAGCAACTCGGAGTCGACCTGACGCGCGGCAAGCGCAACGGGGTCTGACGGGGCAAAGATGCTGCTATACTCCACCGCTCTGGCCCGGTAGCTCAGTCGGTAGAGCAGAGGATTGAAAATCCTTGTGTCGGTGGTTCGATTCCGCCCCAGGCCACCAAACACTTAAAAACCAACCCTAATCCGGTTGGTTTTTTTACGTCCATTGGCGTTCAAATTGTTAAAAATACCTATGTAAATCAATTGGTTGCAAGCGGTACGCTAATTTTATAGTGACTGATTGATGGTTCGATAAGGTGCAGTAACTTCCAGTAGCTTCCGGCGAATTGTGCAGTAACTTTCACAGTAACTGCAAAAAATCACTGATTATTTGATAAAAGTTACTGCATTCTGTTGTCGATTCCATTCATTTTTCGGGGTGTTTTGCTGTGGAATTGCACATGGTGTGGCGTGATCGCTGTGGCGCAAGTGCCTGCCTGTCATGCGAAAGTCACCACTGCCAGGGACATTAACCGACCCTTGCTTAAAAAACGCGGGGACAGCGGGGACAAATGGCGAATGCGCTTGTAACCCGTTGTCACGATTGAATAAAACTGTCCCCATTACGAGCGGGGACAAACCACTTTGTCATGGGGACACTGGGGGCAGTCATTTCCATTGGAGTTTGCAGCCGTCCGGCCGTGCTGTAGTTTGGTGTCTGGTGCTCACAAAAACCAGGTTTTTCAGCGAGGTTGAAAATCTGCCGCCCGCCGCCCATATGCGGCTTGGTGTTGCTCACTCTGACCAAGAACCGCGAGTATTCAAAGATCAAGTCCAAAGATTGCTGGCGTAACCCGGTAGCAACCCGCAAGGCCTATTCCGGGAAGACGTGGTTTGCAGTCAAACGATCGACCCTTATCGGGTATCAGGCAGCCATGTGCCAACAACACACGAGCTACCGCCTTGAAATCAAAACCGCTGCAGACTTCAGTCTTGAAGGTTTCCGCCAGGATGAAGTATTCAAAGCTCACGCCTTCACCCAAGGCTGTCGTCAGCCTGTCGCCAAACGTAGCTCCGAATTGCGAATTGCTTTTGATGGGCTCGCCATCCTCATTCACCATTCGCCGCACGCCCGCCCGGTTCAAGGTCTTGGAGGCATGATCATCGCTGCTCCGGTGCCACATGGCAAAGCGGCCCTCCGCGTTGAGTTCCAGGAAACGCCGCACTTGCCGCAGCATGGCCACGACCTCGCCATTGCCGATGCCGCCACGGGCAGTCAACCAGGCATTGAAGCAGGCACGGGCGGCCCGTTCGCTCTCGCCAATTGGCCAGCCGGTCAGCCCCGCCGCCGTGGCCATCTCGCCTGCAGCACCCACCAGCGCAAAGCGTGCACCGACTCGCTCAACCTGCCCACTGCAATCCTTGGGGATCATCGATTGCGCCAAGGCGTTTGATGCGTTGCGAATGCCTGCCTTCACCGTGTCGGCATGTTCGGTCAACCACTGCAGCCAGGCGTGGCCGGTGGCACCGTACACCGTTTGGGCCTGCCCGGTGATGTGCTTTGCAAAGGCTGAGCCGCCTTGCATGCCGTGCAGGTCTTCAAAGGCACCCAGCCCGGCCCCGGCATCGGCCGGAATGTCGGCCATGCGCACTTCCTGCCCGGTCCGGGTGCGCTTCATGCCTTCTGCCATGTGATCTGATAGACCCACTTCACCAGCAGACAGGAACAGCAGCCGCCATGCTTGGCGGGCGCGGGGTGCGCCGGTTCGGGTGGCGCGGGCCTTGCCTTGTTCGTTGGCCAGCATATAGGCGCATTCGCCTGCCGTCTTGGGGTCGATCTGTGCCAGTTCGTCAAGGATCAACAGACAGTCGCTGTGCTGCGCAGCAGCGGCCTCAAGTGCGTTGTCGGTGCTGCGCCAACGCTGCAAATAACTGGTGCCACCGTAGACGCTGGCGGCCAGCTTCAATGCTGTGGTCTTGCCACTTGATGAATCACCCCGGTAATGAAACCCGCCGGACTCCATACCAGCTGGGCGCAGCAGTGGTCCGGCAAAGGCACACGCAACCGCGAAGACCAGGCGGGAGTTGCCCACACACAATGCGCCCACACGCCCGCGCCATTGGTCGGCCTTGCCCTTGACGCGAAAGGTGTTTTCCACCGGGTTGTCACTCTGAAAGACGATGCGCTCTGCATCGTCGCCAATGGTTTCCTTTGGCAGCACAAAAGCCCGGCCATGCCAGCCGATGCGCTCGGTACAGCTTGCAAATTGATCCGGGGCACGGGTTTGAATGTACTGGGTCAACCTCGTGCGGGCACGGGGCGTGGTGGCAATGCGCAGGCCCATGTTCAACAGCGTGGCCCGGTACTCGCCGCCATCCGCACTCAACATGCGAGCGGGCATCGCCCAGGTCTTGATGTGCCCCAGTGGATCGGCGAAGGCCAGCAGGTAACCCCAGCCGCTGCCGTCTTGATCGCGGGTCAAAGCCTCAACATTCAAACGGCTGCAAAGCCATTCAGGCGGCTTGCGCTTGCCGTCCTGGTCGGCACCGCAAAACCACACGCCGGTATCGTCAACTGTAAAGGGATCGAACATGCGTTCACGGTTGCTGCCGACGGGCGCTTGGCTGCCCTGATGGGCATCGATGGCGACTTCGATACATGCCCGAACCGCGTCAAGCCCGTCGGCCTGGTGTAAATCGTTGAAGTCGCTGCCGCCAGGCGGCAAAGGTTCGGGGAACACGGCCAGCCCCCGCACGGATCGCGCCGCCGCCTTGGCCTGGTCGCGGCCGGGGTTGTGACCGGTGCGCTCTTGGGTGCCGGTGTCATCATCACCGCAGATCACGATCAGGGCGGTTGGGTGTGCCTGGTGCAGGGCTTTGGTCACATGCGCCAAGTTGCCTGCATCAAAGGCACATGCAGTCGGGCGGTTTGTTGCCTCATGCACGCTGGCGGCCGTGGCGTAGCCTTCAGCCATCAGCAGCACCGATGCCCGGGTCGAATCGCCGATCATGTGCCAAAGACCCGATTTACGGCCACCGCGTTGAAACAGCTTATCTGGCCCGCCGCTGAGTGGCGGTTCTGCGGCGATGCGTTGCACGTTCCACAGTTTGCCGGTGAAATCGCGCATTGGCACCAGCAGCACGCCATCAGATGTGATCCTCACACCGTACGGCTTCACGCCTTTGCGGGCCAGGTAGCCACTGTGCCCAGTCTCGCTGGCAGCGTCCCAGATCGTCTTGGCTTCATCGCTGGTGGCCGCGTGGCGTGCTGCGGTTTGCTCGGATTCGAGCCGTGTCCGGTTGGCGCGTTCTGCTGCCAGCTTTGCTGCCGCTACCGGATCGGGCGGGCTGGGTGCCTGATCTGCCTTTGGCAGAGTAAAACCATGTTCTTTGGCTAGGTGCAACAGCGTGCCGATGCCAACACCGCCATCCTGCTTGATGCTGCACCAAGTTGAGCGGGTCGATTTCGGGTCGAAGTTGTCCGGCATCGATGCGCTCCATTCGGTGAACAGACTGCAGCCGGTTTCGTCGGGGAATTCGCTCTTGACGGCCATGCCCACGCGTACCCATGAATCGCGGCTCAGGTTGGCTGGGATGTGTTGAAGTGCGGCCCGGATCAGGTCAGGGCTTATGGCTGTTTCCATGGGGTGGGGAATAGATCGGACGGGGTGGGTGTGCGGCTTGAACTCGAGGGGTGGCGAGTTGGGGTGGGGCTGACTTGACCATCATTTGCCCTTATCACCATCGCCGCACTCGTCGTGGTTTTGCTGCTTGCGGACAGCGTGGTAAACACTCATGACGCGATGCACCGTAACACTCAACCCGTAGCATATGGTGCCGTTACTGCCATTCCAGGTCGAAAGGGCAGTCTCGCCTGTGGCGAGGAAGCTATCACCCTCTTCAAGGCGCTGCATGGATTCAATTGCCGACGCACTGAATGCAACGCACGACACCAGAACATATGCGCCTGGGTGATCGGCAGCGGAGATCCTGAAGGTCGCAAATGTCCTGCCATTCGCAGCCGTGCGCAGCGTGGGCACGCCTCGTCGGCGGCCCGCTATCACTTCGTCGATCATGATTGCTCAGCGGCTTGAATACGCTCGGCAATCCATTGATCAATCTTGGATGCTGGCCAACATACGGCCCGGCGGCTCAGTTTCAGCGGGCGCGGGAATTCTGGCGGGTTACGATTAAACATCTCATAAATCGCGGATTTTTTAAGCCCGACACGTGCCACCACGGCGGGCAGGCGCAGCAGAGTTTCGGCGGGTGGTGCGGGTAGGCTTGTTTGTACTTTCATGTCTTTCCTTGCGTTGAAAACGTTAAAAATGGAACGCTCGGTGGTTAAAACTCCCTTTGCAACTCAACGCGCGGATTTCTGACCTAGCGATGAGGCACTGGATTCGTTGTTCGCCACCATCCATATACGGTTGAAGCGCAAGTGCTGTTTGTCCGGCTCAAAAGCCCCCCGGCTCTGGACAGCCTGCTGGTGGTCTTGCAGAGGTGTTTGATCTAATTTTGAATGAGTTAAGCCGGCGTAGAAGTGCTTTTGAAGACCACGATCGAGACGGCCGTGGCCATCGCGGCGGTGAAGAAGGCCGATTTGTATCGCGTCATTGTTGACACCACGGTGTCGGAAAAGGCATTGACCAGGGGTGGTCACCAGCAGGACTCCCATGCGGGAGTGCAGCGCCCCTGTTTGGACGCTAGGATGGTTCTTCATGCTGGTAGGTGCTCTGGCCGCGCAATGAATCGGCTGGCGACACAGCATGCGTGACAGACGTGCTGGCAGGAGAACCAAAATTCGACGACTGGCGCACCGACTGGGGCTCGCAGAAAATCAATGTACCGGGAAGGGGGTCTAACAATGGTCCCATCCGTTCCCCGGCGTCGCTACCTCAGGCGGATCGGCAACTCGACGGCAATCTATGTGGCGAGCCTCTTGGCTGCCAAATACTTGATTTCGCGCGATTTGGTGGAAGGTCCGGTGGTCTGGATCCTGGGGTTGATTCCGGGTCTTGCGGTTGTCGGCATCTTCTATGCGATTGCAATGCTCATCATCGAACAGAAGGACGAATTCATTCGGATGCTGATCGTGCGCCAGACATTGATCGGCACCGCGGTTGCGCTCTCGATTTCCACTGTTTGGGGGTTTCTGGAGAACTTCGGGTTGGTTGCTCACGTCGACGCCTATTGGGTCGCGATCATCTGGTTCTTCGGTTTCGGCTTGGGTGGATTCATCAACCGGATCAGCCACGGCACATGGGGAGATGGATGTTGAAGAACCGTCTCAAGGTGCTTCGCGCCGAGCGCAACTGGACTCAGTTGGATCTGGCAGACAAGCTCGAAGTCTCGCGCCAGAGCGTCAATGCCATCGAAACCGGAAAGTACGATCCTTCGCTGCCCTTGGCCTTTCGCATTGCCGAATTGTTCGGACTGCAAATCGAAGAAATCTTCATGCGCGATTGAGTTGGGCCGCTGGAACCGCTGAACAGTTTGCGTGCAGGTAGGTCGTGAAACGAAATAATCTGACTTCCTGAGCCCCACTCACGGTGACCGAGTGGGTGGGATAAGCAGTCGCTCATGGCGATGCACCTGTCTGCCTACGCGGCCAATCGTTCGATTCGAGGGCGCGTCAACTTGCCCGCGTGATACAAGTCGTACTGAAGTTGCATGCCTGCCCACAGCTCAGGGCTGGTCCCGAATGCTTCGCCCAATCGGTAGGCCATGTCGGCAGAAATGCCCGACGACCCGGTGACCACGCGGGACAGAGTTACGCGGTTGACACCAAGCTTCACCGCGGCTTGTGTCACCGTGATGTCGCCCAAATACTCCCGGAGAATTTCGCCAGGATGCGGGGGGTTATGCATTCGAGTCATACTGAACCTCAGTGGTAATCCCGGTAATCAACAAGCACGGCATCTTCACCCTCAAAGGCAAACACCATGCGCCAGTTTCCATTCACGGCAAGTGCCCAATGACCCTTCAGTTCACCCTTTAAGGGGTGCAATGCCCAGGACGGCGCCGAAAGGTCTTCAGGTCTGACCGCTTGATCCAAAGCTGCCAGTTGCAGGCGCAGCTTGCTCGCATGCGCCGCCTGTATTCCGGACTTGCTGCCTGTTTCAAAAAAACGTTGCAAGCCTTTGTGACGAAAACTCTTGATCATTTCGGCATATTGTAGTGCGTAGCGCATCAAACTACAAATGGTTTTGATGGGTATGAGTAACCGCGAATTGTTCAAGCTGAGCGACCGTACACCTGCCGGTCGTGAGCGCGAACTAAGTGCCCTTGGACTAACCCGCTGACGCGTGAAATGGTCCGCTAACCCCGCAGGCCACCTCGGACTTCTCAGCACTCTCCTTTTGCAGGACGATGAACTTGCTGCTCGCAGCACTTCATCCCTTCAATCCGCAAAGGAGCATTGCCATG
>CAIKMZ010000150.1 GCA_903828665.1 uncultured beta proteobacterium
GATGAAGTCCTGCGGGTACAGCACCAGGCCGAAGATGTAGAAGCGCCGCGCACCCAGATCAAACAGCACGGCCTGGCGTTGGCCCCACTGCAGCCAAGGCAGGCCGTAGAAGATGATCTGCGTGAGCCAGACCATGGCCCAGCGCCAGTTGCTGAAAAAGCCCGCAGTGCTGCGCGGGTAGATCTTACGCTGCGCGGCGTACAGGGAAACCAGTTCCCCATCAGCGGGCTGTGCGTTGATGGGGATGACCTTGCGGGGCTCGCGGTCCTTGGTATTCAAGCGTGCTTCTTCAGGGGACAGCGCGGCACCCGTGGCAGTTGCTTCACTTACTTAGCCGCAGCAGCGCCGGCCTTGTTGTTGGAAAGGCTCCAGACATAGGCGGCGAGCACGTGAATCTGGGCTTCTGTGAACTTGTCACCCTGCGCCGGCATCTGGTTGGTCTTGCCGTTGTTGATCATCGAGATGATCGCAGCCTCGCCGTAGCCATGCAGCCAGATGTCGTCCGTCAGGTTGGCCGAACCGATGGCCTGATTGCCCTTGCCATCGGGACCGTGACAGGCGGCACACACCACGAACTTCGGTTTGCCCAGCGAAGCGCGCAGCGAATCGTGCGGACTGCCGGACAGGCTCAGGACATAGTTGGCCAGGTTCTTGACATCATCGGCCGTGCCAACCGCTGCTGCCATCGGCGGCATCTGGGCCAGACGCCCCTTGATGATGTCAGCCTTGATGATCTCGGGCGTGCCGCCACCGAGCCAGTCGTTGTCGGTCAGGTTCGGAAAGCCCTTGTTGCCGCGCGCGTCAGAACCGTGGCATGCAGCGCACGTGTTCATGAACAAGCGCTCGCCGATCGCCATCGCTTGCGGATCCTTGGCCACGTCTTCGGGCTTCATGGCCATGAACTTGGCGTACAGGGGCGCGACATCCGCATTGCCCTTGTCCACCTCGGCCTGATGCTGGCCGGTCGAGCTCCAGCCGAACTTGCCCGCATAGGTGCCCAGGCCCGGATACAGCGCCAGATAGCCCAGCGCAAAAATGACCGTGATGACGAACAGCCAAGCCCACCAGCGTGGCAGCGGGTTGTTCATTTCGCGCAGATCGCCGTCCCAGACATGGCCGGTCGTGTTGTCCGAGGAAGACATGACCTTGGCCTTGCCGCTGAACCACAGCAGCACGAGGCAGGCCACGATGCTGACGACCGTGATGGCCGCCACATAGATCGACCAGAAGTTGCTTGTGAAGTCGCTCATTTTGTTCCTTAGATGGTGCTTCAGTCTTGCTCGAAAGGCAGCCTGGCAGCGGACTCGAAGTCGTCGGCATTGCGGCCGGAATAGGCCCAGACAACGATCCCGATGAAGGTGACGAAGCTGACGACGGTGGCCAGCGAACGAAGGGTGTTGATATCAAAGTCCATGCGCGATCTCCCGTTTACCGGACCAGGGTTCCCAGCACCTGCAGATAGGCGATCACGGCCTCGATCTCCTTTTTGCCTTTGAGCTCTTCGGAAGACTTGGCGATCTGCTCGTCGGTGTAAGGCACGCCGACGATGCGCAAGGCCTTCATGTGCGCCGGCATCGAGGCCGCGTCCACATCGTCCTTGAGCAGCCAGGGATAGGCCGGCATGTTCGATTCCGGCACCACGTCACGCGGGTTGTTCAGGTGGTCGCGGTGCCATTGGTCGCTGTACTTGCCGCCGACGCGGTGCAGATCAGGACCGGTGCGCTTGCTGCCCCACTGGAACGGATGGTCATAGACGAATTCGCCGGCCACCGAATAGTGCCCGTAGCGCAAGGTCTCGGCGCGGAAGGGACGGATCATCTGCGAATGGCAGTTGTAGCAACCTTCGCGCGTGTAGATGTCACGCCCGGCCAGCTGCAAGGCGGTGTAGGGCTGCAAACCCTTGACCGGCTCCGTGGTCGATTTCTGGAAGAACAGCGGCACGATCTCCACCAGGCCGCCGACCAGCAGCACCAGCAGGATCAGCACGATCATGAGGAAGTTGCTGGTCTCGATTTTTTCATGCGACAGTCCGCCGCTTGCATTGTTGTTTGCCATGGTATTTTTTTCCTATTCAGGCGTGTGCAAGAGCCGTTGGAATCGTCACCGTGACGGAGCGCCCGCGCGTCGCCGTCTTGAGCACGTTCCAGAGCATGATCAGCATGCCGGCCAGGTACAGAAGCCCGCCGAACAGTCGCAGCACGTAGAACGGGAAGGTGGCCTTGACCGACTCGACAAAGGTGTAGGTCAGCGTGCCGTCCGTGTTGATGGCGCGCCACATCAGACCCTGCATCACGCCGGCGATCCACATCGCCGCAATGTAGATCACGATGCCGATGGTCGCAGTCCAGAAATGGATCTCAATCGCCTTGATGCTGTACATCTGCTTCTGGCCGAACAGACGCGGAATCAGGTAATACATGCTGCCCATCGTCACCAGACCGACCCAGCCCAGGGCGCCGGAGTGCACGTGGCCGATCGTCCAGTCGGTGTAATGCGACAAGGCGTTGACGGTCTTGATCGACATCATCGGGCCTTCGAAGGTCGACATGCCGTAGAACGAGAGCGACACGATCAGGAAGCGCAGGATCGGGTCATCGCGCAGCTTGTGCCAGGCGCCCGACAGCGTCATGATGCCGTTGATCATGCCGCCCCAGCTTGGCGCCAGCAGGATCAGCGAGAACACCATGCCGACCGACTGTGTCCAGTCCGGCAGCGCCGTGTAATGCAGATGGTGCGGACCGGCCCACATGTAGGTGAAGATCAGCGCCCAGAAGTGAACGATCGACAGGCGGTACGAGTAGACCGGACGCTCGGCCTGCTTGGGCACGAAGTAGTACATCATGCCCAGGAAGCCGGCGGTCAGGAAGAAACCGACCGCATTGTGACCGTACCACCACTGCACCATCGCATCCTGCACGCCGGCATAGGCCGAGTAGGACTTCATGAAGCCGGCCGGGATCGCCGCGCTGTTGACCAGGTGCAGCAGCGCCACGGCGATGATGAAGGCGCCGAAGAACCAGTTCGCCACATAGATATGGCGCACCTTGCGCGTGCCGATAGTGCCGAAGAAGACGACGGCGAACGAGACCCAGACCAGCGTGATCAGGATGTCGATCGGCCATTCGAGCTCGGCGTACTCCTTGCCTTGCGTGTAGCCCAGTGGCAGCGAAATCGCCGCCGCCAGAATGACCAGTTGCCAGCCCCAGAACGTGAATGCTGCGAGCTTGTCACCGAACAGGCGCACCTGGCAGGTCCGCTGCGCCACGTAATAGGCCGAGGCAAACAGGCCGCAGCCGCCGAAGGCAAAGATCACGGCATTGGTATGCAGGGGGCGCAGACGACCATAGGTGAGCCATGGAATGCCGAAATTGAGTTCCGGCCAGGTCAGCTGCGCGGCAATGATGACGCCGACCAGCATGCCGACCACGCCCCACACGACAGTCATGATGGCAAACTGCCTGACAACTTTGTCGTTGTAGGTCGTTGCAAGCGAATTGGGAAATATCATTCTCACCTCTTGTCAGTTAGTGTCATCAAAATTGCCGGCAATTCCGGATGCCGCGTGGTCTTTCTCAAAATCGGTGCCCGCATCTTATCAATCCTTAAGGATTCTTTCGCCCTCGGATTCGATATTTTCGAACTGACCGCGGTGGATCGCCCACCACAAGCCCGCGAGAATGAAAAACACGAGAATGACCGACAGCGGAATCAGCAAATAAAGAATATCCATCAGGTTTTTTGCCCTTGCCCGACGCCCGAAGACAGACGCAGGGCGTTGAGCACGACCACCAGCGAGCTCGCACCCATGCCCAGTCCGGCCAGCCACGCCGGCAACCAGCCGAGCACCGCCAACGGCACGCAGGTCGCATTGTAGAAAGCGGACCATACAAGATTCTGACGAACGATGCGCAAGGTGCGCCGGGCCAACAACAGCGCCTGGGACACCGCGCCCAGCTGATCGCCGAGCACCACGAAGTCGGCCTGCGCCTGCGCCAACGGCACGGCCTGACCGAAGGCGAACGAGACATGCGCGCCGGCCAGCACGGGCCCATCGTTGAGCCCGTCGCCCACAACCGCCACCTTGCGCCCGCCGTGCTGCGCCTGTTGCAGGAAGTCGAGCTTGTCCTGCGGCGTGCACTCGCCCTGAAATTGCGTGATGCCGACCTGCGCCGCCACGCGTGCCACCGCTGGCGCACTGTCGCCCGACAGCAGGTGCACGGCGATGCCCGCCGCTCGCAGCGCCGAGACGGTCGCCGCCGCGTCTGCCCGCACATCCTCGTGCAGCTCGAACGTGGCCAGCCAACCGTGCTCGTCGCTCAGGTAAGCGTGCATGGCATCGGTAGCCGGGCGCACCAGGCCGCACAGCGCAGCCGACCCGAGGCGCAGTTCGGTTGATTCGGGCGAATCGACGCGGCGCACGCGGGCGCAAACGCCCTGCCCGGCCACCTCGCGGACCGAATCGGCCAGCCATCCCCGATCGTGCGCGCCCGTCTGCGCCGCCCGCAGCAGCGCGCGCGACACCGGATGCAGCGAGTATTGCGCCAGTGCTGCGGCCATCGCCAGCGCCTGCGCGGCCTGGATGCCCTCACGCACCTGCGTCGCACCGAGCACCATGGCGTCCCGCGTCAGAGTCCCGGTCTTGTCGAACAGCACGGTATCGACGCCGGCCAGGCTCTCGAAGGCCTCGAGCCGGCGCACCAAGACGCCTTGGCGCGCCAGCGTACCCGCAGCGGCCAGCATGGCGGCCGGCGTCGCCAGCGACAGCGCACAGGGACAAGTCACCACCAGCACCGCAACGGCGACCATCAGTGCATGGCCCGGGTCGCGCCCCCACCAGAACGCACAGGCGAGCGCAGCCGCCAGCAGCACGGCGATCAGGAACGGCCTGGCAATGCGGTCGGCCAGGCGCGCCAGGCGCGGCTTGCTCGTCGACGCCGCTTCCATCAGCGCCACGATCTGGGCGAAGCGGGTCTCGGAGCCGATCCGCTCGACCCGCACCAGCACTACGCTGGCGAGGTTGTGGCTGCCGGCAATCACCGTGCCACCAACCGGGCGCGCCACCGGACGCGACTCGCCGGTAAGCAGCGCCTCGTCCACCAGCGCGTCGCCCTGCAGCAGGACGCCGTCGGCCGGGAAGGTATCGCCCGGCAGAACGCGGATGACATCGCCGCCCAGCAGACGGCGCATCGGGACGCGCTCAAAGCTGCCATCGGGCTGCCGGCGCGCCACGCTGTCGGGCAGCCGGTTCATCAGGGACTCGAGCGCGCCGGCGGTGCGATCGCGCAGGCGCAGTTCCAGCCAGCGCCCGCCGAGCAGGAAGAAGACAAACATGGTCAGCGAGTCGAAATAGACCTCGTGACCGAAGTGACCCAGCGGATCGAAGGTGCCGATGGTGCTGACGGCAAACGTGATCAGCATGCCCAGCGCCACCGGCAGGTCCATGCTGACGCGGCGCTGCACGACATCGCGCCAGGCATTGCTGAAAAAGGGCCCGCAGGAGAACAGGATGACTGGCAGCGACAGCACCCAGGACGCCCAGCGCAGCAGCTGCTCCATCTCGGCAGACAGGTCGCCCGGTCGCGCGACATAGGCCGGATAGGCGTACATCATCACCTGCATCATGCACAGCCCGGCCACGCCGAGTTGCCACAGCGCCTTGCGCGCCTGCAGTTGCCGGCGCTCGCGCGCCAGCGCATCGTTGGCCGGCACGGCGCGATAGCCTGCGGCCTCGATGGCGCGCATCCAGCTCGACGGCAGCACGCGCGCGCTGGCCCAGACCACGCGCGCGCGGTGGCTGCCGGCGCTGACCTCGGCCGAGACGACGCCGGGCACGCGCAGCAGGGCGTCCTCGATCGTCAACGCGCAGGCCACACAGTGCATGCCCTCGATCAGCAGGTTGGATTCCCAGCACTCGGCGCGTTTCGGGTCGGGGCGGCTGAAGGCAGGCCACTCCAGCGGGTCGTCAAGCAGGCGCAGGACGTCGGCCTCGGCAGGATGGTGGTGGGCCGCAGCAGAAAGATCAGGACTGACAGATGACATAAGGTCCAAGGGGTCCACAGATGCGCGGCGATGAAAGCAGTTTACCTGACGGATATCAAGACAGCACAAGGCAGGCAGAGTAAGCTAAAAGCATCATCACTCAACAGGAGCACAGCATGTACCAACGAATTCTTGTCGCCACCGATGGTTCCAACCTGTCCAAGCGGGCAGTCGCCAGCGCCATTTCGCTGGCAGCGTTGACGGGTGCCGAGTTGGTGGCCCTGAAAGTGATCCCGCGTTATCCGCAGAGTTACTTCGAGGGCGGTCTAGCGCTGCAGGCGGCCGAAGTGAGCCGGGTCGAAAAGCAGTGGGCCGAGGACGGGCAGGCGATCGTCGAGGCGGTGCAGAAGGCGGCTCAGGCAAAGGGCGTGAAGGTCAAGCCCATCACGGTGAAATCAGACCTGGTGTCCGAAGCCATCATCGCCGCAACCAAGAAGCACAAGTGCGACCTGATCGTCATGGCCTCGCACGGCCGGCGCGGCATCAAGCGCCTGCTGCTGGGCAGCGAGACGCAACTGGTGCTGACGCACTCGCACGTGCCGGTGCTGGTGCTGCGCTAAGGCTTGCCAGCGCCGTAGCGCTCGCGCAAGACATTCTTCTGCACCTTGCCCATGCTGTTGCGCGGCAGTGCATCGACCACGATGCACTGCTTGGGCACCTTGAAATTCGCCAGGATTGACTTCAGCCGGCTGATGATCTGCAACGGGTCGAGCGTGGCGCCGGGCTTGGTCGTGAGAACGGCCAGCCCGACCTCGCCGAAGTCGGAGTGCGGCACGCCGATCACGGCGCTCTCCGCGACACCGGGCAACTCGTTGATATAGCCCTCGACCTCGGCCGGGTAGACGTTGTAGCCGCCGCTGATGATCAGGTCCTTGCTGCGCCCCACGATCGTGACGTAACCGAGCGCATCGATCTTGCCGACATCGCCGGTCTGGAAGTAGCCGTCCGCAGTGAACTCCTCGGCCGTCTTCTCTGGCATGCGCCAGTAGCCCTTGAACACGTTCGGGCCCTTGACCTGGATGCCGCCGATCTCATCGGTCGCCAGCGCCGCGCCCGCATCGTCCTGCACGCGCAGGCTGACGCCGGGCAAGGGGAAGCCGACCGTGCCGCCACGGCGCGCGCCCTGCCCTGGGTCATACGGATTGGATGTCAGCATGCCGGTCTCGCTCATGCCATAGCGCTCCAGAATCGTGTGGCCGGTGCGCATCTGCCAGTCGGTGAAGGTCTCGATCAGCAAAGGCGCTGATCCGGCGATGAAGAGCCGCATGTTGCGCACCGCTTCGCGCGTCAGGCCCGGCTCGGCCAGCAGCCGCACATACAGCGTCGGCACGCCCATGAAGACGGTCGCTTGCGGCAGCTTCTCGATCACCAGGCGCGGATCGAATTTGCCCAGCCAGATCATCCTGCTGCCATTGAGCAGCGCGCCGTGGATCGCCACGAACAGGCCGTGCACATGGAAGATCGGTAGGGCATGGATCAGCACGTCGCCGGCGCGCCAGCCCCAGTAGTCCTTGAGCACCAGGGCGTTGCTGAGCAGGTTGCCGTGGCTCAGCATCGCGCCCTTGGAACGCCCGGTGGTGCCGCTGGTGTAAAGGATGGCCGCCAGATCGTCTGCTCCCTTGAACGCGACCTGATGCTGGTCGGAACAATGCGCGGCGCGCTCCAGCAGCGAGCCGCTGCGGTCCTCGCCCAGAGTGAAGACGTATTGCGTGCCGGCCTTGAAGGCGATCTTGCTGACCCAGCCGAAGTTCCTGCCGGTGCAGACCACGACGGCGGGCTCGGCGTTGCCGATGAAGTATTCGAGCTCGGCCTGCTGATAGGCCGGATTGAGCGGCAGGAAGACAAAGCCGGCACGCAGCGTCGCGAGGTAGAGCAGCATGGCCTCGACCGATTTCTCGACCTGCACCGCGATGCGCGCGCCGGCCGGCAGCTGCAATGAATCGAGCAGGTTGGCCAGCATGGCGCTGGCGCGCTCGACATCGCGCCAGGAGTAGGACAAGCCGTTGTCGGTCTCGACGGCGACGCTGTCCAGATCGTTGGGGAAACCAGCTCGCAGCGCGGCGAACAGGTTGCCGTTTGCAGAAGAGGGAGTTAAGCGCTTTTGCATGTCAGTGTCAAGGTTGGAAATGAAATGAAGGGGCGAAGGCGGCCGTGACGTCAACGATCAGAACACGGGCTTGCGTTTATCCAGAAAGGCCGCAATGCCTTCCCGGTGTTCCGCACTGTCGGCGTAGGCATAGCGCTGGTCGTCTTCGATGACACCGGCGCCGGAGGCGTTCAGGATCGCGCGGATGGTCTGCTTGTTCATGCGCGCGGCCTGCGGCGCCAGGGCCGCCAGGCGCCTGGCGCTGACCTGTGCTTCGGCCGCCAGTTGCTCGTCTGGCAGCAGCCGGCTGAGAAAGCCCGCGGCCTTCATGTCCGCAGCGCTGAACACCATGGCTTCGAGCAGCATTTGCCGCACCACCGTCAGGCCGGCTTCGCGCGCCACCAGCGCGGCCTCGCGCGGCGCCATCGGAAAACCGAGCCGGGCAATCGGCGCCCCGAAGCGCGCTGCGGTGCCGGCCAGGCGGATGTCGCAGCAACTGGCAATCTCCATGCCGGCGCCCATGCAATTGCCCGCGATATGTGCGAGCACCGGCACGTCGCAATCGAGCATCGCCTGCAAGGCCGGCCAGACATCGTTCTCGTGAAAATCGCACAGGCTCGCCTCGTCGAAACGAAAGCCTCCGTATTCCGAAATATCGCCGCCGGCGCAGAAATTGCCCTCCTCGCCGCAAACGACGACGCAGCGCACCTGCGCGTCGGCGTGAACCTGCTCGAACGCCGCGCGCAAGTCCTGCCACATGTGGCGCGACATGGCGTTGAGCTTGCCGGGGTTGCGCAGTGTGACCGTGGCCACCGCTTCGTATATCGACAGCCGCACCGCACTACTCATGAGCATTCTTTCATCAACGCACGGTCGCCAGACCCATGACCGCATCGGGCAACGCGGTGGCGATGCCGGGAAAGACGCAGATCAGGAACACCGCCAGAAACATCAGCAGCACAAAAGGCAGCACGCCCCAGATGATGTCACTCAGGGAAATATCGGGCGCAATGTTCTTGATGACGAAGATGTTCAGGCCGACCGGCGGATGGATCAGGCCGGCCTCCATCACGATCGTCATCAGCACGCCGAACCAGATCAGGTCAAAGCCCGCCGCCTTGAGCGGCGGCAGGATGATGGGCGCGGTCATCAGGATGATGCTGACCGGCGGCAGGAAGAAGCCGAGCAGGATCACCATCAGCAAAATGGCCGCCAGCAGCACCCACTTCGACAAATGCATGCCGACCACCCACTCGGCCGTGGACTGGCTGATGTGCAGGAAGCTCATCACGTAGGAGAACAGCAACGACATGCCGATGATCATCATCAGCATGGTCGATTCGCGCAGCGTCGCGGTCAGGATCGGCGCCACGTCGCGCGGCCGCCAGACGCCGTAGATCGTGGCGATCAGGGCCAGCGCGAGCAAAGCGCCGAGCCCGGCCGTTTCGGACGGCGTCGCAAAACCGCCGTACAAGGCCACCATGACACCGATCAGCAGCAGCACGAAGGGCACGACGCGCGGCAGCATCTCGAACTTCTGCCGGTTCGTGAAGGTCTCATCGAGCAGCAATGCCGACGCGGCCCCGGAGCGTTCGAATTCGGCCTTGGCCAGTCGGTGTTCCTTGCGGTAACGCATGGCAGCGTAAAACGCAAACAGGCCCACCAGCAAGACACCGGGGAAGATGCCGGCAAGGAACAAGCGGCCCAACGACTGCTCGGCCGCCACCGCGTACAGGATCATCGTGATCGACGGCGGCAGCAGGATGCCCAGCGTGCCGCCGGCGGCGATGATGCCGGCCGCAAAGCCGGGCGAATAGCCGCGCTTGCGCATCTCCGGAATGCCGGCGCTGCCGATGGCTGAGCAGGTGGCCGGGCTCGACCCCGCCATGGCTGCGAACAGCGCGCACGCAAACACGTTGGCAATGCCCAGGCCGCCCGGTATCCGGCCCATCCAGACGTGCATGGCCGCGTACAGGTCCTGCCCGGCGCGCGACCGCCCGATCGCCGCGCCCTTGAGGATGAACAGCGGAATCGACAGCAGCGTGATGCTGGCCATTTCCTCGTACACGTTCTGTGTGACGGTGTTGAGCGCGGAGGCCGGCATGAACAGGTACATGAACAGCACGGCCACGCTGCCCAGGGCAAACGAGATCGGCGCGCCGGAGAACATGAACAGCAGCGTCACCGCGCCGAACAGCAAACCCAGGCTCAGCATCGTCATGGTGCCTCCCGTGCCAGCTGGCCGACCATGGCGTTGACGCGCGCACTTAGCTGGATCAGCAGTTGCAGGCTCAGCAGCGTCATGCCAAAAGCCATAAGCCCGTAGGGGATCGACAGCGGCGGCGCCCACGAAGACGACGTGGTCTGGTGATCAACCCAGGCTTCATGGAACAGCGTCCAGGACTTCCAGGCAAAGAAGCTGCAGAACAGGCAGCTCAGCAGATCGACTAGCAGCAGGCGCGCCCGGTTGAGCGAGTTCGGCAACAGGCCGGCGACGGCCTCGATGCCGACATGGCCGCGCAAGGCCTGCACGAAGGAACTGCACAGGAAGGTCGCGCCGACCAGGCAGAACACGGCCGCTTCGTCCTGCCAGTCGGTGGAGGACTTCATCACATAGCGCGAAACCACGCTGTAGGTCAGCACGGCCGAGGCCACCAGCAGCGCGAACATGCCGAGAACCACCATGAGTCGGTTGAGCCGCATCAGCACAATGGCCAGCGGCAGCAGCAGGCGCGGCGTGTCGGGGTCGACGCCCAGCACAGCGGAGCCGATTTCGACGCCGTGCGTCATGCCAGCTTCTGCGCCGCTTTCAGCAGCGCTGCACACGATTCGCTCTTTTCGGCGAAGTCCTTCCAGGCCGTCTCACGCGCGATCGCCTGCCACTTCTTGAGCACGGCATCGTCCATGTCGTAGACTTTGGCGCCGGCCTTGGCGTATATCTCGGCCACCGCCTTGTCGTCGGCGCGCGCCGCTTCCTGGCCGAAGCCTTCAAGCTCGGCCCCAACCGCCATCACCACGTCCTGCTGCGCCTTGGGCAGTTTCGCGAACACCTCCTTCGAGATGATCAAGGGCTCCAGCATGAACCAGTAGGTCTTGTTGCGCCCGGTCGTCAGGTGCTTGGCAATCTCTTCGAGCTTGAAGGAGATGAAACTGGTGCTCGATGTCATCGCCGCGTCCATGGCACCGGTCTGCATCGCGGCGTAGATCTCGTTGGATGGCAGCGTGATCACCGAAGCGCCAGCCGCCTTGAGCATCATGTCCATCTCGCGGCTGCCGCCGCGCACTTTCAGACCCTTGGCGTCATCGGGCGTCAGCAAGGGCCGCGTGCGGCTCGCCACCCCACCGGCCTGCCAGACCCAGCTGACGATGATCACGCCCTTGTCGTCGAGCATCTTCGACAGCAGCTTGCCGACTTCAGCATTCTTCCAGCGCGCGCCCTGTTCATAGCTCGGCACCAGCGCGGGCATCAGGCCGATGTTTGTCTCGGCCACCTCGCCGCCGGCGTAGGACAGCGGGAACAGGCTCATGTCGAGCGCGCCCTTGCGCACAGCGGAAAACTGGGCGTTGGTCTTCATCAGCGACGAGCCCGGATAGACCGAGGCCTTGAGCGCACCGGCCGTGCGCTTCTCGACCTCGACCGCAAAGCGCCGGCACAGGCGGTCGCGGAAATCGCCCTCGGTCAGCGTGCCACCGGGGAACTGGTGCGATATCTTCAGGCCACCAGCGCCGCTTTGCGCCCAGGTGCCGCCCGCCAGGGACGTGACGGCGGCGCCACCGGCCGCATGGATGAAATTTCGTCTCGATAAAGTCATTTTTGTCTCCTCGGTTATCGCCGGATATTTTTCCGGCGTATTTTAAAAAGCGCTCAATTCACTCCGTTCCAACAACCCACCATCGATGCGGGCGGATACCCGAATTCAATCCCAGCCCATCAGCGCGCCGGGCGCCTGCCGGCCCACAGCCACAGGCCGATGCCACCGGCGATCATGGGCAGACACAACCACTGCCCCATGCTCATGCCCAGCGACAGGATGCCCAAGTGCGCATCGGGCTCGCGGAAGAACTCGGCGGCGAAGCGAAACAGCCCGTAGCCGATCAGGAAGAACGCCGACACCTGCCCCTGCTTGCGCTCCTTGCGCGCATACAGCCACAGCAGAACGAACAGCAGCAGGCCCTCGCCGAGGAACTGGTAGACCTGCGACGGATGGCGCGGCAAGTCGCCGGCACCGCGAAACACCATGCCCCAGGGCAGGTCCGGATCGCACAGGCGCCCCCACAGTTCACCGTTGATGAAGTTGCCGACCCGGCCCGCGGCCAGACCGGTTGGCACGCAGGGCGCCACAAAGTCGGTGACCTGCAGCCAGGGCTTGCCGCGTGAGCGCGAATACCAGATCAGCGCGACAAACACGCCCAGCATGCCGCCGTGAAAACTCATGCCGCCGGCCCAGACGGCAAAGATCTCCAGCGGATGCGCCAGGTAATAGAGCGGCTTGTAGAACAGGCAGTAGCCGATGCGCCCGCCGAGCACCACCCCCATCACGCCCATGAACAGGATGTCCTCGACGTCACGCCGGGTCCAGGCGGCCGTGCCCTTCATCGCCACATAGGGCTCATGGCGCAAGCGCCGGTTGCCCAGGAACATGAACAGCGCGAACGCCGCCAGATAAGTCAGCCCGTACCAATGGATGGCCACGGGTCCGAGCTGCAGCGCAACCGGATTGATTTGAGGATGGATCAGCATGGACGCCATTGTGCACGCAAGAAACCCATGGCAAACCCTTGCCATGGGGTCGCCAATTAGAATCGACCGCGTACAGTTGCGGGGCGTCACGCCCACCCTCAGGCCGGACTTGGATCGGCAACCAGGGCATGAGCCCGCTGCGCCAACCAACCCAGAAGTGTTTCATGACCCACCCCAACGCGATGAATATCCGTATCGCCATCCTGTTGCTGGCCCTGGCCGGCGGCAGCACCGTGCAGGCCACGCCGCTCGACGACCTGCGCACGGCGACCGTGTCGGCCGCCGAGTTCGGCAGTTTCCGTCTCGAATACGCCCTCAATGCAATCAAGGACTGGCCGACGCCGGTCGAGGGTGCGGGCGTTTCCCTGCGGATCGATCCGGATCGCATCGACATCGTGATTGCGGCAAAAAAAGTGCCCGCCGAGTCGTTTCAAGCCGCCTGCGCCAAGACCGTAGCGCGCGTGCGGGAATTCCTCTATGTCAACGCCGACGGTGTGGCGCCGATGGGGCGCTCCTACCTGATCTCCTACTTCCATGGCACCTGGCGCGCCAACGCGCGCGAGATCGCGTCACGGGCGCTGGACGCCAGCACAAACATCCGGGTCAACGTGGTCGGGGTCGGCAGCTGCCAGGCGGCGCTGATCAAGGCTCCCGTCACGTTCGACAACGCTGCGCCGAAGTGAAGCACAGGGCGTGCGTGCGCACCGAATTAAAATGAACCGGAGTTGAGGCATGCGCGCGAGCGCATGCCTGCCACCCGGACCCTCTATTCCAACCGACACCAGAGACTTCCCATGGACACCAAACCCGTCATCCCGAACCCGCGCAGCCACAACATCACGCAGGGCAAGTCACGCGCGCCGAACCGCTCCATGTACTACGCGATGGGCTACAAGGAGGAGGACTTCAACAAGCCGATGGTGGGCGTGGCCAATGGGCACAGCACCATCACGCCCTGCAACAGCGGCCTGCAAAAGCTCGCTGACGCAGCGATCGCCGGGATCGAAACCGGCGGCGGCAAGGCCCAGGTGTTCGGCACGCCGACCATCAGTGACGGCATGGCGATGGGCACCGAAGGCATGAAGTACAGCCTGGTCAGCCGCGAGGTGATTGCCGACTGCATCGAGACCTGCGTGCAGGGCCAGTGGCTCGACGGGGTGATCGTGATCGGTGGCTGCGACAAGAACATGCCCGGCGGCATGATGGGCATGCTGCGCGCCAATGTGCCGGCGATCTTCGTCTACGGCGGCACCATCCTGCCGGGGCGCTACAAGGGCAAGGATCTGAACATCGTGAGCGTGTTCGAGGCCGTGGGCGAGAACGCCGCCGGCCGCATGAGCGATGAAGACCTGCTCGAGATCGAGCGCCGCGCCGTGCCCGGTTCCGGCTCCTGCGGCGGCATGTACACCGCCAACACGATGTCGTCGGCATTCGAGGCGCTCGGCCTGTCCCTGCCCTACTCCAGCACCATGGCCAATCCGCACGAGGAGAAGGTGGACTCGGCGCGCGAATCAGCCAAGGTGCTGCTCGAAGCGATCAAGAAGGATCTCAAGCCGCGCGACATCGTCACACGCAAGTCGATCGAGAACGCCGTCGCCGTGATCATGGCGACCGGCGGCTCGACCAACGCCGTGCTGCACTTTCTGGCGATCGCGCATGCGGCAGGGGTGGATTGGACGATCGACGATTTCGAGCGCGTGCGCGTCAAGACGCCGGTGCTGTGCGACCTCAAGCCCAGCGGCCAGTACCTGGCGGTGGACCTGCACCGCGCCGGCGGCATCCCGCAGGTCATGAAGACGCTGTTGAGCGCCGGGCTGCTGCACGGCGACTGCATCACCATCACCGGCCAGACCATCGCCGAAGTACTCAAGGACGTTCCGGCCGCGCCGCGCGCCGACCAGGACGTGATCCGCCCCCTGTCGAACCCGATGTACAAGCAGGGCCACCTGGCCATCCTCAAGGGCAACCTGAGCCCGGAAGGCTGCGTCGCCAAGATCACCGGCCTGAAGAATCCGGTCATGACCGGTCCGGCGCGCGTCTTCGACGACGAGCAGTCCGCGCTGGCCGCGATCCTGGCCAACAAGATCGTCGCCGGCGATGTGATGGTGCTGCGCTACCTTGGACCCAAGGGCGGCCCCGGCATGCCGGAAATGCTGGCCCCGACCGGCGCGCTGGTCGGGCAAGGCCTGGGCGAGTCGGTCGGCCTGATCACCGACGGCCGCTTCTCGGGCGGCACCTGGGGCATGGTCGTGGGTCACGTCGCGCCGGAAGCGGCGGCGGGCGGCACGATCGCCTTCATCCATGAAGGTGACTCGATCACCATCGACGCTCACCGCCTGCTGCTGCAACTCAATGTCAGCGACGACGAGATTGCAAAACGCCGCGCTGCCTGGACGGCACCGGCGCCGCGCTACACCCGCGGCGTGCAGGCCAAGTTCGCCTTCAATGCCTCGACCGCCAGCAAGGGCGCGGTGCTGGACAACTACTGATCCGCTTCACGGTCATTGCGGGCGCAGCAACGCGGCCATCGCGATGACCGATCAGGGGCTCAGCGCTTCTTGCCCTTCTTCAGCAGACCCATCGCATCGCGGTTTTGCTCGATGCGTTCGCTGCGCCGCAGGTCTTCGCGCTCCATGGCTTTCTTCTTGGTGTAGCCGGACCAGTCGGCCCATGACCACCACACTGCCGCCATCACGAAAGGCGAAAGGACAAGCCACCAGTCCCACGCCGCCACCGACCCGATCCCTAGAGATTTCAGGGCCAGCAAAAGCAGTCCAAGACCAAGCAGATACATTGAAAGTCTCCTTCGAAATCCGAACACCCGTTGCGCCATGCGCGACTTGCGCTTCTTCCCTACAATGGCGCCGCCCAACTGTACCCCAACCGATCAGGAATCAATAATGAAACGTGCTCTCTTCACCCTGGCTGCCGCGCTGTCGCTGTCGGCACCCGCTCTGGCCGACCAGGCGCTGGCGCAAGCCAAGAACTGCCTGTCCTGCCATTCGGTCGACAAGAAGATCGTCGGCCCGGCCTACAAGGACGTCGCCAGGAAATACGCAGGCCAAAAGGACGCGGTTGACAAGCTGACCAGCAAGATCATGAAAGGCGGCTCCGGCGTCTGGGGCGTCGTGCCGATGCCGGTCAACAGCCAAGTCAACGAAGCCGAAGCCAGAAAGCTGGCGACCTGGGTGCTGTCGCTGAAATAAGCGTTCGGTTTTTCCAGGAA
>CAIKMZ010000151.1 GCA_903828665.1 uncultured beta proteobacterium
TCAGGGTGGTTGCAGCGGCGGCGGTTGCTGCTCGTGTCGGGAGGACTTCAGCGAAATCGACAGGCATTTGGCCGGCGGTGTGAAGAGTGGTTGTCATGATGGTTCTCCTTGGAAGTTCACTTGATTCAGATGTTTAATCCTCCGCATAGCCCGTGCCAAGTTCAAAACAATCTGAAAAGACAAATGAAATCAAAGACTTGCAGGAATTTTCCGATTCCGATGGCGAAAATCGGCGCTCCCGCGTAGCGGACGATGTACATAATTTTCAGGCACCGATAACCGGACAAGGACAAAAACCATAACAAAATCAACGCGTTAGTGAAAAGAAACGGCAGATAGATTTTTTGTGCAGCAGATAATTCGGCAACCCAGTCCACGCATGGCCATAACCAACAAACTGATCACTCTCGAAGCTGCTGTGCGGCGCTACACCCGCGACGGCTTGCAGTACGCCAGTGGCGCGGCCTTGCCGGTCGGCTCCGATGCGGTTGTCTTTGGCCGCGAACTACTGCGCCAGCAGCGCCGACACCTGCATGCCATCTTCCACTGCAACACGCAGCAACTCAACCTGCTGGCCGCCGCTGGTGCGGTCGATATTGCCGAATGCGGTTTCACCGGCCTGGAAGGTTTCGGCTTTGCCAATGGCCTGCGGCGCGCGGTCGAGAGCGGCGCCATGCGGCTGGAGGACTATTCCAATCTGTCGCTGCCGCTGCGTCTGCTCGGCGGCGCTTTCAACTGGCCGTTTGTGCCAACCACCTCCAATATCGGCTCCGATCTGCAGCACCTGAGCGCATTGACCGGCGAGAACTACCCGGCGCAGCGCAAGATACCCGAGGTGGTCGATCCCTTCACCGGTCGCATCGTCGGCGCGCTCTCGCCCTTGCGCCCCGAGTTGGCGGCGATTCACGTGACCATGGCCGATGCGGAGGGCAACGCCATCATGCTCGGCACCGAATGGAGCCGCTTCGAGCTGTCACGCGCGGCGCAGAAAGTGGTGCTGCTGGCGGACCACATCGTCGATGGCGCCTGCATCCGCCAGTACCCGAACCTGGTGCGCATCCCCGGCCTGTTGGTGGAGGCGGTGGTCTACTGGCCGTTCACGGCGTGGCCGCAGGCATCCTGCGGCGTGCATGACAGTGACGATGCGCACATGAAGGCGATGAACCAGGCGCTGGCCACCGCCGAAGGCACGGCGCGCTACCTTGATGAATTCGTATTTTCCTGGCGCAACCGCGACGAGTACCTTGACCTGATCGGCCGCGAACTGATCGAACAATTGCGCAACGGACCGACTGCCTTTCTGCTTGACCCGTATCGACAGTGGATCCTGCCCGACGCCCAGGTCGACGCGCTGACGGAGGAGGGAGCGCGCGCATGAACTACACGCAGCAGGAGATGATGGCGATCGCCACCGGGCGCGAGATCCGCGACGGCGAACTGGCGATCTTCGGCGTCGGCCTGTCGATGCTCGCAGGCTACTTCGCCCAGGCTTGCCACGCGCCGCGCGTGCGCGCAATGACCGAAGGCGGCATCTACGGCTCGGCACCGATCGGCGGCCTGCCCTGGGGCATCGAGTGCAACCGCATTTCGGCCAATTCCACGAGCTTCACCAATGGTCTTGATGCGCTCGGTTTCATGGTGGCCAGCGGGCGCTGCGATGTCGGCATCATCGGCGCAGCGCAGGTCGACAAGTTCGGCAATGTCAACACCACCGGCATCTGGAGCGACCCGGATCGCAAGCACCTGGAGCCACCGAAAACGCGCCTGACCGGCAGTGGCGGCGCCAACGACATCGCCTGCGGCGCCAAGCGGGTCGTCATCATGGCGACGCACGAAAAGAAGCGCTTTGCCGAGCGCGTCGATTACATCTCCTCGCCCGGTTACTTGGAAGGCGGCACAGCGCGCGAGCGCTACGGCTTTGTCGGCGGCGGCCCCTGCGCCATCGTCACCACGCTGGGCATTCTGCGCCCGGACCCGCAGAGCAAGGAATTCCTGCTCGACGGCTGGTTTGCGTTTTCCAGCCCGGATCAGATCCATGCCCAGACCGGCTGGGACCTGCGCATCGCAGCTCACGCAAGCGTGATCCCGGAGCCGAGCGAGATTGAGCTGGCCGCGCTGCGCCGGGTTGACGAGACCGGCATGTTGCGGCGCGGCTGAGGCTGGCTTGTTGGCGCGTCGGAGAAGAGACAATGAGCAGGCAAGTGCCAATCATGTTTACCCGGAGCAAGACCCCATGAACGACATCGCCACCCTGCGTCGCGTGCTGCGCGACTGCCGCACCATTGCCGTGGTCGGCCTGTCGGCCGAATGGCATCGCCCAAGCTACTTCGCCGCCAAGTACATGCAGGCGCACGGCTACCGCATCGTCCCCGTGAACCCGAAGTATCCTACGATCCTTGGCGAGACCAGCTACCCGGATTTGAAGTCCATTCCCTTCCCGGTCGATCTGGTCGATGTCTTTCGCAAGCCCGGCGATTGCGTGCCGATTGCGCAGGAAGCGGTTGCGATTGGTGCCAAGGTGCTGTGGTTGCAGATCGGCGTCGTCAACGACGACGCGCGGCGCATCGCCGAGGCCGCCGGGCTCACCGTCGTGATGGACCGCTGCGTCAAGATCGAATACGCGCGCTTCTTTGGCGGCCTGAACTGGATGGGCGTTAACACCGGCGTCATCTCGGCACGCCGCCCCGTTTGAAAGTCTCCATCATTGGATCAGATTCGTTGTAACAGTTACTCGTGCGAGAGTGACTGATCTGCACAACGAATTCCCAAGTAACAAATATCGCACAGTTTTCGACCCTGGTTTACGGTATTTATTCGTCATTTTTTCCTCCAAACGGACCCTTCAGAA
>CAIKMZ010000152.1 GCA_903828665.1 uncultured beta proteobacterium
ATCGGTGCCAAGGCCTTGGTCAAGGCACCAGCCACCTACCGGGCTCTGGCCGCTGCCAAGGATGTGGCCCTCCTGATCGCCGCTCCGTTCATCGGTCTGGTCTATGCGGTCACGCTGCCCTTCGTCGGCATCGCCCTGATCGTCCGCGCAGGCTACAAGGCTTACCGCGCCGCCTGAGCCTTCCTGTCAACTTCCAAAGCCCCCGGCCATTTGGCCGGGGGCTTTTTCATTGCGGCTTTTCAATTGCCTGCCCCGCCATGCGGTCGGGTCCGGCTCATCGTGCCACGGGTCTGGCAGCGCGAATCCGGGCGACCAAGTCCGTGACCGCTTGATCGCCCAACACGGGCGCGCCAGCATCCTGCGTCTGGACGCGGATCAGACGCTCCAGCGTCTCGATCTGCGGCGTCAGTGGACCAAAAAAACGCGCCTCATTCCCAACGGCCAGCAACAGCGTGGGAAAGTCTTCGACATCGAGCGGATGCAGCAGATCGGCCTCATCCTCGACGTCAATCCAGAGAAATTGCGCTTGCGGGAAGCGGGGCTGCAATTGTTCAAAACGCGCCTGATAGTCGCGGCAAACACCACACCATTCGGCGCACAGACAGACCACGAGAACAGAAGCTGACGAGACCGGGCTTTGCTGGTTCATGCCGCAATGATCTCAAAAAACGTTATGTCGATATCAGCATAACCAAATTGAAAATAAGTATTTTGTGTTTTAACGACAGCACTTCACAATCCGCCAGCACCCACGATCCATCTTGTTCACCCCTATGCCCCGCATCATCATCGTCCCCGGCTGGCGCGACTCCGGTCCCGGTCACTGGCAAAGTCTTTGGGCCGAGACCTTGCCGGGCGCGGTGCGGGTGCAGCAGGATGACTGGATCACCCCCTCGCGAAACGCCTGGGTGGCGGCGATCACACGCACGATTCTGAATCAGACCGGCCCCGTGGTGATCGCGGCGCACAGCCTGGGCTGCATCGCGAGCGCCCATTTGCCGCCGCAAGCCTGTGCGCGTATTCAAGGCGCGCTGCTGGTGGCGCCGGCGGACCCGGAGCGCCGCAGTGTATTGACCGACTTCGCCCCAGTGCCCTACCAAGCCTTGCCGTATCGCAGCATCCTGGTGGCCAGCAGCAACGACCCCTATTGCCCGGTGCGCACAGCCGGCGCTTACGCGCGCGCCTGGGGCAGTGAGTTTGTGCGCCTGCAAAACGCCGGTCACATCAACCTGGAGGCCGGCTTCGGCCCCTGGCCGTTGGGACTGGCGCTGTTGCAGTCCTTGACCGGCAACAACCATCTGCTGGCTGACGCAGCACCCCCGCTTTCAAGATCGCAACTGGAATCCGCATGAACCTCAAAAGAAATGTGACGCGGGCCCTCGCAGGCCTGGCGCTGGTCACGGGCAATCTGGCCGTGGCCCAAACCACCCTGCTCAATGCCTCGTATGACGTGGCGCGCGAGTTTTACAAGGACTACAACGCCGCCTTCGTCGCGCACTACAAGAAGACCACGGGCAAGGACATCAAGATTGACCAGGCCCACGGTGGCTCCAGCGCCCAGGCGCGTGCCGTCAATGACGGGCTCGATGCCGATGTCGTGACCATGAACACCACCACCGACATCGAGTTTCTGGCCAGCACGGGCGTCGTGGCCAAGGACTGGGCCAAGCGCTTCCCCGGCAATGCCTCGCCCACAACATCAACCATGCTGTTTCTCACGCGCGAAGGCAATCCTAAACACATCAAGGACTGGGACGACCTGATCAAACCCGGCATTCAGGTGATCGTGGTCAACCCGAAGACCGGCGGCAATGGTCGCATGGCCTACCTCGCTGCCTGGGGATACGTTCGCAAGAAGGGCGGCACCGATGCGCAGGCGGCCGAGTTTGTCGGCAAGCTGTTCAAGAACGTGCCGGTGCTGGCCAAGGGCGGACGCGACGCCACCACGATCTTCCTGCAGCGCAATATCGGCGACGTGCTGGTGACGTTCGAATCCGAGGTGGTGTCCGTGGACCGTGAGTTCGGTGCCGGCAAGGTCGATGCCGTGCATCCGTCCGTCAGCATCATTGCGGAGAACCCGGTCGCCGTGGTGGAACGCACTGTTGCCAAAAAGGGCACAGGCGAGTTGGCCAAGGCTTATCTGGACTACCTGTATTCCGACGAGGCGCAGGAGATTGCCGCCAAGCACGCGCTGCGCCCGCGCTCTGCGGCTCTCCTGAAGAAATATGCCAGCACCTTCAAGCCGATTCAGCTGTTTGCAGTCAGCGAGTATTTCGGTTCGTTGTCGGAGGCGCAAAAGGTCCACTTCAACGATGGCGGACAGTTTGACAAGCTCTACGCCGTCAAGTAGATGACAGCGGCGACTCTTTCCGCACTGCCACCGGCGCCGGGCCGCAAGGCTCAGCGCAAGCGGCCGACACGGCGTGTGTTGCCCGGCTTCAACCTGACGCTGGGCTACACGGTCTTGTACCTGAGCCTGATCGTGCTGATCCCGCTCTCGGCCCTGGTGTTCAAGACCTTCACCCTGAGCTGGGAGCAGTTCTGGGCGGCGGTCAGCAGTCCGCGTGTGCTAGCGTCGTACCAGCTCACGTTTGGCGCCTCCTTCATCGCAGCGCTGGTCAATGTGTTCTTTGGTCTGCTGGTGGCGTGGGTGCTGGTGCGCTACCCGTTTCCCGGCAAGAAGGTGATCGACGCGCTGGTGGACTTGCCGTTTGCCCTGCCCACCGCCGTGGCCGGCATCGCACTGACCGCCTTGTTGGCCGGCAATGGCTGGGTTGGACAGGTGCTTGAACCGCAAGGCATCAAGCTGGCATTCAACCGCAACGGCATCGTGATTGCACTGATCTTCATCGGCCTGCCGTTTGTGGTCCGCACCGTGCAGCCGGTTCTAGAAGACGCTGAAAAAGAACTCGAAGAAGCGGCCACCTGTCTGGGCGCCACGCGCTGGCAAACCTTCCGCTATGTCATCTTCCCGACCATCGCGCCGGCACTGTTAACCGGTTTCGCGATGGCCTTTGCACGCGCCATCGGCGAATACGGTTCGGTCATTTTCATTGCCGGCAACATGCCGATGATCTCGGAAATCACGCCGCTGATCATCATCGGCAAGCTCGAGCAATACGACTACGCCGGCGCCACCGCCGTGGCGGTGGTGATGCTGGTGATCTCCTTCGTCCTGCTGTTGCTCATCAATGCTTTGCAAGCCTGGCAGCGTCGCCGCGCGGGAGTGGGAGTATGAGTACCCCGCTGAGCCAGACGTACGATGTGCGCCCGTCTTCCCCCCAAGGGGACAACGCCAGCGGCCCGGCGAAGCCGGCGCCAAGGCGTTCCGCGCGCAAATCCCCCACTGGCGAAGCTGCGTGGGTACGCTGGACGCTGATCGCAATCGCACTGGGTTTCATCTTCCTGTTTCTAATCCTGCCCCTGGCCGCCGTCTTCACCGAAGCGCTGCGCAAGGGCTTGGGCGCCTATCTGGATGCACTGCAGGAACCAGATGCCTGGACGGCGATCCGCCTGACCCTGATCACGGCCGCAATTGCCGTGCCGCTGAACCTGGTATTCGGCGTGGCTGCGGCCTGGGCGATTGCAAAGTTTGAATTCCGCGGCAAGGCCTTCCTGACAACTCTGGTCGA
Source organism: uncultured beta proteobacterium (assembly GCA_903828665.1). Lineage (GTDB taxonomy): Bacteria > Pseudomonadota > Gammaproteobacteria > Burkholderiales > Burkholderiaceae_C > Rhodoferax. Next base: position 3,633 of record CAIKMZ010000152.1, read on the forward strand.
CCTGCCGTTTTCCGTCTCACCGGTTGTAGCGGGCTTGGTCTATGTGCTGCTGTTCGGCGCACACGGCTGGATCGGACCCTGGTTGCAGGCGCACGACATAAAGATCGTGTTTGCCGTGCCCGGCATCGTGCTGGCCACGGTGTTCGTCACCTTTCCGTTCATCGCGCGCGAGCTGATCCCGTTGATGCAGGCGCAAGGCACGGAAGAGGAGCAGGCGGCCATGGTGCTGGGCGCCAACGGCTGGCAGATCTTCTGGCACGTGACGCTCCCAAACATCAAATGGGGGCTGGTCTACGGCGTGATCCTGTGCAACGCGCGTGCCATGGGCGAGTTTGGCGCGGTTTCGGTGGTGTCGGGTCACATTCGGGGCCAGACCAACACGATGCCGCTGCACGTTGAAATTCTGTACAACGAATACCAGTCGGTCGCGGCCTTTGCCGTGGCCTCGTTGCTGGCGCTGCTGGCTGTTCTGACGCTGCTGATCAAGTCGGCGGTGGAGTGGCAGTTCGAGCGCGACCAGAAGGCCGCCGCCTTGTTGCCGCCGGAAAATCCGGGCCGCTGAAAGCCCCTGCATTGATTCTTGAGAAACCACCATGAGCATAGCAATCCGCAACGTCAGCAAGGACTTCGGCAGCTTCCACGCGCTGCGCGACGTCTCGCTCGACATCGAATCAGGCGAACTGGTCGCGCTGCTCGGACCGTCGGGCTGCGGCAAGACCACACTGTTGCGCATCATTGCCGGCCTGGAAACGGCCGATCACGGCAGCATCCTGTTCAGCGGCGAAGACACGACCGATGTCCATGTGCGCGAGCGCAACGTCGGCTTCGTGTTCCAGCACTACGCCCTGTTTCGCCACATGAGCGTGTTCGACAACGTGGCCTTCGGTCTGCGCATGAAGCCGCGCGCGAGCCGACCGAGCGAAGACAAGATCAAACAGAAGGTGCATGAATTGCTAGCCCTGGTGCAGCTCGACTGGCTCTCGGACCGCTATCCGGCGCAGCTCTCGGGCGGGCAGCGCCAGCGCATCGCGCTGGCGCGCGCCTTGGCGGTGGAACCCAAAGTGTTGCTGCTGGATGAACCGTTTGGCGCGCTCGACGCCAAAGTGCGCAAGGAATTGCGGCGCTGGCTGCGCCGCCTGCATGACGACCTGCACGTGACCAGCATCTTCGTTACGCACGACCAGGAAGAAGCGCTGGAGGTGGCAGACCGTGTGGTGCTGATGAACAGTGGTGTCGTCGAGCAGATCGGCTCGCCGCAGGACGTCTGGGATCACCCGGCCAGCCGTTTCGTTTATGGCTTTCTGGGCGACGTCAACCTGTTCCACGGCCGCGCCCACGAAGGAGAAATGCTGATTGGCGCCGACCAGCACGGCGTGCGATTGGCAACGCCGGAACACCAGGATGCGCAGGACGCCAAGGCCTTCGCCTACGTGCGCCCGCATGATCTCGACGTGCAACGCTACACCGCCGGCGCCAACGATGCGGGTCGCGGCATCGTTGCCAAGCTGACGCGCGCGATTGTGGTTGGACCGATTGCCAGGCTGGAGTTGCTGCCGCTGGACGCCGCGACCGGCAACGGCGAAATCATTGAAGCGCAGATTCCCGCGCAGGAATTCCACGCGCTTGGCCTGCAGGCAGATGAAACCCTGCTGCTGACGCCGCGCAAGGCGCGCGTTTTTGTAGACTGAGATCGCAAGCGCCGACCGGCGCCGCGCTTACGGACGCTTGCGCGGGTGGAACACCAGTACCTGCGTGGCAGGAGGAGATGATTTCTCGCCGGCCTTGGCTTTGGGCTGCGCCTGGTCGCAGCCGCTGCAGTGACAGCCGCCGGAAGTGCTGACCGTCCTTTGCAGCGCTGCGCGCCAGACCTGCGGTAACGACAAGCGCAACAAGCCATTGACCAAGGGGCGCAACGCGGCCTGCGGCAGCAAGGTCCAGACCGCATAGGCAAAGCAGCCAGTCACCAGCAGGAACACCAGAATGGATTGCAATGCCATCGCTAAGCCCCCAGCCACAGGGTGATGCGATAGGTCGCAAACGCCGCCACATAGGCCAGCGCAAACAGGTACAGCGCCATCACGAGCGGATAGCGCCAGGAGTTGGTCTCACGCCGCACGACCGCCAGTGTTGACAGGCATTGCGGCGCAAAAACAAACCAGGCCAGCAGCGAATAGGCGGTCGCCAGCGACCAGCCTTGGGCGATCACCGGTGACAGGGCGTCGGCAACCGAGCTGTCCGCGCCGGACAGGGAGTACACCGTGCCCAGCGCACCCACCACGACTTCGCGCGCAGCCATGCCGGGCACCAGTGCGATCGAGATCTGCCAATTCAAACCAATCGGCGCAAACACCCACTGCAAGGCATGGCCCAGCATGCCGGCAACGCTGTACTGGATGGCCGGCCCTTGAGACACGTCCCAACCGGATGGCGGCGACGGGTAGGTGGACAGAAACCACAACACGACCATCAGCGAAAAGATGATGCCGCCAACACGGCGCAAAAAGATCCGCGCGCGCTCCCACAGCCCGAGACCAATATTGCGCATGCTCGGTACGCGGTAGGGTGGCAGCTCCAGCATCAGTGGCTGGTAGCCGTTCTTCATCCAGACCCGCTTGAAGATCCAGGCCACGCCCATGGCGCTGACCACACCCGCCACGTACAGACCAAACAGAGTCAGGCCGCGCAGGCTGAACCAGCCAATGTCACGCTGCGGCACAAACGCGCCGATCAGCAAGGCATAGACCGGCAGGCGCGCCGAGCAAGTCATCAGCGGGGCCACCATGATGGTGGCGAGGCGATCCTTCCAGTTGGCAATCGTGCGCGTCGCCATGATGCCCGGAATGGCGCAGGCAAAGCTCGACAGCAGCGGGATGAACGCGCGGCCCGACAAACCGACCTTGCCCATCAGGTTGTCGAGCAAGAAGGCGGCGCGCGGCAGATAGCCCGAATCTTCGAGCAACAGAATGAAGAAGAACAGGATCAGGATTTGAGGCAAGAACACCAGCACGCCACCGACACCGGCGATGACGCCATCAACCAACAGGCTGCGCAGCGGCCCCGCCGCCATGTGCTCCAGGGTCCAGTGGCCGAGCGCCGCCATGACGCTGCGGATCGCATCCATCGGCAGATTCGCCCAGGAAAAAACAGCCTGAAAGATCAGGAACAGCACGGCGGCCAGCAACACCAGACCCCAGACGTGGTGCATGACCAACGAATCCAACCGATGCTGGAACCGGCCACGGCTCGGTGCATCTGGCGCCACCAAGGCCAGAATGCGGCGCACTTCGCGCTGCAATTCTGTCGAAGTCACGGGCAGTGCGGCGGCATCGGGGATGGGGGGCAGCGGCCGGGTGAATTGCTTCTCCAATTGCGCGAGCAACTGGACATGGCCGTCATGCATGACCGCCACGGTCTCGACCACAGGGCAACCCAGTTCCATAGCCAGGCGTGGCAAGTCCAGTTTGAGACCTTGGGCGCGTGCCACATCCGCCATGTTCACCGCCAGCACCAGCGGCTTGCCGAAGCGCTTGAGCTCCAGCACCAGGCGCAGGTTCATGCGCAGGTTGGTAGCATCGACCACAGCCACGATGGCATCGGGCGCGTCTTCGCCCGCGCGTCGGCCTTCGATCACCTCCAGCGTCACCTGCTCATCTGGCGTTGCCGGCGTCAGGCTGTAGGCGCCGGGCAAATCGACCACTGACACGGTCTGGCCGTTGGGCAAGCGAGCCAGACCCACCTTGCGCTCGACGGTGACGCCAGCGTAATTGGCAACTTTTTGGCGCGCCCCGGTTAGCAGGTTGAACAGGGCCGTCTTGCCGCAATTGGGATTGCCTACCAGCGCGATGCTCTTGATGGCAAAGCCAGGGCTTAGCTCGGCAACATGACTCATGAACGGCTCAGGCGACGCTCGCTTCAAGCTGGCGCACGCGGATGCACTGCGCTTCCAGCAGCCGCAGAGCAAACAGGGTTTCGCCGATCTGAACCGCCAGCGGCTCGCGGCCACCCGGGCCGCGCCGGAGCATCCTGACCGGTTCGCCGGCAATGAAGCCGAGTTCACCCAATCGGTGCAAAGTTGCCGCACCGACCTCGGCGCAATCCGCCACCAAACCTTCTACCAAGGCATGTGATCCATTTGGTAGCTGCGATAAATACATGGTGCTGGCCTTTGAAAAAGAGACTAGCGACACGCGAATGTCGTTAATGCAAATGCGATTCTATCGCATTTAGACCAGGTAGCAAGCACGAATGGATGTGGCGGACGAGGCTGCCCACTGAGACTTAGGGCAGCCTGACTCGTCACTTTGCGCCGCAAAACACGACTCCCAACACCGGCTCACTGCGGCGTGCGAAGTGCGAAATGGCGCTCTTGACGGCCGCTTCGATGAAGATGACAAATTGATTAGTAACTACTCACTTCTTTGTTGACGCCTTGCCCACTTATCGTTACGGTATCGATTGCACCAAAATTTCTGAAAAGGGCGCCGGACGGACTCGTCACACGTTGTGATGTGAGTACCAACTCACGCATCGATTTGCCCCCGAAATACCATTCGACTCGCCTGCTGGCATCATTGGAATTCCTCCCGCAAGCCGCAACCACGCAAAGCGTGCGCGTCAGCAAGGCGCGACACAGCGCCGGTTTACTGCCAATGTGGCAGTGCAGTTTGGCGGCGGGCAAACCTGGCGGATTTGATCTTTGCCGACATCCCGCGAGGCCTCAACTGCTTCGCCGGCGCAGAGCGATCATCGTGACGGCTAATGGTTTTCAATGCGCTGGCGCGCTCGCGCCAAGGCGATGTACCAATCCAGGCAGCCTGGATTAGCCATCGCTTCGCGGTGCACGACCTTTTCGAGTGGTTGCCCCAACAACAACTTCTTGATGGGAAGTTCCTGCTTTTTTCCGGAGAGCGTGCGCGGAATTTCCGCCACCTGAAAGATCTCGTTTGGCACAAAACGCGGTGACAGCGCGCTCTTGATCGACTCCACGATCCTGGCCTTAAGCGGCGCGTCGAGTTCGGCACCCTCGCGCAGCACGACAAATAGCGGCATATAGCTTTCACGCCCAAGGTATTCCAGGTCCACCACCATCGAGTCCAGGACCTCCGGCAGAGCCTCGACCGCACTATAGATTTCACTGGTCCCCATGCGCAGGCCGTGACGGTTGATGGTGGCGTCACTTCGGCCATAAATGACGCAACCGCCATTGCGTCCAATTTTCAGCCAGTCGCCGTGGCGCCAGACTGCAGGCTTGCCAGCCTGCCCCGAGTAGGTATCGAAATAACTGGCCAGGTACCGCTGCTTGTCCGGATCACCCCAGAAGTACAGCGGCATGCTCGGTATCGGTTGGCAACAAACCAGTTCCCCGACTTCGTCGATGACGGGTTGGCCCTGTTCGTTCCACGCCTCGACCGCGCAGCCCAGCAAGCGGCACTGCATTTCGCCAACGACCAAGGGTAACTCGCGGTTGCCGCCGATAAAGGCACCCGCGAAATCGGTGCCACCGGAGATATTGCACCACCAGATATCGCCCCCACGCTCACGCACATCGATGACCCGCAGTTTTCGAAACTGCTCCGTTCCCCAGGCTTGCGCCTCCGGACTCAGGGGCGAACCGGTGCTGCCGAGTGCGCGGATGCCGGAAAGATCGCCGCAGCTGCTCAGCTCAACGCCTGCTTTCTGGCAGTTGGCATAGAACGCGGCGCCAGCGCCAAAAAACGTCACCCCAAGGTCAGCTGCAAAGCGCCACAAGGTAGTCCAGTCCGGGGCCTGCTTGTTGCCGCTGGCGTCCACCGTGCTGCCACCTGGGTTGCCGTCGAAAAGGCAGCAGGTAGTGCCGCTGAGCAACCCGCTGAGTTGTGCGTTCCACATCACCCAGCCGGTCGAGCTATACCAGTGGTAGCGTTCACCCAGCGTGTTGGATTCATAACTGCATCCGATATCGTTATGCAGGCACTTAAGTGCCAGCGCCACCAGAATGGTTCCGCCATGGCTGTGCACGATGGCTTTGGGCAGGCCGGTGGTGCCACTGGAATAGACAATCCACAAAGGATGGTCAAACGCCAGCCAAAGCGGCTCGAAGGTTGATGTTTCAGCATCGTTTCTCGCTGTCGCCACCGTGAAGCGTTCACAACTCGCCACATCAGTGATAGCGCAGAAATCCAATCCAAGGTTGTCCTGCAGGATGACATGCCGCACCGTCGGCAGCGCGGCACAGAGCTCGGCAACCACGGCCCGGCGATCAAAGTCACGCCCACCGTAGCGCACGCCATCACAGGCGATCAGGACTTTGGGCTCGATTTGCTTGAAGCGGTCCAATACCGCGCTGCTACCCATATCGGGTGCGCAAATGCTCCAGACTGCGCCGATACTGACCGTCGCCAGAAATGCAACGATCGCCTCCTGCGTGTTCGGCAGGTACGCGACAACCCGTTCGCCAGGTTGAACACCCAAGGCCCTCAGGTAGAGCGCGAGCGAGGCGACCTGACGCTGCAGTTCAGGCCAGCTCAGGTTGCGGGCCGGCGCCGTGCCCAGACTATTTTCGTTGTGACTCAGGACGGCTGGTAAACCCGCGGCGTGGGCTGGCGCCACATGACGCAGCACCTGGCGTGCATAGTTGGCTTGCGCGCCAACAAACCATTGGGTGTGCGGCATGGGTGCGCCATCGCACACCACGTGGTGAGCGGCGGGCGACTGCAGGTCGAAATAATCCCAGATACTTTGCCAGAATGCGTCCAGGTCACTGGTCGACCAGCGCCATAGTGCTTCATACGTATCAAACGAGAGACCACGTTGCGAATGCAACCAGTCTTGGTACAGGCGAATCTGAGGAATACAGGGTGGCTTGGCAGATTGCGTCATGTCCCAAGGTTAATCCGGATTTGCCTTCGATAACAATAGCGACTGACCCTCGTTTGACAGTGTCGCTGATCCCTATTGCTTATAGTTCCAGCTGTCTTTCTTATTGGAGCCCCCATGCGCATCTGGAACAAAGTCATTTCGGTCGAAGAACTCACCGCCATTCACGTCGACACAACCGTGGCGCATCTCGGCATCGAGTTTTTGGAAATCGGCGACGACTTCATCCGGGCTCGCGTGTCGGTGGACCATCGGACGCGACAGCCCTATGGCCTGCTCCACGGCGGCGTCAGTGTGGTGCTGGCCGAAACCCTGGGTTCGTGCGGTGCGGCATTTTCCAATCCGGATGGTTACCGCGCTGTCGGGCTCGACATCAACGCCAATCACATCCGGAGCACGACAAGTGGCTGGGTAACCGGTGTAGCGCGTCCGGTCCACCTGGGGCGCAGCACCCAGGTCTGGCAGATTGATATGCACAACGATGCCGGCGAACTGACATGCGTCTCGCGCATCACGATGGCGATCCTGGCACCTCGCTGATGCCCTGAAGCTGCGCCCGCATATTGCCGATTGCCGGATCAGGCGTCGCCGCGCGCCAGTTTTTCACTACGCCAGTAGACGTCATCGCCCACGGTGCCATCCGTACGGTAGCGGTTGAGCACGCGAGCCAGTACAAACAACAGGTCGGAAAGGCGGTTCAGGTATTGGCGGGGCGTGTCTTTCAACGCGTCCTGCGCTTCCAGCGCGACAACGGCGCGCTCGGCACGCCGTGCTACTGTGCGACAGACATGGGCCTGTGCTGCGGCGCGGGTACCCGCCGGCAGAATGAACTCCTGCAAACGTGGCAGTGCCTCGTTGTGCTCGGCCAGCGCGGCGTCCAGTGCCAGGACAGCTTCAGCCTTGAGCAATTCAAAACCGGGGATCGACAGTTCGCCGCCCAGATTGAAGAGCTGATGTTGAATTTCTACCAGCAAGGTGCGCATACCGCCTGGCATATCCTCGCACAGCAAGACACCTATGTTGGAGTTGAGCTCGTCAACATCGCCCATCGCATGCACACGCAGGCTGTTCTTCGAAACGCGGGTGTTGTCGCCCAGGCCGGTGCTGCCATCGTCACCGGTGCGAGTGGCGATCTGCGTCAGTCGTTGTCCCATAATGAAGCTCCTGTTTTCGACCTATTGTTGCAGCAAAATACAAGTCTGCAATTTTCCGGGACAAGCCGCAGAACAACCTTGTTCTCCATTCGTTGAAAGTACCCATGAATACCCAGGCATCGCCCCTTGTTCCTGTCATCAAGCCACGCGAAATACCAGTCGCACTGATCGACGCGCTGAAGAACCGTTTTTCCGAGCAGTGCTCCACAGCTCTGGTGGTGCGCGAGCAGCATGGTCGCGATGAGTCCTCATTCGAGGCACCGCCCCCCGCGGCGGTGGTGTTTGCCCAGACTACGAAGGACGTGGCAGACGCGATCAAGCTGGCCAGCGAGTTCAATGTGCCGGTGATTCCGTTTGGCGTTGGCACCTCGCTCGAAGGCCATCTGCTGGCAGTGCAAGGTGGCATCAGCGTCGATGTCAGCCGCATGAACCAGATGCTCGCCATCAACGCAGAAGACCTGACGGTGACGGTCCAGGCTGGCGTCACGCGCAAGCAGCTCAATGAAGCGGTCAAGTCCACCGGTCTGTTCTTTCCGATCGATCCCGGCGCAGACGCCACTCTGGGCGGCATGAGTGCAACACGCGCCAGCGGCACCAACGCCGTGCGCTACGGCACCATGCGCGAGAACGTGCTGGCACTGGAAGTGGTCACGGCCAGCGGCGAGGTCATCCGTACCGGTACCCGCGCCAAGAAGAGCAGCGCTGGCTATGACTTGACGCGCCTGCTGGTGGGTTCCGAAGGCACGTTGGGCGTGATCACGGAGGTGACGGTCAAGCTTTATCCCTTGCCGGAAGCGATCTCGGCGGCCATTTGTTCCTTCCCCAGCATCGAAGCTGCCGTGCGCACCACGATCCAGATCATCCAACTCGGCATTCCGATCGCGCGCGTCGAGTTGATTGACGGCAAGACCATGCGCATGGTCAACGCCTATGCCAAGCTGGGACTGCGTGAAGAGCCTTTGCTGCTGATGGAGTTTCACGGCTCGCCTGCCAGCGTGCAGGAACAAGCCGAGACCGTGCAACAGATCGCGAGCGAGTTTGGTGGCACTGCGTTCGAATGGGCCACGACGCCTGAAGAACGAACACGCCTGTGGACGGCCCGCCACAACGCCTACTTCGCCGCGATTCAATCGAAACCTGGATGCCGCGCCATTTCAACCGACACCTGCGTCCCGATCTCACGCCTGGCAGATTGCTTGCTCGATTCAGTGATTGAAGCGGATGCCAGCGGCATCCCCTACTTCCTTCTCGGTCATGTGGGCGATGGCAATTTCCACTTTGGCTATTTGATCGATCCCGCCAAACCTGAAGAGCGCGAGGTGGCAGAAAAGCTCAACCATGCGCTGGTCGCGCGTGCGCTGCGACTGGAAGGCACCTGCACGGGCGAGCATGGCGTGGGCCTGCACAAGATGGATTTTCTGGTGTCCGAGACGGGTGTCGGCGCCGTCAACATGATGCGCAGCATCAAGCGTGCGCTCGACCCGAAGAACATCATGAATCCGGGCAAGATCTTCACACTGTAGCGCGGGGACGCCACCCGCCCCGCGAGATGATGATTTCTGCGGGTATGAGATCAGCGCGTAGCGCCGCGCGTGAGCTTGTCAATCAGGCCATTGAGTTCGTCTAGCGAGCCAAACCGGATTGCAAGTTCACCCATCTCCTCCAGCCGCCCCGCCCGTTTGACACGCTTCTTGACCCGCACTTCGACCTCGGCGGTGAGCAAGTCGGACAATTCTTCTTCGACCCGCTTGATGTCGCGCGATTTCTCTTTCTTTGGCTTGACCGAGGTGAGGTTGAATTCGGCCCCAAGCTTTTTGGCAAGACTCTCCGCTTCCCGCACCGACATCTTGCGGGCGCTGATCTGACTGGCTGCCGTGATCTGAGTCGCGCGATCCAGAACCAGAAGGGCGCGCGCATGACCCATGTCCAGGTCACCCGCCATCAACATGGTCTGCACCGGATCCGCCAGATTGAGCAAGCGCAGGAGATTGCTGGCGGCACTTCGCGACCGCCCAACGGCTTGGGCCGCCTGTTCGTGAGTGAGTCCAAACTCTTTGATAAGCCTTTGCAGACCTTGGGCCTCCTCGAGAGGATTGAGATCTTCGCGCTGGATATTCTCGATCAACGCCATGGCGGCGGCGACTTCATTGGGAACATCACGCACCAGCACCGGGACGCTGTCGAGTCCAGCCAGCTTGGCGGCGCGGAAGCGGCGCTCGCCGGCGATGATTTCGTACTTGCCCTCATTCTCGCCATCGTGGAGCCGACGTACCAGAATCGGTTGCAGAATGCCCTGTGCCTTGATCGACTCAGCCAACTCGTACAAAGCGCCCTCGTCCATGCGGGTCCGCGGCTGGTACATGCCAGGCACCATGTCTGCCAGCAGGAGCGATGCCGGTACACCCGGACTGACCGCGCTGCCACTGGACGCATCGAATGCCGCCGAGTCATTTACTTTCGGACCGAGCAACGCTTCAAGTCCGCGGCCCAGGCCTTTTGGTTTTTTGGTGACCATTACTTTGTCCTTTTTAATTCTTCAATGAGCAGATTCTGGATGGCGGCGCGATCGATCAAGCCGTTGCAGCAATTCATACCCCGCCGACCAGTCACCGAGCCCTGAGTCGGCATTGATATGGCCCTGGTGGCCAGCGTCAATGTATTCGGAGCCCCAGGCGCTGGCGAATTGGCGGGCCCGGGCCTGCGTGCAATAGGGGTCATTGCGACTACCCACGAGTGTGCTTGCAAAAGGCAAGCTCTGCAGGGGAATCGGCGACCAACTGGCGAGAACTGGGCGCAGCTCCTCTCGATCAGCATCACCCGGGGCCACCAGCAGCGCCGCGCTGACGAGGCGCGCGTTACGCGAGTGTGCAGCCCACGCCGCCACCAGGAGACATCCGAGACTGTGCGCTACGAGAATCGCCGGCTCCGAGCCCTGAAGCAAAACATCTTCCAGTCGGGCGATCCAGTCGCCGCGCAGCGGCCGCATCCAGTCATGCTGATCCAAGCGCCGATAGCCGTGCAAACGCTCCCACCGGCTTTGCCAATGCTCGGGGCCGGAGTTCTGCCAGCCCGGCACGATCAAGATGTTGGCAGCTTTCATTTGCTACTTATTTGATAGCTGATTGCATTTTGCGGAGGGTTGCCGGATTGGGCTACATCTTGTCAATGCGCTCGACCATTTCCCGGGCAAAAGCCACGAACGCCTGCGCGCCCTTGCTTGAAGGGTCAAACACGACACCCGGAACACCATAGCTGGGTGCCTCCGCCAAACGCACATTGCGCGGGATGACGGTATTGAACACCTTGTCACCAAAATGGTTCTTGAGTTGCTCACTGACCTGCTGCTGCAATGTGATGCGCGGGTCAAACATAACGCGCAGCAAACCGATGATGACCAACTCCTTGTTCAAGTTGGCATGCACCTGCTTGATGGTGTTGACGAGATCGGTGAGCCCCTCCAGAGCAAAGTATTCGCATTGCATCGGGACGATCACCCCATGCGCGCAGCACAGCCCGTTAAGCGTCAACATCGACAGGGACGGTGGACAATCAATCAAAATGAAATCGTAATCCTGTTCCACCTCCCCCAGCGCCTGCTTGAGGCGCTTTTCGCGACGCTCAACATCGACCAGTTCGACTTCCGCCCCTGTCAATTCACGATTGGCCCCGAGTATGTCGTAACTGCAGCCCGCTTCGACAAGTTTGTCGCTCTTGACCCGGGCTTCCGCCACCGAGGCAGACTCAAGCAGGACGTCATAAATGGTGAGGTCAAGTCCGCGCTTGTCGACGCCCGATCCCATCGTGGCATTCCCCTGCGGATCGAGGTCTACCAACAACACACGCTGTCCGACCTGGGCCAGACCAGCCGCCAGATTGACAGCTGTGGTGGTCTTGCCAACACCGCCCTTTTGATTGGCGATGCAAAATATTTTGGTCATGGGATGCTTACCTGATGTGACATGAAATGGGAATCGGCATTAACGTGTCAACGCCAGTTTGACGCCAAAGCCGAGCAAAAAGACGCCCGCCAGTTTCTCCAGCGCAGTGGAGATGATTGGATTGGCGCGCAAGCGCTCGGCCAGAAAATGGGTCAGCATCACCACAATGAAACCATAGGCAAAAGTGAGCGCGGCAATGGTCATGGCCATGACGGCGAACGTCGTCATGCCTTGATGTCGGACCGGGTCCACGAACAGAGGGAAGAATGCCATATAGAAGACAATTGCTTTTGGGTTGAGCAAGGTGATCATGAAGGCTTGGCGCAGATAGTGATGCGGCCTGATCTGCAATATCGGCGCAGACCCCTGCTTTGCCAGAATCATCTTGCCACCGAGCCAAGCCAGGTAAGCGGCACCAAGCCACTGGACCGCCTGGAATGCGGCGGGATAGGTACCGAGCAGAGCGGCGACGCCTGCCACGGCGAGCCACATTAAGACCTGATCCCCGAAGATGACGCCAAAGGTCGCAGCCAAGCCACCCCCAATGCCACCCTTGCCCGTGGAGGTAATCAAGGCCAGATTTCCCGGACCAGGAATCAACAGAAAAACAATGATTGCGATGGCAAATGCGCCATAGTCGACTATGCCAAACATGGGGGCGGGTTCTCGTTAGATAAGCACGCAGTTTACGGCAAGTCTTGCCGATCCCCTCAACCCGAAACTGACGGCGCTTTTCTCATCCAGACAATGCAACGCTCGGCGCCCAGACCAGGTACCGAAAGCTGTTCCACGTGAAACACGATGACGCTTGGCGGCAGGGCCGCAATCTCCTCAACAGGGTACTTTCCCTTCATGGCGAGCCATACACCCCCATCTCGCAGCGCTGCAGCCGACCAACCAACGAAGTCACCGAGCGAGGCAAATGCGCGGGAGCTGATGACGTCATACTGATCGGTCAGACTTTCAACCCGCGCGTGCAAACCGCGCAGATTGGACAAGCCAAGCAACAGGGCTGCCTGCCGGACAAAAGCCGCCTTTTTTGCCACCGCATCAACGCAATCCACCACCAAATCAGGGCAGCAAATGGCGATTACAACGCCGGGCAAACCCGCTCCGGAACCAACGTCCAGTAACCGCACCGGCAGCGCCCCAAACTTTTCAACCCCTTCGGCTGGCGCCAGGCAAGGCTCACTCAAAGCTTGCCGCAATGGCGAGACCACAGCCAAACTGTCCAACAAATGGTGCGTCATCATCTCGGCCGGACTTCTGACTGCCGTAAGGTTGTACACCTTGTTCCACTTCTGGATCAGCTCCAGATAATCAAGCAGGCGCTGAACTTGCGCCTCGTCAATCGTCAGCGACAGATCCGCCAAGCCCGCGCGCAACTCCGCTTCCCAAGCACGCATCAAACCACCCCCGCATCCACTGGCGAGGAAAGCCCACCCAGATCGGCTCGGGAAAACTCGAGAAACCTGTTCTTCTTCAAGTAGATCAACAGCAAGGAAATAGCTGCCGGTGTAATGCCGGAAATACGAGAAGCTTGTCCCAGTGTTTCCGGCCTGTGCTTGTCGAGCTTTTGTCTCGCTTCTATGCTCAACGAACTGATCTGCAAGTAGTCGATCTCTCTCGGCAGCATCAAGTTTTCGTAATGGGCAGCCCGGTTAATCGTCTCCATTTGACGCTCGATGTAGCCCGAGTACTTGGCCAGAACCTCCACCTGTTCGATAACCACTGCCTCGAACATCATCTGAGACGACAACGGACTTTCAGTTTCACGTGAAACTGAAGCATCCAGTTCTTCAGTTGCATACTTGCCGCCACTGAGCGACATCAATTGCGCGTAACTCACTTCCGGGCGGCGCAGCAGCTCGGCCAGGCTGTACTCATGGTCGATGGGCTTGCCAAGCACCCGCTCAGACTCTGCCGGCGCCAGATTCTGCGGGCTGACCCAGATCGAGCGCAGCCGTTTTGTTTCACGTGAAACCGCATCCCGCTTGCGGTTAAACGCGTCCCAGCGAACATCATCCACCAAACCTAACTGGCGACCCACCTCGGTCAACCGCTGGTCAGCATTGTCCTCGCGCAGTTGCAAACGAAACTCGGCGCGGCTGGTGAACATGCGGTAGGGTTCGGTCACGCCTTTAGTAATCAAATCGTCCACCATCACGCCCAGATACGCCTGCTCCCTGCCCGGGACCCATACATCCTTGGGCCATGCGGTCTTTGCGCCCGCCTGCAACGCCGCATTGATACCGGCATATAACCCTTGGGCCGCAGCCTCTTCGTATCCGGTGGTGCCGTTGATCTGCCCCGCGAAGAAGAGGCCGCCAATCGTCTTCGTCTCAAAGCTGCTTCGGAGCTGCTGAGGATCGAAATAGTCGTATTCGATGGCGTAGCCAGGTCGCAGGATGTGTGCGTTCTCCAGGCCCGCCATGGAGCGGACCAGCGCATACTGAATATCAAACGGCAGACTGGTGGATATGCCGTTGGGGTAATACTCATTCGTTGTCAGGCCCTCGGGTTCCAGAAAGATCTGGTGGCTGTCTTTGTCTGCAAACCGGTTGACCTTGTCTTCGACACTGGGACAGTAACGCGGACCAACGCCTTCTATCTTTCCGGTGAACATGGGGCTGCGTTCGAAGCCGCCGCGAATGATGTCGTGCGTGCGTTGATTGGTATGGGTCAACCAGCACGGCATTTGCCGCGGGTGCTGCTCAACCCGACCCATGAAGCTGAATACGGGCATGCGCGGACTCATGCCGCCCGGCATGCCATCGCCGGGCTGCTCGATGCACTTGCTGAAATCGATGGATCGGCCGTCGAGCCTTGGCGGTGTGCCCGTCTTCAATCGGCCTTGCGGCAGCTTCAACTCCTTGAGGCGGGCGCTCAAGCTGGTCGCCGGTGGATCACCGGCCCGACCGGCCGGGTAGTTGTTCAACCCGACATGAATCCGGCCATCGAGGAAAGTGCCCGCCGTCAAGACGACAGCACTGGCTCGAAATTTGATGCCGGACTGCGTCACGGCGCCCACCACCCGATCGCCTTCGACCATCAGGTCATCAACAGCCTGCTGAAACAGCCACAAGTTGGGCTGGTTTTCGAGGCGATGGCGAATGGCCGCCTTGTACAGAAGGCGATCTGCCTGGGCCCGGGTGGCGCGCACAGCAGGGCCCTTGCTGGAATTCAGAATCCGAAACTGGATGCCGCTTTCGTCGGTGGCCGCCGCCATCGCGCCACCCAGCGCATCCACCTCTTTGACAAGATGTCCCTTGCCGATGCCGCCAATCGACGGGTTGCAACTCATCTGCCCCAAGGTTTCGATGTTGTGACTGAGCAGCAGAGTCTGGCAGCCCATCCGGGCCGCAGCCAACGCCGCTTCGGTTCCAGCGTGACCTCCGCCGACGACTATCACGTCGAAATGGTGTGAATAAAGCATGCTTGTCAATACCAATCTGGGCGGGAGGAAAGAATGCAATTTTACCGGGCACCCCCGCCTGAGCGCCGAAGAAGGGGTCAATCCTTCAACTCAACCCGCTTCTGGCCTCCAGCGCCACCAGTGAGCGTATCTCGATTCGGCAATAGCCGACCAACAAGACCCCTTCGCGCTCGAGCATCTTCAGTTCTTTGGACAGAGTCTGCCTTGTCACGCCCAACATCATCGCCAGCTGTTCCTGCGACACCGGTATGACCGAGCGGCATTCGCGTGCCAGGCTTGCATCACCGCGCGCCAAAGCCATGAGGCGTCGCGCCACACGCGTACTGATGGAGCGCAACATGGTGTCCTCCACCAGGCTGTACAACAAGCGCACACGGGTCGACAACAAGACACTCATGGCGCGCGCGAACGTCAAATTGGCCATCAATCCCTCAAACGCATTGCGCCCGACCACAAGCACTTCTGCCGGCTCCAGCGCTGTCACATCATGCGGACGCGGCAACTGATCAAGAAGCGATATTTCACCAAACCAGTTGCCGGCCTCTATCACAGCAAGGATGCCCTCCTTGCCATCCTCGCGCAAGGTCGACACTTTGAAAGAGCCGCTGACGACACCGAAAAATCCGCCAGGTACGTCGCCTTGTCGGTACAGCATTTCACCCATGCGCAAGTTCAGACGTTCACCAGCCGCCAGGAGAGCCAGACGATTGCGCTCCGGCAAATCGCCAAACCACGGATTGGCCGCCATCGCAGGAGGTACCTCAGCTTTTGAATGCACGCCCTATTTCCCCAAAGTAATTACCCTACATTGTAAGATTTTTGACATTTGAGAGTCGCGTAAACAATTACTGTGCAATGTGAGTCAGATTGACGCGCCCGCACCCGAATCCGAACCTGTACGGAAACAAGACATTGCTGAGAAACCACCCTATGAACGACTTGCCCCAAACACCGGTCGACAACGACCTTCAAGCCACCCTCCAACGCCAGCGTAGCGCCTACTTTGTCAACCCGGTTCCGAGCCTGAACGAGCGTCGCGCCGATCTGCTCAAATTGCAGGCCTTCATTCTGGACAACAAAGTCGAACTGGTCGCCGCTCTCAATGCCGACTATGGAAGTCGATCAAGACACGAAACCCTGTTCACCGAAATATTCCCGACCCTGGACGCGATCAAGGACACGCTCAAGCACCTCAAGAAGTGGATGCGGCCGCAAAGACGATCGATTGATTTGCGCAATTTCCTCGGTGCCAGGAATCGGGTCATTCCGCAACCGCTGGGCGTGGTCGGGTGCATTGTGCCGTGGAATTTTCCGATCAATTTGAGCTTTGTCCCGCTGATCTATATCTTTGCCGCCGGCAACCGGGCCATGGTCAAGATGTCGGAAAACTCTCGCCACCTGGCAAGGCTCCTGATCGAGAAAATGCCGGCTTATTTTCCCCGGGAAAAATTGGCTTTCTTCGATGAAACTGGCGGCGTCGGCATTGAATTTTCTAAACTCAAATTTGACCACCTGCTATTCACCGGCTCCGGGCAGACCGGCCGCGCCGTGATGGCCGCCGCCGCACAGAATCTCTGTCCGGTCACACTGGAACTTGGCGGCAAGTCCCCGGCCATCGTCTGCAATGATTACCCTTTGCGCAAAGCCGCTGAGCGACTGCTGTTTGTCAAACTGCTCAATGCCGGACAAATTTGCACCACCGTAGACCACGTCTACTTGCCCAAAGGCAAGACCATGGAGTTCGTAGCGGCGGCAAAGCAAATCGTCTGTGCCCGCTACCCGAGCCTGGACTCCGATGACTTCACCGCCATCATCGATGACCGCGCCTTCAAACGTCTGACCAGCGCCTTGGAGGAAGCACAGGCCGGTGGCGCCACACTGATACAACTGACCCCCGGGAAACCGTGGGACGAGGCCAGCCACAAGATTGCGCCACACCTCGTTCTGAACGCCCCGGCCGACAGCGCTTTGTTGACCCGCGAGATCTTCGGCCCGATCCTGCCGGTTCTGGAATACGACTCCCTCGAAGAGCCGATCAGCGCCATCAACCGAGGGCCGCGCCCGCTGGCCATCTACCCGTTCAGCAACAACGCCTCCACCATCCAGACGCTGCTGGACCGCGTCATGTCAGGCGGCGTGAGTGTCAACGATGCCTTGTTTCATGTCGCCCAGCACGACCTGCCGTTTGGCGGCGTCGGGGCCAGCGGCATGGGCCATTACCATGGTTACGAAGGCTTCCTCACCTTCTCCAAAATGCGCCCCGTTTTCTACCAAGCCTCCTTCAGCGCTATGAAATTCCTTTGGCCTCCCTATGGAAAGTTCGCAACCAAGTACCTCGACTTTCTCACCAAGTAAACAACTCTCAACCAGGCGTTCCAAAGTGCAAGTTCAAGAATTCGACTATGTGGTGATTGGTGGCGGGGCCGGCGGCTGCGTTGTGGCAAGCCGCCTTTCCGAGGACCCTGCTGTTTCTGTCTGTCTGCTCGAAGCCGGCGGACCCGACACCTCGGCCTTGATTCAGGCTCCGCTTGGGTTTGCCGCCACAGCGGCGCTCGGCATTCACAACTGGAACTTCAATACCGTGCCCCAACCAGGGCTGAACGGTCGATGCGGCTTCCAGCCACGCGGCAAGGTCATGGGCGGCAGCAGTTCCATCAACGCGATGGTCTACACACGGGGTAACCGGCAAGACTACGCCAATTGGGCTGCCATGGGCAACCCTGGCTGGTCTTATGAAGATGTGCTGCCACTCTTCAAACATGCTGAAAACAGTGAATGCTTTGGCGCCGATGACTACCATGGCGTTGGCGGTCCGCTCAACGTGAGCTACCTGCGCAGCCCCAGCAGCATCAATCAGGCATTTTTAGGCGCCTGCGTTGAGCAAGGGTTGCCCCAGACCCGAGATTACAACGGAGCCTCTCAATTCGGTTGCGCCCCGGCACAGGTCACACAAAAGGACGGAGAGCGCTGGAGTGCAGCCAAGGGCTACATCACACCACACATCGCGCGCTCCAACCTAACCGTGATCACGCAGGCTCATACCCAGCGCATCCTGCTGGAAAACAAGCATGCTGTGGGCGCCGAGTTTTTGCATGCCGGACAAATCGCACAAGTCAAAGCCCGGCGCGAGGTCATTCTGTCAAGCGGCGCCTACGGTTCGCCACAATTGCTGATGCTTTCAGGCATCGGCCCGGCAGCGCATCTGCAGGAACATGGGATCTCTGTCGTGCACGACCTCCCGGGTGTAGGTCAGAACCTGCATGACCACATCACAACGGTCTTGATCTACCGTACACAAAGCAAGGACACGACCTTCGGGTTGTCCTTTTCCGGCCTGGCAAAGATTGTCCGCAGCATCTTTGAATGGCGCAAGGATCGCAAAGGCATCATCACCAGCAATGTGGCGGAGTCGCAGGCCTTCCTGTTTGCCGATGCAAGCGAACCAGCCCCTGATATTCAGCTGGCCTTTTGCACTGGCATCGTCGACGATCACACTCGCAAGAACCATTTGGGACACGGCTACACCCTGCACGTCACGCTCATGCGTCCGAAGAGTCGCGGCAGCGTCCGACTGCAAAGCGCCAACGCCAAGGATGCGCCTTTGATCGACCCCCAGTTCCTGTCTGACCCGCGCGATGTGGCAACCCTCGTCAAAGGAACTCAAATCGGCTATGACATCATGCAGAGTAAAGCCTTTGCCCCTTACCGGGGAAACATGCTTTACCCGCTGGAACGCAACAACCCGGTTCAGATCGAGCAGTTTCTGCGCGATCACGCCGACACCGAATACCACCCATGCGGTACCTGCAAGATGGGGCCGACCAGCGATCCAATGGCCGTAGTGGACGCTCAATTGCGTGTTTACGGCATCCGGAACCTGCGTGTGGTCGATGCATCCATCATGCCGCAATTGGTCTCCGGCAATACCAACGCACCCACCATCATGATTGCGGAAAAAGCCGCCATCATGATCAAGACTCAAGTTCATTGAACCCCGGCTACTATCGCCGCTCGCGATCCATTCGAACTGGATTCCTGCAAGATTTCTCAAAGGACACTCAATGAAACTTTACTACTCACCTGGCGCGTGTTCGCTGTCTCCCCATATTGCACTGAAAGAATCCGGTCTTGTTTTTGAGGCCATTGCGGCGCCAACCAAGACGCATCAACTGGCCGACGGAACCGACTACTACACGATCAATCCGCTCGGCTATGTACCGCTGCTGGTTCTGGATGACGGCTCGCAACTGCGGGAAGGTCCTGCCATCGTTCAATACATTGCCGATCAGGTTCCTGACAAGAAACTCGCTCCGGCCAATGGAACATTTGAACGCTACAAGTTGCAGGAATGGTTGACGTTCATTGGCACGGAACTGCACAAGGGCTTTTCTCCGCTGTTCACACCTGGCATGCCGGAAGAAGCCAAGACAATGGCCAAGACCCGCTTGCGCTCACGCCTGCAATGGGTTGATGGTGAACTGGCCAAATCAGACTATCTGATGGGGAGCACATTCACGGTGGCGGACGCCTACCTCTTCACAGTGAGCAGTTGGACGCCCCACGTCGGAATTGACCTGTCCGATTTCAGAAATCTGCTGGCATTTCGCGCCCGTGTCGGCGCCCGCCCGGCCGTGATCGCTGCCATGCAGGCCGAAGGTCTGATCAAGTCAGCATAAAAAAATAGTTTGAGCAAAGTTCGTTGTAAACATGTTTTGCGTCCATTGTCAAAGCACAGCTCTGTGGATATTTCTTGCACAAACGGGAGCTTATCCACAGACTCATCCAGATCGCTCAGGTTATCCAGTCCGGGCAAGCAAAGCAAAGCAGGGTCACCCACATTGCTTGAGATGATTCAAGTATTTGATTTAGAAGAAGAATTGACGCTTTTCCACAGTTCGGTGCAAACCTTATCTACTACTACTATCTTCAATAAGAAGAATTAGAGAAAGAAGAGACTGAAACCGCAATCAAGCTTTTCTTGAGATTTCTTCCGGCTTCCAGCGCTTGAGCAACAACGCATTGCTCATGACGCTGACCGAACTCATGGCCATTGCAGCGCCGGCAACGACGGGATTCAGAAAACCCAGTGCCGCCAACGGAATTCCAGCCACGTTGTAGATGAAGGCCCAAAACAGGTTCTGCCGGATCTTGGCCACGGTCCGGGCGGAAATGGCAAGCGCTGCCGCCACCAGCGCCGGGTCGCCGCGCATCAGGGTGATGCCTGCTGCGTGCATGGCAACATCGGTGCCATTGCCCATGGCAATACCCACATCGGCCGCTGCCAGTGCAGGTGCGTCATTGACACCGTCACCGACCATGGCGACGGTCTGGCCGCCTTTTTTCAGATCGGTGACCAATGCAGCCTTGTCGCCTGGCAGGATCTCGGCTTTCACTTCCCCTTGCTCTGGCTTCAGTCCCAGACGGCGTGCCATGGCTTCGGCGGCTTGCTGGTTGTCACCTGAAATCATCACGATCTTGATGCCTCGTGCGCGCAAACGTGCCAAAGCTTCCCGGGCGCCGGGTTTTGGTTCATCACCAAACGTCATGGTGGCAAGAACCCGTATCTGCTCTGCCTGCTGGTCATGGGCTGGCAGGCGTTGCGCCAGTACGGACACCGTCTGCCCTGTATTTTGAAATTCGAGGGCATGTGGGCCTGCTACGCCCCCTTCATGGTCCATACGATGAACCCCCAACTCATTCATCCAGCGCAAGCTGCCAATCAAATAGGTATGGATCACGCTATCAATCTCCACCTCGCCTTCGGTGCCGCGGCCGGGCAGGCTGCGCACATTGAAAGGAGTCTTGATGACAATTCCCCGTCCACGCGCCGCAGTAACAACGGCGCGCGCCAAAGGGTGCTCGCTGCCGCTTTGCAGGCAGGCTGCAATACCCAGCAGAGTGCTTTGGGTTGGTGCGCTTTGTCCTGATTCATCAAGCACATCGTGATCGCCCACGAAGAAATGGGTCAGCCGCGGTTGTCCAACTGTCAAAGTGCCGGTCTTGTCGAATGCCACGACATTGACCTTGTGCGCAATTTCAAGCGCTTGTGCATCCTTGATCAGGATGCCGTATTTGGCTGCAACACCGGTGCCAGCCATGATTGCCGCTGGTGTTGCCAGTCCAAGTGCACAAGGGCAGGCAATGACCAGCACTGCTACCGCTCTGATCACGGCCAGTTCAAAAGGATGGCCAGTTAACCACCAGGCAAACAAAGTCACCAGGGCGATACCCAATACCACCGGAACAAAAACCGCACTGACCTGATCAACCATGCGCTGGATCGGCGCCTTGGCCGCCTGCGCGTCTTCCACCAAACGGATGATGCGTGACAGCACCGTTTCGGCACCAGTGGCCTGCACCTGCATCACAATGCGGCCATCGCCATTGATGGAGCCACCCGTCAATGCGGCCGCAGGGTCGGAGCCAGTCTGTTTGTCAACCGGCAATGGCTCGCCGGTGAGCATGGATTCATCGACCTGGGTGCAGCCTTCCAGCAACAGGCCGTCAACCGGAATGCGTTCTCCCGCCAGCACCACCAGACGATCACCAACCATGACCTCGGCCACCGGAACATCCAATTCACCATCCGGACCCATCAGATGTGCCAATTCGGGTCGCAAGGCATGCAGGGCCCGAATCGCCGATGTGGTCTGGTGCTTGGCGCGTGTTTCCAGCCATTTTCCCAGCAATACCATGGTGATCACGACGGCCGAGCCTTCAAAATACAAATGCACAGGGGCGCCGGGCGCGGCGGTCAGCCACAGCCACATTGACAGCGCCCAACCGGCCGTTGTACCAATGGCGACCAGCAAATCCATGTTGCCCGCCAGCGCTTTGAGCGCATGCCAGCCCGCCTTGAAAAAGCGCGCCCCAAGAATGAACTGCACCGGAGTCGCCAGCGCGAACTGGATCCAGGCCGGCAGCATCCAGTGTTGACCCACGGCTTCGCCCAGCATCGGCAAGACCAGCGGAGCGGACAAGGCCAGGCCAATGGCAACCGGCATGAAACCAGCCCAGGCCGAGGTGTCGACAGCGTCCAATGCGGTATTGGGTGCAACGGGTTCATAACCGGCATCACGCACGCTGCGGCGCAGTCGGGCTTCCATCTGTTCCGATGGGGTGTAGGTGATGCGTGCCGACTCGGTCGCCAGATTCACGGTGGCTTGCTGCACACCGGGTACCTTCTTCAAGGCTTTTTCGACGCGCGCCACGCAGGATGCGCAGGTCATGCCGGCAATGCCGATGTCCACGGACGCCGTGGAGGCGGGCTGGGTAGAAACTGTATTCATGCTGGCTAGCCTAAGGCTTACCATGGTGTCAAGGTCAAGTATTTTTGCTGAATGCTTGACCTTGCCATCGGGGTAAGGTTCAAAATCCATCATCTTTCCACGCATTCACTCACAGGAGTTCTTCATGAATCAGACTTTTGCCGTTTCCGGCATGACTTGCGGACATTGCGAAAAGGCGGTGATGCGAGCCGTGAAACAAGTGGATCCAAACGCCGAGGTCAAGATTGACCGCAGTCAGGGAAAGGTCGATGTGGTGTCAGAACAGCCACGTGAACTGCTGGCCAAGGCGATTGTTGAAGAAGGTTACGAAGTCACCGCATGAGCATCCTGTGCGGAGCAGGCAAGGCAAGCGATCCCGCATGGCCGGTCGCCATCGGCATGGCGGCAAAGCTGTCGAATGTTTCGGCCAAGATGGTGCGCCACTATGAATCGATGGGTCTGCTCTCTTCCGTAGCGCGTACCGATAGCGGCTACCGGCAGTACGGTGAAGCGGATGTGCGCACGCTGCAGTTCATCAAGCGTTGCCGCACACTGGGCTTTTCAATGATCGAGATTGCCGAGCTGGTGGATCTCTGGCACAACCGCAAGCGCACCAGCGCCAGCGTCAAGCGCATCGCCCAGAAGCATGTGGATGACTTGTCGCAGCGCATTGAAGCGATGCAGGCCATGCAGCGTACGCTGGCGTCCCTGCTGGCGCATTGCCATGGCGACGAGCGACCCGACTGCCCCATCCTGGACGATCTGGCAGGCAATGGCTGCTGCGCCGGGGCCTGATTTTGATATCAACATTTCTTAGGAGCTTCCCATGAAATCAAATGTCGGCGGCATCGACCGCATTCTTCGCATCGTCGTCGGCTTGGTGCTGATTGGCCTGGCCGCAACCGGAACGGTTGGCTGGTGGGGTTGGCTCGGTATTGTGCTGTTGGCCACCGGTGCCATTGGCTGGTGCCCGCCCTACGCCATCTTTGGCTGGAACACCTGTGCCACGAAGAAGCCGGGTTGATCGAGCGGTGTTCGTGCGGTCGCCGGGCCTTGATGGCCTCGTGCAACTTTACACGCCGGTCATCAAGCCTCACGCCCCAGATACAGCGCGAGCGCAACATTCGTCTCAAGCTGAGGCCGACGGCGAGCTTCAGACCATTCCAAAGGAAGCTCTTATGAAATCGATTTTCAAACCCGCATTGCTTGCTGGCTTGCTGGCCTGTTCAAGCTTGGCCGTTCTTGCGCAAACTCCCGGTGCCGGACCTGTCGGACCCATGATGGGCGCGGGCGGACCGATGATGCATGAAGGCATGATGCACCACAGCATGGGAAGAATGGATCCTGCCAGGATGCAGGCGATGGCGGACCGGCGTCATGCGCAACTGAAGGAAAAACTCAAGCTCACGCCAGCCCAGGAAGGCGCGTGGACAACCTTCACGGCGGCCGTCAAAGTGCCGGTCGAGTTGATGGCAAAGCGTCCCGATTTTGCCGAATTGGCCAAGCTGCCAACGCCGGAGCGCATTGACAAAATGCAGGCTTTGCACGCCCAGCATGCAGCCGAGATGAATGCGGTGATGGAAAAACGTGGCGCGGCCACGAAGGCTTTTTATGCGGTGCTGACGCCCGACCAACAAAAGGTCTTTGACGCCAGTACGCTGCCGCGCCACGGCTTTGCCGGTCGTCCGGGCGGTCCGCGTGATGGCAAAGGGCCAGTCCAGCCACAGAAGTAAGTCGTGCCGCTGTCATCGCGGGCCGGTCCCGCGATGACAGCTCGCTTCGGGTCAGGCCATCATCTTCTTCAGTTCGCCGCTGGCAATCAGCGCGATCAGGTCGTTGGCTCCGCCCACCAACACCCCTTTGACAAACACCATGGGCAGGGTTGGCCAGCCGGTCCACAGTTTGAGGGCGTTGCGCCGGCGCCAGTTGTTGAAATAGTTCCCGTATTCAAGGTACTGGTAGGCGATGCCTGCGGCGTCGAGCGCCGTGCGGGCCTTTTTCGGGAACGGGTTCATGCCCATACCAACGACGACCACGGGATGCTTGGCGATGGCGGCTTGCACTTCGCGCACAATGTCCTGCTCATGGTTGGCAATCTTCTCCCGGATCGCGGGATGAATCTTTGATTCGTCAAGAACGGGACGGGGCATGACAGTCTCCTTGAATGCTCGGAAGCTTGATTATGCGGTGCCTGCCGGCTCGCGATGGCGTGCGGCCGTGGTTTGTTGAGCGCGGGACGGGGTCAACCATGGGTTCGGACCCGTCCTACACTTGCAATGCTTATGTCAAAAAATTCAATTCCACGCGATTGCGAAACTGTCGCCCGCGCATTTCCGGTGATACGCAGTGTGGCCGTGACCCGACCACTGCACTGGCTGGCGCTGGGGTGGCAGGACCTCATGCATTGTGGCTGGATCAGCCTGGCACATGGCCTGGTCCTGTCCCTTGCGGGCGCCACTATCGTTGCGGTCTTCTATCAGCGGTTCTGGTTGCTCGCGGGCGCCCTTTCCGGTTTTCTGCTCGTGGCGCCGGTGCTGGCGACCAGCCTGTACGCGTTGAGCCGCGCGCGTGAGCGCGGGGAAGAAACCGATCTTCGAGTGGTGCTCAGGACCTGGTTGAACTGGCAGCACAATCACTTCAACAAGTGGAGTAACGACTACTGGTGTCTGGTGCAATTTGGCGCCTTGCTGGCACTCGCAGGGACAGGCTGGGTACTGACTTCAGCTGCCCTGATTACCTTGCTGGCGCCGGGACCGGTCCTGAATCCGATCGATTTCGCACAACATGTTGTGCTGGCCAGGCATGGGTTTTTGTTTGAACTGTGGCTGGCAGTGGGGGGCGTGCTGGCGGCCCCTATTTTCGCCTCGTCGGTGATTGCCATTCCGTTGCTGCTCGATCGCCGCTTGAGCCTGTTGCAGGCGGTGATTTCGAGCTGGAAGGTGGTTCTGACCAATCCGGTGCCGATGGCTTTCTGGGCGGCCCTCATCATGGCATTCACCTTGCTGGGGATGGGAACATTCATGCTGGGGCTGGTTGTCGTGGTGCCCGTTCTGGGGCACGCAAGCTGGCACGCCTATCGTGATCTGGTGGATGCTTCTGCTCTGCCGGAACGGGAACTGCCTTGATGTTCGGTTATTCCGAAAGTCAAGTCGCCGCCTTCGGCCTGACGTTCGGCGTTGGTGCTTTCATGCTTTACATGCTGTTCATCATCGGTCATCTGGCATGGGAGTCCAAGGCTGGAAAGTTCGGCACCTTTGTCATCTTCCTGGGCCTGGCCTTCGGCATGACCGGCTTCGTCGCGAAATACCTGATTCAGTGGGCGATCGGTATCAAGTGAGCTCAAGCACGATGTCTTTCGTGTCAACTTCATGGTTTCTCTGCGGGTCGTCCTGGAAGCCCAATTCAGTGGCCAGCTTGAGCATGCGCTCGTTCTCAACCAGCACCGTGGCCACCAATCGCGCCGTGCCTTGCGCGCGCAGGTAGGCAATCAGCTTGCGCATCAACAGCAGCCCAAGACCGCCGCCCTTGAGATCAGATCGCACGATGACACCGAACTCGGCGGCGACATTGTCAGGATCCGTCATGGCGCGCACCACACCCAGTGTTTGCGGCTGAGAGCCGGGTGTGCTGGCCAGGGCGATGAAAACCATCTCCCGCGCGTAGTCGATCTGCACCAGGCGCGCCAGTTCGCTGCGTTCCATGCTGCGACGGCTGTAGAACACGCGCATGCGGATATCCTGTGCTTCCAGATGCTGCAGGAACTCCATGTGCAGCGCCTCGTCCTCGGGTCGGATCGGTCGCAAAAGCAGCGTCTGCCCGCGCCATTGAACGGTTTCCTCCAGGTGTGCCGGATAGGGGCGAATCGCAAAATTTCTGGCCCCGCCGAGGGCGGCAGGATCGAGCTCGATGCGCATGTTCAGCGCCAGGGCGCCCTCGAAATTGACGACCAGGGGGTTGATTTCAAGCTCGGATATCTCGGGCACTTCCGCCAGCAACTGCGATACCGCGACCAGCACACCATGCAGCGCCGCTTCGTTCA
Organism: uncultured beta proteobacterium; assembly: GCA_903828665.1. Classification (GTDB taxonomy): domain Bacteria; phylum Pseudomonadota; class Gammaproteobacteria; order Burkholderiales; family Burkholderiaceae_C; genus Rhodoferax. Next base: position 30,323 of record CAIKMZ010000152.1, read on the forward strand.
CGGCCGGCGTGCTGCCCCAGCCGGGCAGCAGGCGCGATACCCGGGTGCGTGACACCAGCGCCTTTGCCAGCGGCACATTCAGCGGGGGCAAGGCGACCGCCCGGTCTGCCATGATTTCCTCGGACCGGCCGCCCTGGCCAAACAGGATGACCGGGCCAAACACGCTGTCGATCCTGCTGCCAACCATCAACTCCTGTGCATGTCGGCGCTCTGCGGCAGGGTCGGTTCGGGTGTCGGCATGTTGCGCCGGCAGCACCGGAATGCCGCAGGCCTCAAGCACCGTGCGCGCTTCGGGCAGGCTCAGCACGCAGTGGCCATCGGCCAGCGCGCTGCGCACGATTGCGCGAATCGACGCGGTGTCGGGCCGATGCTCGCCCAGCAGTGCGGGTGGGGCCTCGGTCAATTCGGCCTGATTGTGCCGGTACCGCGTCAACATGGAAAAGGCGCGTATGGCCTGTTCGGGCGTGTCGAAGTTGGCGATGTCCTGATCCTGAAAGGTTTGGCGCGCCTGCGCCGCAGACTGGTCGCCAAGCCAGCACGCCAGCACCCGTGGCGGGGCGCCCGGTTCATGCCGCGCCAGGGGCGCCAAGGCGTGGGCAATTTCGGCGCCGGGCACTGCGGCCGAGGGCGCGTGGATGAACAACACGGCACCGCTGTCCGGCGCCTGCTGCAGCAAGCGCAGTGCCTGTTCGTAGCGCGCCACCGGCGCATCACCCAAGATGTTGATCGGGTTGCTGCGCTGGCAGCCCGATGGCAGCACGGCATCGAGTTCCTGCCGGGTCGCCGTGCCGAGTTCCGACAAATTGACGCCGGCATAGGCCGCCGCCTCGGCGGCGATGACAGCGGCACCGCCGTCATTGGTGAGGACCGTTATCGAGTTGTCCGTGTTGGTACGAAAACGTGACAGCGTCTGTGCCGCCAGAAACAATTCCTGCAGGGTATTGACCCGCAACATGCCGGCCCGGCTGATGGCGGCCTCGATCACCCGGTCCGATGCCGTTAATGCGCCGCTGTGCGTCGCCTCGACGAGCTCGCCCGGCAGCACGCGTCCGGTTTTCACAATGACCACTGGTTTGTTGCGCGCTGCTGCGCGCGCCGCGGACATGAACTTGCGCGGCGACAGGATCGTTTCGGCATACAACAGGATCGCCCGTGTCTTGGGGTCACTGGCCAGGTAGTCCAGCATGTCGCCAAAGTCCACATCGACCTGCTCGCCCAGAGAAACACAATGTGAAAACCCGATGCCGCGGCCCTTCGCCCAGTCCAGCATCGCTGTCATCAGTCCGGCGGACTGCGAAACGAAGGCCAGTTCCCCCGGAATTGCATCAATGGGCGAAGCGCTGGCATCGATGCCATGGTGCGGCGCCAGCAAGCCAATGCAACGGGGCCCCAGCAGCCGGAGCAAACCGCCGCGCGCCGCCTTGAGCATCGCTTGTTTCTGTGCCGGCTCCATGTCGGGCGTCATCACCACCGCCGCGCGCGTGCCGTGGCTGGCCAGTTCCGCAACAAGACGCGGCACAGTTGGCGGCGGTGTGCAGATCACGGCCAGCGCCGGTGCGCAAGGCAGATCGGAGGCACGCGCCACCACGGCGTGTGCGCCCAGTTCGCGGTACTTGGGATTGACGGCGTACAGTTTGCCGGCGTAACTGCCACTGGCAAGTTTGTTCCAGACCGTATTGCCGATGCTGCCGATGCGCGGCGATGCGCCGATTACAGCGATGGAGTCCGGGTCAAACAGGGCGTCGAGGTTGCGGATGCTCACAGTTCAACCCCGCTCGTGCTTCAACCCAGTGGACTGATGCCGATCAGCATCCCGTGCAGCCAGAAGGCAAAAACGACCCAGCCAGCCAGCCCGACGAATACCGTCACACCAGTGGAGCCGGCCCGGCCACGCGGGTAGCGCGTGCCGGCGGCGCGGTCGCGGCGCCGGGCGGAAGCGTAGTCCGCGATGGCCCACAGCAGGAAGGAGCCAAACAGGATCACATGCGCGAGATTGCCGTTGGCCAGCAGGTGTGCCAGCGCCCATACCTTGACGGCCAGCACCATCGGGTGATGAAGGCGCGCCTTGATGCCATTGCCCGGTACATAGGCGGCTGCCAACAGGACGAAGGAGGCAAGCGTCAATAGCGCCGCCACGTGACGCATGGCAACGGGCGGGTTCCATAGTTGCACCGGTTGCTGGCGCGCCATGCCAAAGCCCCAGACCACCAGGACCAGGCCGATCAGCGATACCAGGGCGTAGGCGCCTTTCCAGGTCAACTCGCCGTAACGAGCCCGAACCCGCGACCGCCAGTCATCGGCCACGATGCGCACCGAGTGCGCAGCCAGAAAAACAAGCAAACCGAGAAGCAGAAATTTCATAGACACCTTTTTGCAATCATGCGCCCGGCAGTTGGAAATCTTGCGTGCTGGGCAAGGTTCAACCGAAAACTCTTCGCTACTATAGCCGGTCGGTGATTTGCTGTGGTCCTCGCGCGGGTCCGATGTGAAATGGCAGACTTTGACGGCGCGCATTGCGTTGCAGAAAAGTTTGTTTACACTGCATCGTCGGCGCAGCCATAACTACAGGAGATGCTTTTATGAAGCCCATTCAGGAATTGTTGAAAAAACATAATTCAACGGTCTTCCAGGTCAGCCCTTCGACCACGGTTTTTGAGGCGCTGCGTCTGCTGGCCGAGTATGGCGTGGGCGCCATGACGGTGATGGATCAGGGCAAGCTGGTGGGGGTTGTTTCCGAACGCGATTACACGCGCAAAGTGGCGCTGCAAGGCAAGAGCTCAAAGGAAACCACCGTCGCCGAGATCATGACGCGCACTGTTGTCACCGTCACCCCCGGCACGGGAACACTTGACTGCATGTCGCTGATGAGCCAGAAGAAGATCCGCCACCTGCCGGTGGTGGACGGGGCAAAGGTTCTGGGCATGATTTCGATCCGCGACCTGATGGACGACATCATCGCCGAGCATGAGCAGACCATCTCGCAGCTGACGAATTACATCAAGACCTAGTTCGACGCTGCGCTTGTCCGACTGCTCCGAGAAGCGCGCCATGGCTGTGTTCAACAAAGTCGTCCTGTTCACCGATACCGACGGCCGAGCCCGGTTTCGCGAAGAGCCGCTGGCGCTGGACCAGGGTTCGCCGCAGTCGATGCTGTCGGACTTGTTTGCATCCGGCGGCTACCAGCTGCGCACCAGTCCGGTCGGCTTTCGCAGCCAGTTTCATTGTTCCGGCTACACCCAGTGGGTCTTCATTCTGCAGGGGCAGATGGAGATTGGCCTGCATTATGGCGTCTCGCGCATCTTCAAACCAGGTGAGCATTTCTACTCGGCTGATCTGCTGCCGCCGGGGCAGACTTTTGACCCGGCGATCCACGGGCACTGGAGTCGCCAGGTCGGCCCCGATGCGCTGGTCACGCTGTTCGTGCGCGGCTGAGGGCGCGCCGCGCCGCGCGCGGATGGTATGGTGAGCGCATGAAAACACAAATTGATCACCTGGTGGTCGTGGCCAGGACGCTGGAACTCGGCGTGCAGTGGTGCGAAGCGAAGATGGGCATCACGCCCGGCCCCGGCGGGGAACACGCGCTTTATGGCACCCACAACCGGCTCTTCAAGATCGCCACACCGGCCTTTCCGATGGCCTATCTGGAAATCATCGCAATCAACCCGGGTGCGGCGCGCGCGGCCCAGGCGCCGCAGCGTCGCTGGTTTGACATGGATGATGCGGCGCTGCAGGCCGCCGTCGCCGATGCGCCGCGGCTGGTCAGCTTTGTCGTCAATACGACCGACATCCAGGCGGCGCGCAGCGCCCTTACGGCGCAGGGCATTGATCGCGGGCCGGTGCTGCAGGCCAGCCGTCATACCCGGCGCGGCCTGTTGTCGTGGCAGATCACGGTGCGCGCGGACGGTCAGCGCCTGTTCAATGGCGCGCTGCCAACCCTAATCCAGTGGGGCAAGGCCGATGACGCCGAGCCGATGCGCCTGCACCCGCGCAACAGCCTGCCGCGTTCCGGTGTCACGCTGCAGGGCATTGCGGTCACGCACCCGACTGCTGGCAAACTGCAGGCGGCGTATGAAGTGATCGGACTCACCGGCATTGCGCTGGAGAACGGCCCGGCCAACATCTGCGCTACCCTGCACACACCCAAAGGTGTTGTCAAGCTCGACAGTGGCGGGATCTGAAGGAATTTCTTTTCGATATTTACCTGTTCCGGGAATCATGCGTAGCATCCTCAAGCACTTCGGTTTGGTCTTGCTGCTCGCGCTCAGCATGAGCGGGGCTGGTGCCGGCGAGGCGCCGGCTGTGCCGAACACCGGGTTCCATATCCGGTCGGTGGATGACGCCTGGCGTGCGAACCTGCCACGTGATGCCCGGGCGGCCACGCAGGCCTACCTGGACCGTTTGCCGAGCGATGTCCTGGCGCGTTCGAATGCGTATTTCGAAGGCGGTTACTGGCTGCAGCTGTGGAACTTCCTGCTGGGCTTGGGCATCTCGCTGCTGCTGCTGGGCGGCGGGCGTTCGGCGCGCGTGCGCGACTGGGCGCAGCTCGTCGGGCGCAAAGCGTTCTTGCGCGATGCGATCTATGGCGGTTTCTTCTCCATCGCCGGCTGGCTGCTCTCGCTGCCGCTGACCGTCTATCAGGCCTTCTTTCGCGAACATGCCTACGGCATGGCGACGCAGACCTTTGCCGCGTGGTTCGGCGAGCAGTTGACCGCGCTCGCCGTCGGCACCGCCCTGACCGCGCTCGCGGTCGCCCTGCTCTATGCCGTGCTGCGGCGCGCCGGTGAGCGCTGGTGGCTCTGGGGTACTGCCACCGCAGTTGGCCTGCTGGCGCTGATGATGCTGATCGCCCCGGTCTGGATCGATCCCTTGTTCAATACCTACAAGCCGGTTGAAAACGCGGAGGTCAAGAGCGCCGTCCTGGCCATGGCCAGGGCCAACGGCGTGCCGGTTGAAAATGTGTATGAGTTCGACGCTTCGCGCCAGACTACGCGCGTGAGCGCCAATGTCTCGGGCATCTTCGGCTCAGCCGCCGTGCGCCTGAACGACAACCTGCTGCGCCGCTCCTCGCTGCCCGAGATCCGCGCCGTGATGGCGCACGAACTGGGGCATTACGTCATGAACCACATCTACAAGGCGTTGGCCGAGTTCGCCCTGCTCTTTCTCGCGGCTTTTCTCTTTGCGCAATGGGCCATGGAGCGTCTGTTGGCGCGCCATGGTGCGCGCCTGGGTCTGCAGGGTGTGCGCGATGTCGCGAGCCTGCCGCTGCTGGTCGCCGTGTTCTCGCTGTTTTTCTTCGTGGCGACGCCGGTCAGCAACACCCTGACGCGAACCGCAGAGATCGAGGCCGATCGTTTCGGCCTCAACCTGGCGCGCGAACCGCACGGCGAGGCCGAGGTCGACCTGAAGTTGACCGAGTACCGCAAGCCCGACCCGGGGCCGATCGAGGAATTCATCTTTTACGATCATCCGAGCACGCGTTTTCGCATCCACGACGCGATGCGCTGGCGTGAAGCCATGGGCACGCCATGACCGCATCATTCGGGGCTCGCTGTTTCCCGGACCGGATGCCGTCGTGCCAGCCAGCCGAACAGGACGATGCCGACCAGCAGGCTGGCCGCCGCTGTTTGCAGTGAGACAGCGAAGCCCTGGGCCGGATTCGCGCTGCGCTGGAGCACAAAGCTGACCCACGGTGGCCCCAGGATCTGGCCCAGCCCATAAACCGCCGTCAGCAGACCGATGAAGCCGGACGCGCCTTCCGGGCGCAGGCGCCGGATCTCCTGCATGGCAAACAGCGTAATGGCCGTGAATGGCAGGCCGATCAGCAGACTGCCCAGCGCAAAGCCGATCAGGCTGGGCCACCACACGCCCAGCATGATGCCCGTCGCCTGCATGGCATAGCAGCCCATCAGCAGGTGGCGGCGATCCCAATGGACCGGAAAACGGATGGTCAGCAGGGCGCCCAATCCGACGCCGATGCCAAACAAGGGCCAAAACAAGTCGAGCCAGACCGAACCGGGCAGTGCCTGACGCGCGATCACGGGCAGAAAGGTGGCGGTGACGATGTAGCCGAACCCGGCCATGCCATAAGCGAGTGCGAGCAGGGCCATGGCGCCGCCGCGGGCGGTAGCCGGGACATCGGCCGGCGCCGCGTTTACGGCCACCGCGCCGCGCAGATGCGGCCAGACCAGCGCCGTCAGTAGCACCGCCAGCACACCGAAGGCCAACCAGCCGGTTGCCGCGCTCAGGCCGAGCGCCACCATGGCGGTGGCGGCCAGGCCGCTGACCATGATGCCTAGGCCGGGGCCGACGAAGATCAGGCCCGCCAGCTTGGGCGAGCCGAGAGCGGCCAGCCGTGCCAGACACCAGCCCGAGGTGTAGACAAATACCAGGGCGCTGGCGATGCCCGCCAGCAAGCGCCACAAGGGCCAGGCGGCCGGCCAGTGCACGGCCATGCCGAAGGTCAGCACCACCGTCGCCAGCAGTCCGATGCGCATGGCCGTCGTATGGACGATTGGCCGCAGAAAACGCGCGTGCGACCACAACCAGGGCTGCAACGCGCACGCCATGGCGCCGAGCCAATAGCCCAGGTAATTGGCAGTGGCCAGCCAACTCGCGCTCGGAAGATCGATCACGCCATCGTGCAGCATCATGGGCAGCAGCGGCGTGAAGGCAAAGCGGCCGATGCCCATGGCCACGGCCAGTGCCAGCATGCCGGCCACCGCAATGGCGATCGGCTTCTGCGGCGTCAGTGGGTCATTGGCAGTCAAGCGGGCGTGCTCTCGTTGGAACGTTGTTGTCAGTATAGATTTATGTTGCATGCCTGAAATTCAAAAGGGGCGTTCTTGCGGCGGGCACACCGGCGGGCTGCGATTGTTTGCAGGGCCGGTGGCGGGCCTGCACCTTGCCTTTGCGAAATCGCAAGCCTGATCCTGAACCGTGCCATAGAGTTGCGCTGGCCATTACCGGCTCGGTCAACCAGCTGGGCCAGGCGCAGGCGATCGGCGCCGTCAACGAAAAGATCGAAGGTTTCTTCGATGTCTGCGCGGCGCGAGGCCTGAGCGGCGCACAGGGCGTTCTGATTCCGGCGTCCAACGTCAAGCACCTGATGCTGCGCCGCGATGTGGTGGCGGCGGCGCAGGCCGGGCAGTTCCATATCTACAGCGTCGAGAACGTGGACCAGGCGATTGCCCTGTTGACCGGCGTGGCGGCGGGACAGGCCGATGAGCAGGGCCAGTATCCGGCCGGCAGCATCAACCAGCGCGTGGCGGCCCGGGTGGCGCAGCTCAATGACTTGCGCAAGACGTTCGGACGGACACCGGCCGCCAACGCTGCGGTCTGACACGCGGTTTGATCCCGAGAGTTGAAAGGAGCGATCCATGAAAGCCAAGCAGATTGTTTTCCACGATGCGGCGCGCGACAAGATCCGCCGCGGTGTTGACGCATTGGCCGAGGCGGTGAAAGTGACCCTGGGGCTGCGCGGCAGGACGGTGATTCTGGAGCGCGATTTCGGTCCACCCCAGATCGTCAACTCCGGCGTGCTAGTGGCCAAGTCGATCGAGCTCGAAGACCGCTTCGAGAACATGGGCGCGCAACTGCTGCGCGAGGTCGCCGTGCGCACCAGCGAGATGGCCGGCGACGGCACCACGACGGCGACGGTGCTGGCGCACAGCATGATCCATGAAGGTCTGCGCTACCTTGCCGGCGGCATGAACCCGATGGACCTCAAACGCGGCATCGAACGCGCCATCGAGGCCGTCGTGGCCGAAATCAAGACCATGTCGCGGCCCTGCGCCACGTCGCAGGAGATCGCGCACGTCGCCGCGATCTCGGCCAACAACGACCGCTCGATCGGCGAGCTGCTGGCCGGCGCCATCGACAAGGTGGGACGCGAAGGCGCGATCTCGATCGAGGACGGCTCGGGCCTGGTCAGTGTGCTCGAGGTGGTCGAAGGCCTGCAATTCGACCGCGGCTTCCTGTCGCCCTACTTCATTAACAGCGCCGAGCGGCAAAGCGCGGTGCTCGAGGATGTGGCGATCCTGCTGAGCGACAGCCGGCTGGCCTCGCTCAAGGACTTGCTGCCCCTGCTGGAGGAGGTGGTCAAGGCCAACGTCCCGCTGCTGGTGATTGCCGAGGAGGTCGACAACGATACGCTGGCTGCACTGGTGATCAACACCATGCGCGGCGCGCTCAAAACCTGCGCCGTCAAGGCGCCGGGCTTCGGCGACCGGCGCAAGGCCATGCTGCAGGACATCGCCATCCTCACCGGCGGTAAAGTCGTCAGCGAGGAAGTCGGCCTGACGCTGTCCAAGATCACGCTGGCCGATCTGGGGCGCGCCAAGCGCGTCGAGATCGGCAAGGACAACACCACGCTGATCGGCGGCGCCGGCGACCCGCAGGCGATCCAGGAGCGCATTGCGGTGATCCGCAAGGAGCGCGATGCCGCCAGCAGCGACTACGACCGGGAAAAGCTCGAAGAGCGCGCTGCCAAGCTGTCAGGCGGTGTGGCCCTGATCAAGGTCGGTGCCGCCACCGAAACCGAACTCAAGGAACGCAAGGTGCGGGTGGAAGACGCCCTGCATGCGACGCGGGCGGCGGTGGAAGAAGGCATCGTGCCCGGCGGCGGCGTGGCCCTGATGCGGGCCCGGCGCGTGTTGCTGGCCATGAACGGCGAGACGCTCGATGAAACCTCGGGCATCCGCCTGGTCGCGCGCGCTCGAGGAACCGCTGCGCCGCATCGTGAGCAATGCCGGGGAGGAGCCGTCGGTGGTGCTGAACAAGGTTGATGAATCGGCGCTCCCGACCTGGGGCTACAACGCGGCCTCGCGCAGCTACGGCGACCTGCTGCAAATGGGCGTGATCGACCCGGCCAAGGTCACGCGTTTGGCGCTGCAGAATGCGGCGTCCATTGCCAGCCTGATCCTGACCACCGACTGCATGATCGCCTCGATTCCGGAATCGGCCGCAACCGCTGCCGGCGCCGCCATGGGGCCCGAGCCTGGCATCGTCTGAATCCGGACTAGGGCTTGATCTCCAGGCGCTGCGCGATCTCCTCGGCCAGCGTCTCGGGCGCGGTTGACGTGCTTTGCAGATGTACCTCCGGCGCGAGCGGCGCCTCATAAGGACTGTCGATGCCTGTGAAGTTCTTCAGTTCGCCGCGCCGGGCTTTGGCGTACAGGCCCTTCGGGTCCCGTTGCTCGCACGTCGCCAGAGAAGCGTCGACAAACACCTCAAGGAATTCGTTTTCCTTGAAGAGGCTGCGCGCCATTTCCCGGTCGGCCCGGAACGGCGATATGAATGACACCAGCACAATCAGGCCGGCGTCGAGCATGAGCTTAGCCACCTCGGCGACGCGCCGGATATTCTCGACGCGCTCAACGTCGGTAAAGCCCAGATCGCGGTTGAGGCCGTGGCGCACGTTGTCGCCATCGAGCAGGTAGGTGTGAAGCCCCTGCGCGTGCAGTCGCCTCTCCAGCAGGTTGGCAATGGTGGATTTGCCCGAACCCGACAGGCCTGTGAACCAGACGCAGCGCGGACTTTGCCGCAGGCTGGCAGCGCGCGCTGCCCGATCGATCGTCAATGCCTGCCAGTGGATGTTTGATGCACGGCGCAGCGCGAACACCAGCATGCCGGCTGCCACGGTCTCGAAACTCAGCTTGTCGATCAGGATGAAGCCGCCCAGCGTGCGGTTGTCTGAATAGGGTGCAAACACGACCGGCCGGGCCAGCGACAGGTTGACCCGCCCTATTTCGTTAAGCCCCAGGGTCCTGGCCGCCAGCTGGTTGCCGCTGTCGATGTCTTCCCGGTACTTGATGTCGGTAACGCTGGCCGTCACCTCCTGGGTATTGAGTTTCAGCAAATAGGAGCGCCCGGGCAGCAGCGGCTGAGTGCTCATCCACAACAGGCGTGCTTCGAACTGGTCCGCGACCTCTGGCGGATCATCGGCCGCAACCAGCATATCGCCGCGCCCGACGGCAACCTCATCGCGCAGCGTGACCGTGATTGAGTCGCCGCTTGCCGCGGCTTCGAGTTCGTCTTGCCAGACCACAATCGATGCAATCTGCGTTTGCACGCCCGAGGGCAGGACTTTGATCCCATCACCGGGGCGGACTTCTCCTTGCGCGATGCGCCCGCAAAAGCCGCGGAAATCCGCGTTGGGTCGACTGACCGATTGCACCGGCATGCGAAACGAGGCGGCCAGCTCCGGGCCGTCGGCCTCAAACGCATTGAGGTACGACATCAGGGTCGGGCCGCGGTACCAGGGTGTATTGCCGCTGGCCGCAAACACGTTGTCGCCCTCCAGAGCCGACAGCGCCATGCTTTGAATCGATGCAAAGCCCAGGTCCGCCGCAAAAGCCTGGTACTGGGCGTCGATGCGATCGAATACCACCTGGTCGTAGCGCACCAGATCCATCTTGTTGACGGCCAGCACCACGTGACGGATGCCCATCATTGCGACGATGCGGGAGTGGCGCCGGGTCTGGGTCAGCACGCCCTTGCGAGCATCGACCAGGATGACCGCCAGTTGCGCGCTCGAAGCCCCGGTGGCCATGTTGCGCGTGTACTGTTCGTGCCCGGGCGTGTCGGCCACCACAAAGCGGCGCTGCGCACTGGCAAAGAAACGGTACGCGACGTCGATCGTGATGCCCTGTTCGCGCTCGGCCTGCAGACCGTCGACCAGCAGGGCGAGATCAATTCGCTCGCCCTGCGTTCCGTACTTTCTGGAGTCGTTGACCAAGGCCTGCATCTGGTCATCCGGGATCGACTTGGCGTCAAACAGCAGGCGCCCGATCAGGGTTGACTTGCCGTCGTCCACACTGCCGCAGGTGATGAAGCGCAGCGTTCCCCTGCCGTTTGCAGTGTCCATCAGAAGTAGCCCTCCTGCTTCTTCTTTTCCATCGAACCGGGCTGGTCTGAATCGATCAGGCGGCCCTGGCGTTCCGACGAGCGGGCGGCAAAGGTCTCGGCAATGATCTGGTCGAGCGTGCTGGCCTCGCTCTCGATGGCGCCGCTCAGCGGATAGCAGCCCAGCGTGCGAAAGCGCACCTTGCGCATCTGCGGCACCTCGCCCGGCGCCAGCGGTAGCCGCTCGTCATCGCGCATGATCCAGGTGCCGGCGCGCTGCACCACCGGCCGCATCCGGGCGAAGTACAGCGCGACGATCGGGATGTCCTCCTGCGCGATGTACTGCCAGACGTCGAGCTCGGTCCAGTTGGAAATCGGAAACACGCGTATGCTTTCATCAGAGTGGATGTGCGTGTTGTACAGATTCCAGAGTTCGGGCCGCTGCGCCTTGGGCTCCCAGCGGTGCCCGGCTGCGCGGAAAGAGAAGATCCGCTCCTTGGCGCGTGATTTTTCTTCATCGCGGCGTGCGCCGCCCAGCACGACATCGAACTGGTGCTGATCCAGCGCCTGCTTGAGGGCCTGGGTCTTCATCACATCGGTGTAATAGCTCGAGCCATGGGTAAACGGGGCGACCCCTGCAGCGAGCCCTTCCTGATTGGTGTGGACGATCAGCTCCATGCCGGACTCGGCTGCCATGCGGTCACGGTGGCTCACCATCTCGCGGAACTTCCAGGTGGTGTCCACATGCAGCAGCGGAAACGGCGGCCGCGCCGGATAAAAAGCCTTGCGCGCCAGATGCAGCATGACCGATGAGTCCTTACCGGTTGAATACATCATCACCGGCCGGCGCGCGCCCGCGATCGCTTCGCGCAGGATCTCAATGCTTTCAGATTCAAGCTCTCGCAGGCCGCGGTTGTCGATCATCATGACCTGATTCTCGGTCCAAACGGCACCGGCCTGGCTACAGTTCGTAGCCGAAGGCGCGAATGATGGCGCGTGCCTTCTCGCCCTTGAGATAGGCGGCCAGAGCCAGCGCGGCCGGTTTGTCCTTTCCGGTGCTCAGAACCACCGCATCCTGCCGGATCGGCGCGTGCAGGCTGACCGGCACCAGCCAGGCCGACCCTTCGCTGATCCGGCCCTCCGACATGACCTGCGACAGCGCGACAAAGCCGAGCTCGGCATTACCGGTGGCGACAAACTGATAGGTCTGTGCGATGTTCTCGCCTTGCACCATGCGCGGCTTGAGCGCCGCGAGCAGCCCGAGCTTGTCCAGGGTCTCGCTGGCCGCCGCGCCGTAAGGCGCCAGCGCCGGATTGGCGATCGCGATATGCGCAAAGGCTCCCTTGCGCAGGACCTCGCCCTTGTCGTCCACCAGGCCCGGCTGTTTGCTCCAAAGCACCAGTCTGCCGATCGCATAGGTGAAGCGTGTGGCGACCAGGGCCAGGCCTTCCCTTTCCAGGCGCACCGGTGTTTCGTCATCGGCCGCCAACAGGACCTGGAACGGCGCGCCGTTCTTGATCTGCGCGTAGAACTTGCCGGTGGCGCCAAAGGCCAGCAGCGCCTTGTGGCCGGTGTCCTGCTCGAACGCCCGCGCGATTCTCTGCATCGGCGCCGTGAAGTTGGCCGCGACCGCCACGCTGACCTCGGCCGCATGGGCCTGGCCAATACCGAGGGCGCCAAGCGCGGCAAGAATGCGTGCAAGCTTGCGCATGTCGGATGGCCTGTGCCGTGCAGCGGTCAGCGGTAGACCGGGAAGCGCGTGGTCAAGGCATGCACCTTGGACCGCACGGCGTCGATGTTGGCCGGGTCGCGCGGATGGTCCAGCACGTCGGCAATCAGATTGGCCGTCAGGCGCGCTTCCTCGTCCTTGAAGCCGCGCGTGGTCATGGCCGGTGTGCCGATGCGCACGCCGCTGGTGACCATCGGCTTTTCCGGGTCGTTCGGAATGGCGTTCTTGTTGATCGTCATGTGCGCGCTGCCCAGCACCGCCTCGGCTTCCTTGCCGGTGATGCCCTTGGCGCGCAGGTCCACCAGCATGACGTGGCTCTCGGTGCGCCCGCTGACGATGCGCAGCCCGCGCTGCGTCAGCGTTTCAGCCACGATGGCCGCGTTC
>CAIKMZ010000153.1 GCA_903828665.1 uncultured beta proteobacterium
CCGGATGCCGGCAATACACCTGACAAATGGCAGGTGAGCAAGTTGGCTGCCTTGGGCTGCAGCACGGGCGTCTGCACTGGTGGCGCGACACCGCGCAAATTCTTCTTTCCGCCCAATGTGGTGTCGGTCGGGGTGACCGGGAACATCCGCTGCAGGGTAGCGCTTCATACAACGTGACAAACCGCTTCTACGCGTTGAAAGACTCGGCGACCGGCATGAACGCCTCGGGTACGCTCATCACCGAAGCGTCGACCAGTCTGTTCAATGGGGGCGTGGTCACCGGCACCCCGATGACCTATGACGGAACGCTTAACGGCTTTTACAAGACCTTTGCCACGGGTGAAAAGTCCGTGAATGCAGCGGTGACGACCCGTGGGACGACCTTCTTTGGCACGAACAAGCCGACTCCGCCGAGTGCGAATTCCTGCCGAGCCAATCTGGGCGAAGCCAAAGGCTATGCCTTGAACCCGTTCCAGGGGACTTTTGATTCGACTGTGTTTGCCGGTGGCGGCTTTCCGCCGACGCCGACCGTCGGCATTGTGACCATCAATGTGCCGGCCAGTGGCAGCACGCCGGCCTCGTCCGTTCAGAAGGCATTCTGTGTCGGTTGCGGCGGCGGGGTTGGCGGGGACTCGACTTCGTCTCTGGGGGCCGAGGACGTCAGCAAGACTGTGCCGAAAAATCCGCGCCGAACTTACTGGTACAAGAGGTAGTCGGCCGTCCGCACGCGCTCGATTGTTTCCGGGCGGTTCCGGCTTCACGCCGCATGTCCCCCAAACGGGGGATGGTATTGCGTTCTTGTCTGAGATAGGCTCTCGCTCCTGAGGCCGGCACAAGACCGGCCCCTGACAAGACAGGGAGGGGTGGCATGAGAAGGCGAACTGTCAGCGCAGGGTTCACGCTGATCGAATTGATGGTGGTGCTGGTCGTGGCAGCTGTTTTGCAGTCACTGGCGGCGCCAGCGGTTTCTGCGATGCTGGATTCCGTGCGGGTGACGTCGGCGGTCAACTCGCTGTTTTCCAGTTTCCTGCTAGCTCGGAGCGAGGCCATCAAGCGCAATGCGCATGCGGTGGTGTGCAAGTCAGACAGTGGCGAAACCTGTGCGACAGGCGGTGGCTGGGAGCAGGGATGGATTGTGTTTCACGACGTCAATAAAAACGCCAGGCGGGATCCTGGTGAAGCGCGTCTGTCGCGGCAGTCCGCCCTGTCAGCGAGCATCCGCTTGACCGGGAACGGCCCGGTGGCCAGCTATGTGTCGTATACCCCGATGGGAAACACCACCTACACCGCGGGTGCATTTCAGGCCGGCACGCTCATCGTTTGCGCCAAGTCCGCCAACCGCGTGGAGGCGCACCAGCTGGCGCTCAATATGGTTGGGCGTCCCCGTACCGTGAAGGCGAAGCTGCAGCGTTGTCCCTGAGCTCAGCGCCGCACCTCGTCCACCAGCGTCTTGAATTCGTCGATGTCCTCAAAACTGCGGTAAACGCTGGCAAAGCGCACGTAGGCCACCTTGTCGAGCTTCTTGAGCTCGCGCATCACCAGTTCGCCGATGCGGGCCGAAGGCAGTTCGCGCAGCCCGAGGTTGAGCAGTTTTTCCTCGATGCGCTCGACGGCGCTGTCGACCTGCTCGGTGCTGACCGGGCGCTTGCGCAGCGCCAGATTCATGGACGCCAGCAGTTTGGCGCGCTCGTACTCGATGCGCCGGCCATCCTTCTTGACGATGGCGGGGAAAGTGACGTCGGGTCGCTCGTAGGTCGTGAAGCGCTTTTCACACGAGGCGCATTGGCGCCGGCGCCGGATGAAGTCCCCGTCTTCAGCAACCCGCGTCTCCATCACCTGGGTATCGGAGTGACTGCAGAACGGGCATTTCATCGGGTCGGGCTTACCTGTAGACCGGGAAGCGCGCGGTCAGCGCGTTGACCTTGGCGCGCACGGCTTCGATGTTGGCCGGGTCGCGCGGATGGTCCAGCACGTCGGCAATCAGATTGGCCGTCAGGCGCGCTTCCTCGTCCTTGAAGCCGCGCGTGGTCATGGCCGGTGTGCCGATGCGCACGCCGCTGGTGACCATCGGCTTTTCAGGGTCGTTCGGAATGGCGTTCTTGTTGATCGTCATGTGGGCGCTGCCCAGCACCGCCTCGGCTTCCTTGCCGGTGATGCCCTTGGCGCGCAGGTCCACCAGCATGACGTGGCTCTC
This sequence comes from uncultured beta proteobacterium, assembly GCA_903828665.1. Taxonomy (GTDB): domain Bacteria; phylum Pseudomonadota; class Gammaproteobacteria; order Burkholderiales; family Burkholderiaceae_C; genus Rhodoferax. The sequence continues at coordinate 2,195 of CAIKMZ010000153.1, forward strand.
GGTGCGCCCGCTGACGATGCGCAGCCCGCGCTGCGTCAGCGTTTCAGCCACGATGGCCGCGTTC
>CAIKMZ010000154.1 GCA_903828665.1 uncultured beta proteobacterium
ATCAGGGCCATCGGGCGAGTCTGGGCAACCAGGCAGACCACGAAATCAAGGCCGGATATAAGTAAGCAGCCGATTCTTTTACAGAACAACACAAATTCTTCTTGCTATCCGGGAGGCATCCATATAAGCCCGCAATGACAATGCCGGGCTGCATGGAATGCCACGGCCTGCATTTTGAAACGATCAATAATGGCCCATGTCCATCCGCCACTGCACCCCCAGCAAAGAAGAAATCGCACTGCTTCCCGAGTTCGGGCGCCTCGGCCTCGATCGCATCGCGTTGGTCGCCACGCTCGCGCAGGCGCGCGAGGCGCATGCGGCGTTGCGGGATGCGGCAGTCTGGGGGTTCGATACCGAATCGAAACCGACCTTCTTCAAGGATCAGGTTTCCGAGGGTCCGCACATCGTGCAGTTGTCGACGCTCGAGCAGGCCTGGGTTTTCCAGTTGCACGATCCGGATTGCCGCGCCATTGTGGCGCAGTTGCTCGCGCAGCCGGGTTTCACCAAGGCCGGCTTCGGGTTGGGCGACGACCGCAAGCGCATCGCGGCCAAGCTCGCGGTGCAGGCGCAGGACGTGCTGGACCTCAACACCCTTTTTCACGAGCGCGGCTACCGCAAGGACATGGGCGTCAAAGGCGCCGTGGCGGTTCTGTTCCAGCAGCGTTTCATCAAGTCGAAGAAAGCCACGACCTCGAACTGGGCCGCGCCCAATCTGAGCCAGGCGCAACTGATCTACGCGGCCAACGACGCCTATGCGGCGCTGCGCGTGTACCACGCGCTGAAAGATTTTTCACCCCCGCGCGTGTGACTGCGTCTGCTGCGCTCCACTCCGGGGGGCTGTTTCGCCTTGGGGCGGCCCGGCGGCGAAACGTTTGAAGCCTGGCCGCTTCAGGTCGAGAGCTTGCGCCCGAGCTGTTGCTGCACCGCTTCGATCTTGCTCTTCATGCGGGAGTCCGCCCCGCCGCGGGCGTCGATCTTGATGTGCACGCCGATGCGCTCGCAGTCGGCGGCGAGGTCGCGGTAGCAGGCGCCGACGACGCCCATCACCGCGTCCCACTCGCCCTCGATGATGGTGCCCATTGGCGTGAGCTGGTAGGGCAGGCCGCTCTTGTCGATGATGTCGAGAATGCGCGCCACGAAGGGGCTGACGCTCACGCCCTTGCCGGACGGCGCCATCGAGAATTCAAGCAGGACCATGTGTTCTTTTCTTTGCGGTGAAATCGGAGACTAATTATCCCAGTCGCCGCCGCCACCGACATCGGCCGAGCCGGCGTCGTCCCATGAACTGCTGTCGTTGATGCCGAAGTTCGTTCCGCCCATGTCGGCATTGCGCTCGATCGCAGGGTCGCCGTTGTAGTTGATGTTGTCGAAGGCGCCGGCGGACGGATTGTTGTTGTGGCCCATCAGATTGCGCCCGATCGCTTCAGCCGCCATGACGCCGGCGCCGACCGCCAGGCCGGTGGCCACACCACCCATGATGCGTCCGCCCAGTCCCGTGCCCGGTGCCTGGCCATAGCCCGGTTGTCCGTAAGCCGGCTGACCGTAGCCGGGCTGCATCGTGCCAGCGCCCATGCCGAAGGTCTGCGGACCGGACAGGCCGCCCTGCCCGGCGTAGGCCGGTTCCTGCGCATAGGCTGCGGGCGGACGGCGGCGGAACATCAGGTAGCCCAGGAAGATCACGCCGCCGGCCAGCAGCAGCGGCAAGCCCCATGAGAAGGACGAGGCGGGCTCGGCTGGCGCACGCTCCTGCAGCGTGGCCCGTTTGGAAGCGGCGGGCGCGCTGCGCGGCGCCAGTTCGGCGCGCAGGGCCTGCACGGCTTCCGGCTTGGCAAACGGCAGGCCCGGGGCCAGGCTTTCGGCCTGTGCCAGCGCCTCGCGCGCGCGGCTGAAGTTGCCCTGGCGCGCATAGAGTTCGCTTTGCACGAAATGCGCCTTGGCGCTCTTCGGATGGGTCACCAGCACCTGCTGGATCATGACCTGCGCTTCCTCGAGCTTGCCGGCCTGCGCCGTCGCATAGACCTGGTTCATGCTGGGGTCGGACTGCGCCATGGCGAAGCCGAAGCTCAGCACGAAGGCGAGGACCAGCCAGATGCGGGCGCGGTTGAGGATCGATGTCTGTTTCATGGGTATTTCCTGTAAAGCGTGAAGGCCTGACTTGCGCAACTTGGTGGCGAGCTTAGCAATTGCAAGGTTCCGATGCGTGTCGTGTGGGTAAAGTTCCGCGCACCGGGCGCCGGCCTGCTTTCAGAAATCCTCCCGCGAAGCGCTGGGCGGCGACGCCATGTTGATGTACCATCCAGCCACAAAGACAATTCCGGCATTGTTGTACCAGTTTGCACTTGCCAGGAATCAGAACGACAGTAGGAGACAAGAATGCAAGAAGACAGTGCAGTTCCTGCGCCGCCGTCTGGCGATGACCACAGGGGTCCGTATGGCCGCCTGTTGTTGCTGCTGGCCAAGTGGTTCGCCTATGCCGGCGGGCTGGTGTTCATCGCACTGGTGCTGATGTCGGTGGTGTCGATCGTGGGGCGCAAGCTGTTCGGCGCGCCGGTGCCCGGCGATGTGGAACTGCTGCAGCTGTCCTCGGCCTTCGCCTCGGCCACCTTCTTCGCCTATTGCCATCTGATGCATGGCGATGTGAAGGTGGATTTCTTCACCGCCAACATGACCAGCGGTCGGCGCCTGATCCTCGATTCCATCGGCTCCCTGCTGGTCGGCCTGCTCGGCGCGCTGCTGGCCTGGCGCACGGCGGCCGGTGCCATCAGTCTGAAGGAGGCGGGCGAGACCTCGGCCATTCTCGAACTGCCGGTCTGGCTGGCGCAGGCGCTGATGGTGCCGAGCTTTGTGCTGCTGGCGCTCGCCGGTTTTTACATGTGCTGGCATCCGTGGACCCGCGGCGGGGAAACGTCATGAGCGGCACCCAGCTTGGTTTCGTGATCTTCGGCCTGCTGCTCACGATGCTGGTGCTGCGCGTGCCGATCGGCGTTGCCATGTTCATCGCCGGGGGCGGCGGTTATCTCTATCTGACCGGCGGCCAGGGCGCCGTGCTGCTGAACTCGCTCAAGAACCTGGCCTATGCGCGGCTGTCCAATTACGACCTGGTCGTCATTCCGCTGTTCCTGTTGATGGGGCAGTTCGCCACGCATGGGGGCTTGAGCCGATCATTGTTCCGGTTTGTCAGCGCCTTCATCGGCCACCGCAAGGGCGGCATCGCGATGGCGGCGATCGGCGCCTGTGCCGGCTTTGGCGCGATCTGCGGCTCGTCGCTGGCCACTGCGGCCACCATGGGCCAGGTTGCGTTGCCCGAGCTGCGGCGCTATGGCTACTCGGGCGCGCTGGCCACCGGTTCGCTGGCTGCAGGCGGCACGCTGGGCATCATGATTCCGCCTTCCGTCCCGCTCGTGATCTACGCCATCCTGACGCAGGAGTCGATCGGCAAGCTGTTCATGGCCGCCGTGCTGCCGGGCATCATTGCCATGCTCGGCTACATGCTGGTGGTGCAGATCGTGGTGACGCTGGATCCCAAAGCCGGTCCGGCCGGGCCGCGCGTGCCATGGCCGCAGCGCCTGCGCTGCCTGTTTGAGGTGCTGCCGGTGCTGCTGGTGTTCGTGGTCGTCATCGTCGGCATCTACGGCGGCTGGGCCAATCCGACCGAGGCCGCGTCGATCGGCGCTGCCTCCTGCGGCATCCTGGCGCTGCTGTCGGGCAACATGGGCATGGAGGAAATCCGCAAGACTCTGCTCGGCACGGCGATGGCCACCGCCATGATCTTTCTCGTGCTGCTGGGCGCCGACATGATGAACTCGGCGCTGGCGATCTCGCAGATGCCGGTCGAGCTCGCCGAGTGGGTCAAGAACAGCGGCATGTCGCCGCTGCTGGTGATGGCGATGATCCTCGTGATCTACATCGTGCTCGGCTGCGTGATGGATTCGCTGGCCATGATCCTGCTGACGATCCCGATCTTCTATCCGATGATCATGGGCCTCGACTTCTTCGGCCTGCCCCAGGTGGACAAGTCGATCTGGTTCGGCATCCTGGCGCTTATGGTGGTCGAGATCGGGCTGGTGCATCCGCCGGTCGGCATGAACGTCTACGTGATCAATCGCCTGGCCGTCGATGTGCCGCTGATGGACACCTTCAAGGGCGTGATCCCGTTCCTGCTGTCGGACTTCATCCGCATCACGCTGCTGGTGTTCTTCCCGGTCATCTCGCTTTATCTGGTGCGCACCTTCGGCGCCTGATTTTCAGTCAGCCTGTTTCCCAACCAAAACAATGAGGAGATTCGACATGCAGATCCGCAAGACATTGACCCCCGTGTTGGCCGCCGCCGCGCTGGCCCTTGGCGCCGGCGGGGCCCGGGCGCAGGACGTGACGCTCAAGATCCACCATTTTCTGGCGCCGAATGCGACTTCGCAGAAGATGCTGCTCGGCCCCTGGTGCGAGAAGCTGGGCAAGGAATCGAACAACCGCATCAAGTGCCAGATCTATCCGGCCATGCAGCTCGGCGGCACGCCGCCGCAGTTGTTCGACCAGGCCAAGGACGGCGTGGCCGACATCGTCTGGACCGTGCCGACCTACCAGGCCGGGCGCTTTGCCAAGTCCGAGGTGTTCGAGCTGCCGTTCATGATCAAGACGGCCGAGGGCGGCAGCCGCGCGTTCTGGGAGTACATGCAGAAGAACTCGCTCGACGAATTCAAGGGCACGAAGATCCTGATGGCCCATGTGCATGACGGCGCGGAGCTGCACTTCGCCAGCAAGTCGGTCAAGACGCTCGAAGACCTCAAGGGCCTCAAGGTGCGCGCGCCCACGCGCATCGGCACGCGCATGCTCACCGCGCTGGGGGCGATACCGATCCAGATGCCCGCGCCGCAGGTGCAGGAGGCGATCTCCAAGGGTGTTGTCGATGGCGCCTCGCTGCCGTGGGAAGTGGTGCCCGGCATCAAGGTGCATGAGGTGACCAAGTTCCACACCGAGACCGGGCCGGGCCAGCGCAAGATGTCGAACACGATCTTCGTCGTCGCCATGAATGAGGCCAGGTACAACAGCCTGCCACCCGACCTGAAGAAGGTGATCGACGCCAACAGCGGCGCAGAAGCCTCAGCCTGGGCCGGACGCATCTGGGACAGCACGATCGAGCCGGGTCGCAAGTCGGCGACCGATCGCGGCAATGTCGTCAACGTGCTCACGGCCGCCGAGTACCAGCGCTGGGAAAAGGCGACCGAAGGCGTGGCGCAGGACTGGATGAAGGACGTGGCGGCCAAGGGTGCCGATGGCAAGCAACTGCTGGAGTCGGCCAAGGCGCTGCTGAACCAGTACGACAAGTAAGCTGTGTCGCCCTCTGCATGCCGCAGTTTGTCATGCCGGACTCAATCCGGCATCCATTGCCACGCGGAGCATGGATTGCGGATCAAGTCCGCAATGACGAGTCCCAGGGTCATGATCCGCATGCAGTTCAAGGCGGCCGAAACAGGCAAGCTGGCATGACCATGAACGCCGCCCAGACCTTGCTGCAGGCCGGCGCGGCGCAGGCGACGGCGCTTGAATGCGGCAGCGAAACGGTGACCTATGACGCCCTGCGCGAGCGGGTGCGGCGCGCCGCAGGCGCCTGGCGCGGGCTCGGCTTGCGACCGGGCGAGCGGGTGATCGTGACGGCGCCGGACAGCATCGATTGGGTCGTGGCTTATCTGGGTGTGATCTGGGCCGGCGGCGTGGTTATCGGCGTCAATCCGCGCTTGGCGCTGACCGAACTCGCGCCGATCCTGCTGGAGAGCGAAGTGCGCTTTGTCTGGTGCGAAGCCGACAGCGTGAACTCGCTGGCGCCACTGCTCGCCGGCATGGCGCAGGCGCCGACGCTGGTTGTCAGCAGTACCGGCGACTCGAACTGGGCGCGCGAACTCGATCTGGCACCGGAAGTGGACCCCGTGCAACAGGATGAGCAAGCGCCCGCGCTGTGGATCGGCACATCCGGCACGACCGGTGTCTCCAAGGGCGTCATCCATGCGCAGCGCATGGCGCTGCAGCCGCATTCGTTTGCCTGCGGCGTCCTGCAGTTGACGGCGGCGGACCGGCTTTACGCCAGCTCCAAGCTGTTCTTCGCCTACGCGCTGGGCAACAGCCTGCTCGCCGGTTTGCGCGCCGGCGCCGCCGTGATCTTGGACCGGCATTGGCCCGACCCCGAGCGTGTGCTGGCGATGGTGCGCGCGCACCGGCCGACCCTGGTGTTTTGCGTGCCGACGCTCTACAGCAAGGTGCTGCAGGACGGCATGGCGCACCAGTTGGCGGGGCAGGGCATCCGCCACTTTGTCTCGGCCGGCGAGAGCCTTCCCGCGAGCGTGCGCCAGGGCTGGCGCGCGGCCACGGGGGGGGCGATCGTGAGCGGCTACGGCACCTCCGAGACGCTGTGCCTGATGCTTTACAGCGAGGACGACGACGGCCTGCTGCGAACCACGCCGCAGACGCAGCTGCGCTTTGCGCCCGATGCCGACCCCGAGCGCCCGCAGCGCATCTGGCTTCGCAGCGGCGCGGTCGCGCTCGGTTACTGGAAGCGGCCGCAGGCGCAAGCCGACGGTTTTCAGGACGGCTGGTATTGCCCCGGCGACATGTTCTTGCGCCGCGAAGATGACCGGCTTGAATTTGCCGGACGCATCGACGACATGCTCAAGATCAGCGGGCGCTGGGTCAGCACGCTGTGGGTGGAGCAGGCGATTGCTGGCGCCGCGCGCGACAGCGTGTCGCAACTGGCCTGCGTCGGCGTGCGCACGCCGGAAGGCTTGACCGCATTGTCCTTGCTCGCCATCGCCGCGCCGGGTCAGCAGGCTGTGGCGCGGCAGCGCGTCCGCGATGCGATCGTGACGCTGCCAACCTACCGGCGCCCGCACTGGGTGCACTGGGTCGACGCCTTGCCGCTGACCGCCACCGGCAAACTGCAGCGCTCGCGCCTGGCGGCGCTGCACGCGGCGGCGCTGGCCAGCGCTGCGGCGTGAGCAAACGGGCATGCACCCGGGATCGTTATTGCGGGCTTGACCCGCAATCCAGGGCTCGTGTGGCACTGGATCCCGGATCAGGTCCGGGATGGCAAACGGGGGATGGATCGCTGCGGCCCGCACTGATTCCATCTCCCTGCTACAGTGCCAATCGGATCGATGCCAACTTGTTTGAAACCGCTACACGGAGACTCACCATGAATCGAAATTTTTCCATGCGCCTGGCCCTGCTGGGCAGCGTTGCCATCCTGTGTTGCAACGCCAGTCAGGCGGCCTCGGTGGCGCCGGTGGCGGCCGAGCACGGCATGGTCGTCACGGCCCAGCATCTGGCAACGCAGGTCGGCGTCGATGTGCTCAAGAAGGGCGGCAACGCCATCGACGCGGCGGTTGCGGTGGGCTACGCGCTGGCCGTGGTCTATCCGGCTGCGGGCAACCTCGGCGGCGGCGGCTTCATGACGCTGCAGTTGGCCGACGGGCGCAAGACCTTCCTTGACTTCCGCGAGAAGGCGCCCTTGGGCGCGAGCGCCAACATGTACCTCGATGCCAGCGGCAATGTCATCAAGGGCTTGAGCACCAAGGGCTATCTGGCAGTCGCCGTGCCGGGCTCGGTGGCCGGCTTCGAGACCGCGCGCGCCAAGTACGGCACGCTGTCCCGCGCGGCCCTGATGGCGCCCGCGATCAAGCTGGCCGAAGGCGGCTTTGTGCTGCAGCAGGGCGATGCCGATCTGGTCCAGACCGCCACCGCGGACTTCCGCGCTGACGCGCCGTCCGCCGCGATCTTCCTGAACAAGGGCGAACCCTTGCAGAGCGGTCAGAAGCTGGTTCAGAAGGACCTGGCGAAAACCTTGAAGCTGATCAGCCGCAACGGCGCCGACGGCTTCTACAAGGGTCCGGTCGCCAAGGCGCTGGTGGCCGCGAGCACGACCGGCAAGGGTCTGCTGACGCAGGCTGATCTCGACCAGTACACGGTGCGCGAACTCGCGCCGGTGGAGTGCGACTACCGCGGCTACCACATCGTGTCGGCGCCGCCGCCGAGCTCGGGCGGCGTCGTGATCTGCGAAATCCTCAACATCGTCGAAGGCTACCCGTTGAAGGACCTGGGCTTCCGCTCGGCCCAGGCCGTGCACTACCAGATCGAGGCCATGCGCCACGCCTACCTAGACCGCAACAGCTATCTGGGCGACCCCGACTTTGTGAAGAACCCGCTGGAGCGCCTGCTTGACAAGGGCTACGCCGCCAAGATCCGAGCCGCGATCGATCCGGCCAAGGCCGGCGTATCGAAAGACCTCAAGCCGGGCGTCGAGCCGCACGAGGGCAACAACACAACGCACTACTCGATCGTCGACAAGGACGGCAACGCCGTGGCCGTCACCTACACCCTGAACGACTGGTTTGGCGCCAAGGTCACGGCAGCTGGCACCGGCGTGCTGTTGAACAACGAGATGGACGACTTCACGGTCAAGATCGGCGTGCCCAACATCTACGGCCTGGTGCAGGGTGAAGCCAATGCCATCGCCCCGGGCAAGCGGCCGCTGAGTTCCATGAGCCCGACCATCGTCAGCCAGAACGGCAAGCCCGTCATGGTGGTGGGCACGCCGGGCGGCAGCCGCATCATCACGGCTGTCACGCACACCATCATGAACGTGATCGACTACGGCATGAACGTGCAGGAAGCGGTGGACGCGCCGCGCTTTCACCAGCAGTGGCTGCCCGATCTGACCAACGTGGACAACTTCGGCATCAGCCCCGACGCGCGCAAGATCCTCGTCGACATGGGTCACAAGCTTGGCGCGCCGCAGCCCGCGAACCACTTGATCGCGATCGTGGTCGGCGCACCTTCGCTCGGCGGCAAGCCGGTGGGCAACAACCGCTTTTACGGGGCCAATGATCCGCGCCGCAATACCGGGCTTGCGCTCGGCTATTGATCGCCGGGGCGCGTGCTATGCTGATGCCACACCCAGGCGCGGCCCTGAAGGCCGTGCCCAAACCACGCTGAAAAGGAGTTTCCATGCCTGGCCTTTTGCCCAACGTCGATCCCGACGGCCTGCTCGAATTTTCGGTGGTCTACACCGACCGCGCCCTCAATCACATGTCCAAGAGTTTCCAGGGCGTGATGAAGGACATCTCGTCCATGTTGAAGACGGTTTATCACGCCAGGTCGGTCGCCATCGTCCCGGGCAGCGGGACCTTCGGCATGGAGGCGGTGGCGCGCCAGTTCGCTGCCGACAAGAAGGTGCTGATCATCCGCAATGGCTGGTTCAGCTTCCGCTGGTCCCAGATCCTCGACATGGGCCACATTGCCGCCGAGTCGACCGTGCTCAAGGCGCGTCGCATCGGCACCGGCAAGCAGGCACCCTGGGTGCCGGCACCGATTGACGAAGTTGTTGAGGCGATCCGCGCGAAGAAGCCCGATATTGTTTTTGCCCCACACGTCGAAACGGCCTGCGGCATGATCCTGCCAGACGATTACCTGCGCGCTGTGGCGGGCGCGGTGCACGAGGTGGGCGGCCTGTTTGTGCTCGACTGCATTGCCTCCGGCGCGGTCTGGGTGGACATGGTGGATGTCGGTGTCGATATCCTGGTCAGTGCGCCGCAGAAGGGCTGGAGCAGCTCGCCATGCTGCGCGATGGTCATGCTCAGCGAGCACGCGCGCGCCGCCATCGACGGCACGAACAGCAGCAGCTATGCCTGCGATTTGAAGAAGTGGCTGCAGATCATGGAAGCCTACGAAAACGGCGCCCATGCCTACCACGCCACGATGCCGACCGATGCGCTGACCAAGCTGTGCGGGGTGATGAAGGAAACGCAGGCTTATGGTTTCGAGAAGGTGCGCACCGAGCAGATCGAACTCGGCGCCAAGGTGCGCGCCTTGTTCGAGAGCCGTGGCATCCCGAGCGTGGCCGCCGAGGGCTTCAAGGCGCCGGGCGTGGTGGTGAGCTACACCGAAGACCCCGAGATCCAGTCCAGCAAGAAGTTTCTCGCTGCAGGATTGCAAACCGCTGCCGGTGTGCCGCTGCAGTGCGACGAGCCGGCCGACTTCATGACGTTCCGCGTCGGCCTGTTTGGCCTGGACAAATGGCACAACGTGGACCGCACGGTGGCCCAGCTCGCAGCGGCGCTGGACAAGGTCTTGTAGCCGCAGCCACCCGTTTTTTCCATTTTTACAGTTGTCATGCCGGGCTTGACCCGGCATCCAGTGCCACGCGGGCCACGGATTGCGGGTCAAGATGCTATGGATGCCTCCCTCCCCACTGGGGATAAACAGGAGAGCGTTGAACGCCAGGAGCATGAACAGCCGTTGTTCAGGAAGAGACTTCGAGCAATCGAGGTGGATCCTCTGATGGATACGGCAT
>CAIKMZ010000155.1 GCA_903828665.1 uncultured beta proteobacterium
GGGGTTCTTGATTAGCTGAAAAGCGAGGCTGACACGCCGCTGTCAAACTCCATCAGGTAGAGCGATCCGCGCGGCTTACCTTTCCCAAACTGCACGCCGTCCCAGATATGCAGTTCATGCGCGCCGGCCTGAACTGTGCGCGCCGGGCGCCCGTGTGTCTTGACGAAATCTGCATAGGTTTCATGCGTCTCGACAACATCTGTGCGGTAGGCCAAGTCCTGCCCTGCATCAATCTGCTTCTCGCGTGACGCGGTGTTTAAGCCGATCCGGTTGGAAACGCCGAGGCCGGCAATAAAGTCGTCGCGCTGGGTGTCGGTGAGGTTGGCCATCTGATCGCCTCCGGGTGTCTTTGGGTTAAATCCAGTGTTGACACTTTAGAAGCAATGGGAATAAACTGTCAACAGTAAAAAGCACGGGACGCAGATTTTGGCTGACAAGGCGTATATCTCGAACATCTCGCCGGCCTGGACGATAGAGCAACAGCTTGTGCTGATGCCTGCCGGCGTGGATGTCTACCGGGATGAGGTGAAGCCGCGCCACCGCCAAGCGCACCAGATTGCGTCACTGGAACAACGCGCTTCGATCTTGCGTCCGACCAACCGGCGCCGCGCCGAGACGATCTATGTTGCCAGCCTCGCCGTGCTGGCCTGGGGCGAGCCTGACTTCCGCGCCGTGCTAACCGCTGCCGGCGCCAGGGGCGCCACCATCAAGGCACTTGCATCGGACGTGGAGATAGCGCCCGGCTCTGATCCTGACGCCGCTGTAGCCGTTTGGAAGGCCAGTCGGAACCTCGATCAGCGCGTTGCTGCGCTCAAGGCTGGCCCGGCTATCTCGGCTGAGAACCGGCGTAGCAAGTCAGACAAGGCTATCAAGGAGCACGTCGAACCTTACTGGCCGCTGCCGTCCAAGGAATACCCTACGGCGGCCCTGGTGGCTGCCTCTGGCCTGTCGCTGAACACGATCAAGGATCGCCTGGGGCCGAGGCCCATCGCGCAATACAAGCACCAGCAGAACCTAAAGCGCGCCGCGGCAAGGGCCAAGAAATGACCGGGCATCCGTTCGTCTACGTGTTTCTCCGCGATGATGGGGCGCGCAAGGTGGGGTTCAGCGGGAACCCAAAGAAGCGCGCAAAGCATCTGCGGATCGGCGTCGGCGAGCTCGTGCTGGAACGCACCTGGCAGTTGGAAAATGCCCGCGAGGTCGAGGGGATCACTCATCGCCTATTGAAGCGGCACCGGCATTCCCGCGCGTCGGGCGTCGAAACGTATAACCTCGGCCTCGATGAAATCTGCGCCGCCGTGGAAGCCGCTATCGCTGAGGCAAAGCGACCGGGAGCAATCAAGAAATATCGCGCGCCAGAGCCATTGCCGCCTCTCCCGCTGCCGCCATTTGAGCAATGGATGGCCGACCTCCAGGCGTGGCAGCTTCTTCGGCTGCGGCGCTATGACGAGATCGCAGAAAAGCTGGGTCGGCGCATGACGCGGGCCGAACAGCGGGAATGGATGGCCGCTGGCGGTATGGCCGATCACCCAGCACCACAGATGCCCGAAAGGAAAGCTAATGCCTGAGCGCGTCCAGCTTCGTCGCACCAAGGGCTGGCGTATGCCACCAAACGCCATGAAGGTCGATCGCTCGACCCGGTGGGGCAATCCATTTAGCTGCACGCCTCACGGCTGCCAGGTGAAGCCCTGCGGCTGCTGCGAGCCTTTCCGCTGCTGCACTCTGGTGTTCCGAGAGTTTGTTGTGAGCGGCATCGAGGGGCGCGAGAGTTGCACTGGCTCCATCGTCGCCGCCTTCGACGCGGCCGAAGGATACCCATATCGGAACAAGCTGGTGGCGGGCCTTCCTCTCCTGCGCGGCAAGAACCTCGCCTGCTGGTGCGCCCCCGACAAACCCTGTCACGCCGACGTTTTATTGGAGATCGCGAATGCCTGACAAAACACAATCGAC
>CAIKMZ010000156.1 GCA_903828665.1 uncultured beta proteobacterium
CGGATGGTGCTCGGTGCGCCATTCGTCTGCTTGCCGGCGTGGATGCCGTGGATGAACGTGCGGGAATCCACCGCCCAGCCGCCATTATTCCGATTTGGTGTATGGCAGAAGGCGCATGCCGTCGGATCGTTACGTGCACCACCATGGAAGTTGGGCATGGTGCCAAGTTGATCATGGCAAGCGTTGCACTTGGCGGTAGCGGTAATCACCCGGCGTCCAGTGAACCCAGTGGCCGTCATCTTTTGCAACATCGACGGGATAGCAAGACCACCCGAAGCCGAGATGGTCGGATTGACCGACACGTTGGCTGCAACGTAGCTTGCGCCCAAAGTGGTTGGGAAGCCAGAATTCTGCGTGAAGGTGCCGATGATCGCGCCCGTCAGCATTTTCGCTGCAGCGGGAACCACGATCGGGCTGGCGAGAACAGGAGACTTGTTCGTGCCAGTTGTCACAGTAGAAATACAGGTGGCCACTGTGGGTGCGGTAACTGCCGCGCAACCAGCGGAAGCAGGTTGACCGACCAAGTCGCCAGTCAAAGTGGCTACCCAGACTTTGTTAGTGCTGTCGTAAGTCAGGGAACCCGCCTTCGGCGAACCGCTGGCGACCAACAGGTTGGTCAGGCTGGCGCTATGAGAGACGTTGAAGTCCGCCGGTGCTGCGTTGCCATCCTGAGGTACAGAGTAAAGCACATAGACGCTCGGGCCGCTTGTGAACCCAGCGATTGGCTCATAAGCGGGGGAAACCACCTGGGCACCGGATGCCGCGTTCGTCACCAGCGTCGGCACGGCAAGCGAAGTCACCGCAGCACCATCCTTGGTGATCGTGAAGCTGACCACTGGTTGCCTGCTGGCATTCAAAGTCACGCTCTTGATGGCATACGAAATCGAGGACACGCCGGCAATGACTGTCGGGTTATTCGCGGTGGCGACCGGGACAGCGTGGTAGGTCACGATGTCGGCCGCGCCGTGGCACAACGTGCACTGGCTGTCGTCAGCTTTGGCACCGCCAACGTGGCCGGCATAGACACCGTTCAACGTAGTGCCTGTACCATCCGTGAAGTTAATACCATCGTGGCAGGCGCCGCAAGCCATACGGTTGGGCACGTTCTTCCAGTTGTCGCCATCGGTGGTCTTCACCGCGGTACCGCCGGCAGCGGTTGTAGCACCCGCGTGGCAGACGGCGCAATTGCGTCGTTCCTGCGGGAAGCCAACCTTGTTGAAGCACTCGCCCAGACCAGAACTTTGTGCGTTGTAAGTTGCGGTGTTGTCAGTGCAATGCCCATTCAGGTTGTAGCCGGTCTTGGTCAGCTCGTCGCCCATGTGGAATTGGTGAATCATGCGCGGGTAGAGGAAGGCTGATTCCTGGCCGCTATCCGCAGCGCCAGTGGGCACCCGGTAGTAGCTGCCTGAGTAGCCGGTCGCGGTTGTGGTCACCGGTGCGAAACCAAATTTGGTCTGGTCGGTGTGGCAAGTCACGCAGAAGTTTGGATCATTGCGACCGACAAAACTTCCAGCGGGGATGCCATTGGAGGCCGAAGTGATACTGACGTGGCCAATACCTTTCCCGGCGTGGCAGGTCGCGCAGGAATCCTTGGCGACGACGGTGCGCGTCTTGTCAGTACCGGGGACTGCAGCTTTGCCGGTGGCCGGGATGAAGTCATAGGCGACGTTGACGGTATTGACCATCGGAACTGGCGCGACGGTTTGCACAGCCGTCGGCGTATTGGTGCCGGTGCCGGGCGCGCTGCCGCTGATCATGATGCCCAGGCGTGTCGTCGCGTTTGCGTCATATTTCAGGTCGGCTGCAGTGCCGAGATCAGCCTTTTTGGCTGCACCCTTGTCGATCAGACTGGCGACAATGGTGTCGACCTTCGTGACATCGCGGTAGAAAGTGTATTTGTAGGTGCCGTCGCCGTTATCGACCAATGTGCCTTCCTTCTCGGTAGTCGGGAAGGTGCCGCACACGGTTGGCGCTGTGGCTGAGTCGCACACGTCGTTAGCACCCAAAGTGCCCGCTTGCTGAGCGACGGTCACCGGTTTGGTGACGATATAGCTGACCCACTTGCTGGGCGCGCCGTTGGTGCCGGGCACCAGCTTGGCCAGGGTGAAGGCGATGTTGGCCAGGCTCTTGACCGTGGCGGTGGAGCTTTGGGAGTAAGCGCCCAGGCCCACGACCGGATTGCCGGCGGCGTCTTTGACTGAGAAGTTGACCACAGGAGGGCTGGCAATGGAAACACTGCTCACCGTGACTTGCGGTGCAACAGCCGCCCAAGCGGCAGCAGCAGCGGCCGTCGGGGCTGCGGTGTTGCTACCCAAATTGACCGTGGCGACTAAGTTTGCACCAGCCGGACCAGTTGCACCGGTGGCACCGGCGGCGCCAGCGGCGCCAGTAGCGCCAGTGGCGCCGTCACTGCCGCCGCCGCAACCGGCGATGGCGATGGACAACAGGCTCGCCGTGGCGAGCTTGGTCCAAAGGGGGGTGCGTCGATTTTTCATCGACAGGGTTACATCATTCACTATTGCCTCCTTAGGCGTTGACGTTGAAGACACAGATTGTCAATTTACACACACATTACACGTGTGCATTCTCAGTGTGCTAGTGGACTGCAAGTTTGAGGTATATCAAACTTCACAGAATTAGAACCGGGCGTTTACAAAACGCCCGGGTACTGGCTAGGGCAGTTGGTAGCTGTAGGTGACGCCGATGAAACTGACGTTTTGCGTCGGCTGTTGCATCACGGTGGTGCCGTCGGAATAGACGAAGGGCACACCGTTGGCACCCCAGGCCCAGTCGTTCATGCTGGTGCGCTGATGGATCAGATCGACGCGCACCGACGAGGTCTTGTCCAGGGCGTACTTGCCGTACAGCTTGAGCGCTGTCTGGCGGAACACGATGTCCGGCAAGCCGCCGGTCGATGCCAGCAGCGCGGCGCTGTAGGCGTCGGCACTGGCGTCAAGCCCCTGGGCGTAGATGCTTCTGTCGTTGACGTAGAGCAGGTTGCCGCCGAGTTCGATCTTGGAAGTGGTCTTGCCGGCAAAACCGATGCTGGCGTTGAGGCTGGTGTCGTTGAATGCCATCAGGTAGCCTGCCGGGAGTGCCTGATTGAGGGTCTGCTGACCGCGCGACAGGTAACCATTGATGGCCCATGCGTCGGACAAAGCGTAGGTCCAGTCGACGCCAAGCAGGTTCATGCGCGTGTCCTGCAGGCCGTACACCGTTGGCACGTCGTACTGGTCCTTGCCACCTTCGGCGCTGAACTGCAGCGTCAATTCTTCACTAGGCTGCCAGTCAGCAAAGATCTTGATCTTGTTGCGCTTGCGGTCTGCCAGTGTCGGCGGCAGGATCGAAGTCGACGGCAACCCCAATACCGGGTTGCTCACGTCGGTGACCTCGGTCACGCCCAGACCGTTGTTGTCCTTGAGCCAGTTGGAGCCTGTGCGCTTGCTGCTCGACAGAGTGACAGCGCCACTGGCGTTGTCTGACATACGCCGGCGCAATTCTGCGCGAACACCGGTTTCCTGCGTTTGCTGGCGCAGTGCACTGACGCCGGCTATGGCGCTGCTTGCGGTGAAGACGCCACGATCGATGGTCTCGTAGTCCGCACCAAGGGTGCCACGGTAGTCGCTATTGAACTGCCAGCTCGCCTGCAACTTGCCCTTGGTCTTGCGGTTCGGAAAACTCTGATTGGTGTAGGTGGCGGTGCCCTCGGAGTTGTACAAGGCGATGGGGGTGTCGTCCTGTCGATTCTCGTAGCGCCAGTCGGCCAGCAGGGAGAGCTCCTTGACCGGACGCGACGTGAGGCTGAGTTTGGCCAGATTGGTGGCGACATTGCCGCCTAGATTGCTGACGCCGGCCGGTGCTCCGGTCAACCCAGCGCTCGCAAAATCGACATTTTGTGTGGCGATGGCGCGGGCCAGTTTGAAGGTCGTGCGCGTGCTCGGAGCCAGGTCAAAACTGCCGCTCAGGTCAAACTGATGCGCCTGATTGTCGGGGGCCAGCGCCAACGGCTGGTTGAGGATGTTGATTAGACCGGCGTTGGCATTCAGGCTGCCAGGTACGCTGGGGTTGAGGGTGTCGTTGTTGTTGCGGTAGAACGAGCCGTAGTAGCCAAGGCTGAAGCGCAGCTTATCCATCGCGTAACTGACGCGGGTTTCAACTTGGCTGGTGCTGGCATTGATCGGCTCTGGCAGCATCAGCAGCGCCCAACCGGTGTTGGCGCCACACTGGGGTACGGCGATCACCGAAGGGCAGTTCATGCCAATGCCGAAAAGGCGCGAGCCTTCCTTCTTCTCGGTTTTCAGATCCAGCGCGATCTGCCAGGCGGGGCTGATGATCTTGGTCATACCCAGGCCGAGGCTGGTGCGTTTGGTTTGCAGCGCAAGGTCGCTGCCGGCGCCCGCTGCAACCGGCACGACCTGCGGTGTGGTGGAACCTGCCCCGAGCAGCCCGGTGTTGATGGTGCTGGGGTCGTAGCGGGTCAACTCGCCATAGTTGGCGTTGAGCTTCCAACTACCCGGGTTCTTCCAGACCAGACCGAGTTCACGCGTGTGTCCCAGCAGGTTTGATCCTTTGATGTCCAGCCACTGGCCGGCATCCTGATCCCGCATACTGTAATCAATGCCCAATATGCCGACCAGGTTGCGGTCTTCTCCCAGACCGTTGTACTGGCCGAACAGCGCGCGGTCTGCGGTGCTGCCACTGACGGCACCGGCCCCGACGCTGATGATGGTCTGGGCATTCGCGCTCTGCGTGAATGCCGCCATGCAGACCGCGCAGGCCGCGATGGCCACTGCGCTGCGCTGAAAGTTAAATGAAAAAACCGATGTGCTCATCATTTTTCTCCGTACCTCAGCGCATGAATAGCGGTAGCGTCGAATTGGTGCTCGACGGATTGTTGGAGCCGTGAATCTGCGTGTGGCAGTTCAGGCAGCTGCGGCCTTGCCAGAGATTGGTCGTGTTCTTGCCGCTGGTGCCAACCGACGGCGCACCGATGGCTCCCACCTTGCCGGTCGCGTGCGGTGTGTGGCATTGCTGGCACAGCAGCGGCGCGCGCATCTTGAGCATGGGTGACACCACACTGCCGTGGACGGTGTGGCAGTTGGTGCAATCCTCGGTCACCGGGTCATGTTGATGGACGAAGGGTCCGCGCTTTTCTGCATGGCAGGTGTAGCAGGTGTCATTGACACTGTCACGCTTGAGCAGCTTTGGGCCGGCCGAGCCGTGAGGGTTATGACAATCCGAGCAAACCATCTTGCCCTCGGGCACCGGATGATGCGACGGCCGGTTCATCTGGGCGCGCTGCTCCTTGTGGCAGGTGTAGCAAACCTCGGCCTGGGTGGCTCGGTCGCGCACTTTGTCCTGGTTGTCGTGGATCTTGTGGCAGGCGCTGCAGGCAACATCGGCAGCGTCGTGCTGGCTGCCAGCCCATAACGCGCGCTTGGGGTCATTGACGTGGCAGCTCAGGCAGGCGGCGCTGCGCTCGCTCGCGGGTAGAGCTGACTTCTTGGTGAATATGCGATCCGGTTTGGGTTGTGTCGGCGCGCCCGGCGGCTTCTTTGCGTGGGTCGGGCTGGGACCGTGGCAGCTGATGCAGTCCGGCACCCGCGCATCCGTGGCAAAGCCGTGCGCGGTCTTACTGATATCGGGCCGATCGTCTTCGTCATGACAGGTTTGGCACAGTTTGGCGCCGACCTCGTCGGCGGCTTGGACTGAACCGAACGGCCCGAGCAAGCCCGCCAGGCACAGGCCAACAATGGCCATTGATCTCTTGATTTGCATCCCAAATCCCTTCAAAACAGTTACCGACGCGCGGCGATGCATGGCTATTTCAGACCGTGGATGATGTCCACGCTCTTGAAGCCGCCGCTGCCGTGGCAGTCATCACAAGACTCGCGCGGCACGGCGGTTGCAACGGGCAGCAGAGTGCCGACGTCGGTCTGGGTACGGGTGCCAAACGTAGCGCCACCGTAGTTGATGACGTGCGTTTGCGCCGTGGCGGAATCATGGCACGAGGTGCAGGTGGCGGCCTTGGGCGAGATCACTTTCCACTGGCCCGGGTCGGTGACGCCCGCATCCTTCTTGACGACTGCACCGAGCGGACTCAGGTCGCGCTGGTAGGAGTTGTTGACGTGGCAGGTGTTGCAGTTGAGGCTGGCGCCTGGCCAGGCAACCTCGGCGGCGTAATTTTCAACACCGGTGAGGAACTTCAGCGTCCCGTCGCACGCCGCCGTCGCAATGGCGCTGGTGTTGGCCGGATTGCAGAACGCGCCCACAACCGTGTTGCCATGCGTGAACGGGTAGGTCCGCTTGGAGTTGCCGTGGATGCCATGGATCATGCGCTTGAACTGGTAGGACTCGTTGAGGGCCAGGCCATTGGTCATGATCGTGCTCGACATCCGGTTTGCATCGTGGCAGACCACGCAGGCCTCAACCGTGTTGCGAGCCCCGCCGTGGAAGGCGTTGGGCAAGGTGTTGGAACCGGAAGCGGTCCCCAGCAAGCCGTGGCAAACATTGCATTTTTCGTTGGAAACAACGGTGCGGCGTGCTTGCAACGTGCCGGTGAGCGCCAGTTCGGCCGCGGTGTGCTGCACGCCGGTGTTGACCAGCACCGTCGGTGTCACTTCAGGCCTTGGGTTGGTTCCGGACGTAGCCGCCAGTTGGTGTTCAACGATTTGCCCGATGCTGATGACGCGGGCCGTGCCCTTGGCGACGGCAATGCTCGTGTCGTCCGGCACCGGGATGCTGACCGTGTAGTGGTTGTTGCCATCGTTGCTGCCCTTGTAGGCATAGGCATTGGCGCTGTTGCCGCCGTTGTTGTAGGCCGAGTACTCGGTCACGCTGTCAGTCTGACCGACCATGTTCTGGTAGGCAAGGTAGAAGCGCAGGTTGCCAAATTTGGTGGTGTTGGCGCAGGTGATGGTGCCGGTGCCAGTGCAGTCTGACGTCACCAGGTTGTAGGCGGTGTTGCCACCGGTCGGGTCGGACAGGAAATACTTGACGGTCACGCTGCGGGCCGTGTGGTCGCTCGTATCGTTGAAGGCTACGCTTTCAATGTTCATCTTGTACTTGGCGGCATTGACTTGAGCCTGGTTCCAATGCACGCTCTCTGCGGAGAGGACCGAACCGACCCCGTGGCAATGGGCACATTGCTGGTTGCTCAATGCCTTGGCCGGTGCGCCAGCGGCGACCAGTGTGCCGGCGATCGGCTTGTGGTTGGCGTCCCAGTCCGAACCATCGTTGTTTGCGTGACAGGTCAGGCAGGCTTCCTTGCTGGGCTGGGTCTTCCAGTTGTCGCCCTGCGGGGTGGCCGGATTGGCGCCAGAATGGCAGACAGTGCAATTGCGCAGGTCTTGCGGGAAGCCGACGTCGGCGTAGCTGTTCATGCTGTTCTGGTAACCCCAGATCGTGTAGTCCTCACCGCCGATTGCGGTGGCGAGCCTCTTGCCAGCATGGATCTTGTGCACCATGGTTGACAGCGTCAGGACGTTGCCGCTGTTGGCATCTGTGGTGCCAGGGTTGTGGCACATGACGCAGTATTGTGTATCGACGCGACCGCCACCGTGAAGGCCAAGTTTTTCATGACAACCGTTGCAGGACGCCACATCGGTCATCTTGCGCGTCTTGGCTGGATCGGTGACCAGCACTGAATTGCCGTTGGCATCGATAGTGAAGTCGACGTAAGGGTTGACCAGTACCGTGGCGCCAGCCGCATTCTTGTAACTGAGTTGAATGGCGACGCGATGGGTACGGCCGGGCTCGAACACGACACCATTGGTCTGGGCGATGTCCTTGATATCGGTCTTGAAGGTGTAGGTGTAGTAACCGGCGGAGTTGTAAACCAGCTGGGCGGCCAGCAGGGTGGGGTCCGTCTGCTTGCCATCGGTGGTCGCTTGCCATGCGGTAGCGACGGGCACCAAGCTGCCGCCGGGCCCGACGCCCACGGTCGCGGTCTCTTTTCGGTAGATATAGTTGACCCACTGGTCCGGGTCGCCATTGGTGCCCGGCACCAGTTTGGCAATGGCAAAACTCACGTTGGTGATGGCCAGGTCGGACTTGACTGCGCCATCTGAAAACACGGCGAAGTTGATCTTGGGTGGACTGTTGATCGTTACGGCGGGTATGCCGGCGCCCTGCAGAACGGTGAACGGCGCCGCACTATTGGTGGCCGTGTCGTTGCTTGCCACTGCCGCAGCGGCGCTCAGGGCGCCAAGGATGCCGGCCGGTGGCGTCGGCGTTGAAACGCCACCACCGCCGCCGCCGCAACCCGCCAATGCGATAGATACCAGGCAAGCTGTGCCCCATCGAGCCAATGAATGTTTCATTTCTTCTCCGTCGTCTTTTCTTGGTTGAACGACATGCCGCCAACGGCTCCAAGCCGTCAGCGCAACACCGTTACCTATGCAGTTCAATCCTGATTTCTTGAATCACCACGTGCTCAATGGAACAAGTCAGCTATTACTGCGCCAGAATCCAGTCGGCAATGTTCTTCAGCGCAGCCTGATCTTTCGTGTCGATGATCTTGTGATCTTCCTGGGAGCCGTCGTCAAGCTTGACCTTCGGGCCAGTCGTGATGGCCTTGATGATGCTGGCTTGTGCGTCGGCTTTGCCCTTGTAATTCGCGGCAACCTTCTTCAGCGCAGGGCCTTTCTTGGCCTTATCGACCGAGTGGCACTTGGAGCAATCGTTCTTCTTGAACAGAGCTTGCGCTGCGTCAGCGTCCACGGCGGCCATTGCGCTGGTGGATGCGACTGCGAGTGCAGCCATGGCGACGGGTACCAGAATTTGTGCGAATTTCATGTCAAAGCCTTTCAGTTTGCAGTTAAGCCGGTCAAAGAAATACCTGGGACTGCCCCAAGTTAGACCTGGGCCCGAGGATAAACCGGTATCCGGGAAAGGGTCGTGCGATTTCCATCCTATCGCCGCTAGTTGATATAAATCAACTTGTTGTTTGCGGTTTTCACTCGCGGTGTTGTGTTTTTGCCAGTGCTGCAGCGATGGCGTTCAGAACGCTTGACTTTGAGGTCTGCCAGTCTACGGCTGGCTCACTGCATCCAGCCAATGTTCCAGGTCTTGCACCGCCGCGTCGGCTGCGGCCGTCATTGCGCGGACACCGCCCCGGGCGTCGGCACTGGGCGCGGGGCGTTGCGCGACGATGCTGCGCTGCGCCAGCGTTCGCTCACCCGTGCCGCGGTCCTGGGTCACGGTGGCACGCAGCCGCAGCAGGCCAACGCTATTGTCGGGCGCTGTGAACAGCTGGCTGAACTCCTCCAGTTCGATGCGCAAGGTAAATCGCCCTGGTCTTGCTGGGCCGGCACCGGATAGGCCATCGTCCTCACCCGCGCTCAGCAAGGTGTAATGCCGGCCAAGCTGGGCGCGCAGGTACTGCAGCAACAACTGGTTCGGCGGCATGCTCCAGCGCGCCAGCGAATACGGGTGCAGCTGCTGGCTGTCGGCATAGGCCAGTCGGTACAGCACCGCCGTGCTGTCGAGCGCCGGGTTGGCGTCGGTCATCTCGAGCACCAGGATCGGCGGTCTGGCACGGCTGTCGGTGAGAGCGGCTGTCAGCAACCCGGGGCCGAAGTCGTAGGTCGCCGGGCGCGGGGCCTGGACTGGCAGGGCGCAGCCACCCAGCAGCAGGATGAGCACAAGGCACATCCCGTAAATACCAATACCGGCGAGACCGGCGCAACGGGAGACGGGCGTATCAGCGATGTTCATGGTGTGCCAGGGCTGTTGGAGAAACCGGGTTCACCGGGCCCGGGCGGGATCGGCGCGTTGCCAAAGATCAGCGATTGCGGGTTATCACCAACGCTGCCCAGCGTGCGGCCCAACTGCCGCGCGCTGCGCGTCGCTTCGTCGGCGACGCGGTTGACGCGTGGCAGGGTTGTGGTGTTGAGTGTCTGCCCGGTTCTGACCAGCGTGTCGGCGCCGGCGCCGAGCTGGTCCAGTGTGCCGCCCGGTTCGTTCATGCGCTCGGTCACGGTCTTGAAAGTGCGGGCAGAAGCGCGCGCCTCGTCGGCACTGTCACCGACCTGCAGCGACGTCGCCTTCAGTGCCTGGAGCGTGGCCTTGGCATCCTGCACCAAGGGGGGCAGTGCCTGGCCGGCATCGCGGGACAGATGCGCAAGGCTGTCAGCGGCCTGACCCATGCTGCCAACCGTCGTGACCAGCTTCTTCTGATTCTCGGTGCTGAGCAACTGGTTGATGCGTCGACTGCTTTCTTCCAGTTCCAGCAGGATCGTTTCGCCGTGGTTGGAAAGCTTGGACATCAGCCCCGGGCGCATCGGGATCCGCCCGGCCGGACCGCCGCCCGGCGCCAGCATCACTTTCGATTGACCGTCGTCGTCGAGTTGCACGAATGCCAGGCCGGTGACGCCCTGAAAGCCCAGGGATGCGAAGGTGGAGGTGGTGATGGGGGCGCTGTCATCGATGGCGATGCGGAGCAGCACGCGGCTGCCGGCCTGCGGGTCGAAGCCGATGCGCGTGACCTTGCCCACTGTCACGCCCTTGAAGCGAACCGAGGCTTCGGGCTGAAGACCCGTGACCTCTTCCTGGCTGGTGATTTCATAGACGCGCAATTGGCGCGAATCACGCGTCAGCCAGACGGCGAGGGTGACGAGCAGTCCCGCCAGCAGCAGCACGAAGGCGCCGGCGGCCAGAGCGTGGGATTTGTTTTCCATGGTTGTGATGTCAGGTTTTCTTTCTACACCGATGCCGGGGGTTTGTGCAACAGGGACGCGGCGCGCCGACCGCGCTCGCCAAGAAAGAACTCGCGCACAAACGGATGATCGCAAGCCATCACCTCGGCCGGCGTGCCGTTGACGATGATGTGTTTGTCGGCGACCACGGCGATCCGCGTGCTCAGCTCAAACAGGGTGTCCAGGTCATGCGTGACCATCACCACGGTCAAACCGAGCTCCCGGTGCAGGGACAGCAACAAGGTGCAGAACGCGTCGGCGCTGTCGGGGTCGAGCCCCGCGGTGGGCTCGTCCAGCAGCAGCAGGGGCGGGTCCATCACCAGGGCGCGGGCTAGCGCCACTCGCTTGATCATGCCCCCCGAGAGGTCAGCCGGCATCTTGTGCGCCTGAGATGGGTCGAGTCCGACCATCTGCAGCTTGACCATGGCGACGTCGCGCACCAGATCGCGTGGCAGGGTCCTGAGTTCACGCAGCGGAAAGGCGATGTTCTCCAGCGCCGTGAAAGCCGAGAACAGCGCGCCATGCTGGAACAGCATGCCGATGCGGCTGGCCGCGCCCTCGTCACCCATCTGAGAAGCGGGCTGGCCCAGTACCGTGACGCTGCCGCGTGCCGGCGTCTCCAGGCCCAACATCTGGCGCAGCAATACCGTCTTGCCACTGCCGGAGCCGCCGACGATGGACATCAGTTCGCCGGCTTCGATCCGCAGGTCCAGGTTCTTGTGAATCACAGAGGCGCGCCCGGCACCGCGAAACACCGACCAGAGTTTCTCGATCGCGACGACGGGCTCGGCCGTGGTGTTCACAGTCCGACATCCTTGAAGACCACGGCAAACAGCGCGTCCACCAGGATCACCACGGTGATGGAGATCACCACCGACGCCGTCGTGCCGCGTCCCAGACTTTCGGTGTTAGGCTGAACGCGCAGCCCGAAGTGGCAGCCGATCAGGGCAATCAGCAGGCCGAACACGACCGATTTCCCGACTGCCAGCGAGAGGTTGGAGATCGGCACGGCGCGCGGCAGCGCCTCAAAGAAATAGGCCGGCGTCACGCCCATCACCATGTCGGATGCCAGCATGCCGCCCAGCAGCGCGGCCAGCGTGGTCCATACCGTCAGCAAGGGCATGGCGATGGCCATGGCGATGGCGCGCGGCAGCACCAGCCGGTAACCCTTGGGAATGCCCATCACGCGCATGGCGTCGAGCTCTTCCGTGACACGCATGACGCCGATCTGGGCCGTGATCGATGAACCGGAGCGTCCTGCTATCAGGATCGCGGCCAGCACCGGCCCGAGTTCGCGGATCAGCGCGAAGCCCAGGATGTTGACGATGAAGGCGTCGGCGCCAAACTGGCGCAATTGCTGCGACATCAGGTAGGCCAGCACCACGCCGATCAGAAAACCCACCAGCGCGGTGATCGGAAGCGCGGTGGCGCCGATGCGGTACAGGTGTCCCGACACATCGCGCCATGGGCCCTTGGCCGGCGCGGCGGCCAGTTTGACGCTGTCGAGAGCCAGTTGTCCGGTCAGGCGCAGCGCGTACTTGAGGTGGTCGAGCACCACCCAGACCATCGCGCCTAGCGCCAGAAAGAGTTGCCAGAGGGAAATGCGGGTCGGAGCCGGTGGCGTCCGGGTGTAGCTGGCAACGCGGTCCAGCATGCTGCGCTGGGTTGGCGTCAGCGCCAGTCGGGCCGGCCAGCGGCGACCCCATGCGTTCCACAACACTTGCGCGCCCGTATGGTCGAGTCGCTGCAGGCCGGTCAAATCCCAGGTCCAGCTTTCGGCAGCGCGCGCCGCGCAGGCCGTCAGTTCCACTTCAATCTTGGGCCAGGTCGCGGGCTCCGCCAGTTGCGCTGCCGACCAGCAACCCGACAGCAGCAGTCCCGGCCCTTCAGCCGTCGTCTGGCGTGTGATGCGTGGCGTATCTTCCGTCATTGCGGTGTTATCAATCACAATGCGTCAACAAGAAGCGAATCGATTAGTGTAGTCACGCATGGTACTGCCGCGAGCGGTACCCT
Source organism: uncultured beta proteobacterium (assembly GCA_903828665.1). Classification (GTDB taxonomy): domain Bacteria; phylum Pseudomonadota; class Gammaproteobacteria; order Burkholderiales; family Burkholderiaceae_C; genus Rhodoferax. The sequence continues at coordinate 12,711 of CAIKMZ010000156.1, forward strand.
TGCGGCAAAATGATTGCAAAGATGCCAACAGGAGACAGAGCTTGAATCAGACCATTTCTTCACCAACGCCGGAATTGCTAGTGACACAGCGCGATGCCGTGCTGTGGCTCACGATCAACCGTGAGGAACGTCGCAACGCCATGAGCCACGCCGTGCTGGCTGCCATGGCGCAGGCCATTTCAGCAGCTCAGGGCGAGCGCGGCATTCGCGCCATTATCATCACCGGCGTCGGCAGCAAAGCCTTCTGCGCTGGCGCCGATCTGCAGTCGGCCAAAGCCTTTACCACCGATTACTCCGAGCCGCACGGCCATCTGGCGCAATTGCTGCGCGTGGCGCGCGCCAGTTGCGTGCCGCTGATCGCGCGCGTGAACGGCGCCTGCATGGCCGGTGGCATGGGCCTGATGTCGATGTGCGACATGGCCGTGGCGGCGCGCCACGCCGTATTTGGCCTGCCTGAAGTGAAGGTCGGCGTCTTTCCGGCCCAGGTTCTCAGCGTGCTGCAGCACCTGATTCCACGGCGTACGCTCAACGAGATGTGCCTGACCGGCGAGCCGATCAGTTCGGCCCAGGCGCTCGAAGTCGGGCTGGTGAATTATGTCGACGACGACGTGGACGCCAAGCTGCAGTGGCTGCTGGAGCGCCTGCTCGACAAGTCACCCGCAGCCATCCGGCGCGGCCTGTACACGCTCAAGGGCGTGGAGGCGATGGCGTTTGAGCAGGCCATGTCTTTCACCGAGAGCCAGATCGCCTTGTTCACGCTGACCGAAGACGCCAAGGAAGGGCAAAAGGCGTTTCAGGAAAAGCGCAAACCGAACTGGGCCGGGCACTGAGCAGGGGGTCCACCATGAGCACCACCTTCGACTACATCATCGTCGGCGCCGGCACGGCGGGCTGCCTGCTGGCCAACCGCCTTTCGGCCGATGCCGGCAAGCGCGTGCTGCTGATCGAGGCCGGGCGCAAGGACGATTACCACTGGATCCATATTCCGGTGGGCTACCTGTATTGCATCGGCAACCCGCGCACCGACTGGCTCTACAGCACGGAACCTGACACCGGGCTCAATGGGCGCGCGCTGCGCTACCCGCGCGGCAAGACCCTGGGCGGCTGCAGCAGCATCAATGGCATGATTTACATGCGCGGCCAGGCCCGCGACTATGACCAGTGGGCCGGCATCACGGGCGACGCGAGCTGGGCCTGGGACAAGGTCCTGCCCTACTTCAAGCTGCATGAAGACCACTTCAAGGGCGCCAGCGCCGCGCATGGCGCGCGTGGTGTCCTGCCTGAACTGCTGCAGGACGACTCGCAGGCGTACGCCAAGCTGCTGCGGCAATCCGGCGCCGGCGGCGAATGGCGCGTGGAGAAGCAACGCCTGCGCTGGGACGTGCTCGATGCGTTTGCGCAGGCCGCGCAGCAGGCGGGCATTGCGCCCACCGATGACTTCAACCGGGGCAACAACGAGGGTGTTGGCTACTTCGAGGTCAACCAGCGCCAGGGCTGGCGCTGGAGCACGGCCAAGGCCTTCTTGCGGCCGCACTGCGACGCACGACCCAATTTCGAGATCTGGACCTCGGCCCAGGTGGCGCGGCTGCTGTTCGAAACCCGCACCGACGGCAGCTTGCGCTGCAAGGGCGTCGAGGTTTGGGCCAAGGGCGAGATGGTCACGGCCAGCGCGAGCGCCGAGGTCATCCTGAGCGCGGGCAGCATCGGCTCGCCGCAGATTCTGCAACTCTCGGGTATCGGACCGGCGGACCTGCTGCAACAGCACGGCATTGCCGTCACGCACGACGCCCCGGGCGTGGGCGCCAACCTGCAGGACCACTTGCAAATTCGCTCGGTGTACAAGGTGCAGGGCGTCAAGACGCTCAACACCCAGGCCAGCACCCTGTGGGGCAAGGCGATGATCGGCCTGGAGTACGCGCTCAAGCGCAGCGGCCCGATGAGCATGGCGCCGTCGCAACTGGGCGCATTCACCCGCAGCGATGCGGCGCAGGTTCATCCGAACATCGAGTACCACGTCCAGCCCTTGAGCCTGGAGGCGTTCGGCGAGCCGCTGCACAGCTTCAATGCCTTCACCGCCAGCGTCTGCAACCTGAACCCGACCAGCCGCGGCACGATCCGCATCAAGAGCGCAAGCTTCGAAGTTGCCCCGGCCATTGCGCCCAATTACCTCAGCACCGATGCCGATCGCAAGGTAGCGGCCGATTCGCTGCGCCTGACGCGCACTATCGTCGCCCAGCCGGCGCTGGCCAAATATCAACCGCAGGAGTGGAAACCGGGCATCCAGTACCAGACCGATCAGGAACTGGCCAAGCTAGCGGGCGACATCGCCACCACCATCTTTCACCCGATCGGCACGACCCGGATGGGTCGCCCGGACGACCCGCTGGCCGTGGTTGACTCCAGGCTGCGCGTGCGCGGTCCGGGTGGATTGATCGCGGGTTTGCGCGTGGTCGATGCCGGCGTGATGCCGATGATCACCAGCGGCAACACCAATTCACCGGCCCTGATGATTGCGGAAAAGGCTGCGCAATGGATCGTGGAAGACGCCGTCCGCGCGGACAAAGGGTAAGTCCTGATGTTGCCGACCGGTCATCGCGGGTACAGTGAGCCTCAGTTGTCGGCGGGTTTGAGGCCCGCTGAAGAGGAAAGACCCAGGAGACAGCCTTGACGGGACAACAATAAAGCAAGAGCAGGAACAAGAGCGAGACGAGGCACCGGTGATCCCGGTGCCTTTTTTTTGGTGCGCCCGGCAGGGCGCACCTACTTGGAGGTGAAAGTCCTCTACTCGCCCGGCAAGGGGAAGAGTTAGCCAGAGGCAAGGGTTTCGCGGGTGACTGCGAGTCTGAAGGAAGCCCGATGGCAAAGCGCTGGCCTGACGA